>DATILB010000101.1:0-8703 GCA_035477015.1 Nocardioidaceae bacterium | reverse complement strand
GCTCGGACTCGGGCCCGGTCCTGCGGAGTGGCTCACACCCGAGGTTGCTGAGGCTCTCGACAGCGTCGACCACGTCGTCGGCTACGCGCCGTACGTGAACCGGGTCCCACAGCGGGCCGGCCTGCAGCGGCACGCGTCAGGCAACACCGTCGAGGTGGATCGCGCCCGCTTCGCACTCGAGCTCGCTCGCAGCGGCGAGAAGGTCGCGGTCGTGTCGGGCGGCGACGCCGGTGTGTTCGGCATGGCGAGCGCGGTGTTCGAGGCTGCCGCCGACTTCCCCGACGTACAGGTCCGCGTCCTCCCCGGCGTCTCAGCGGTCCAGGCGGTCGCCGCTAAGGCGGGTGCCCCAATCGGCGGCGACTTCGCTGTGCTCTCCCTGTCGGATCGGCTCAAGCCCTGGGACGTCATCGAGAAGCGGCTCACCAAGCTGGCCGAAGCGGACCTGGTCATCGCGATCTACAACCCGGCGTCGCGCTCCCGCACCACGCAGGTTGCCGACGCCGTCGCCGTACTCCTGCGGACCCGCCCCGCCGACACTCCCGTCGTCGTCGGGCGCGACGTCGGCCGCGACGAGGAGTCGCTGACCGTGACGACGCTCGGCGAGCTCGACCCGGCCACCATCGACATGAAGTGCCTGCTGATCGTCGGCTCGTCCGGAACGTGCGTCACGGAGAGCGGCCGGGTGTGGACGAAACGGTTCAGTCCTGCGGCGGGAGACCCAGCACCGGCCCGCCAGGAGCAATGAGACGCCACGTCGACTTCTCGCCACCCGCCGTCCACGGAGGCTCCATGGCGAACCGAACGGGGACACCCACCGGCAGGTACGGCGTCCCGATGTCGTCGTAAGGGACCCTGTCGCAGTTGAGCGCGAACCGCATCAAGGTCGGGGCGCCGACTGCGTGCCCCTGCACGATCTCGTAGTCGGGGCACGGGTCGAGCAGGACGTCTTCCGCGGTGGCCACGAGGGTGACGACGAACCTCAGCGGCTCGGCGGCAGAGCGATCGCCCACCAGCTTCAGCCGCGCGTCCACTCCGGAGTAGGCGCTGCCGACCGTCTCGGGCTTGTTCTCCGAGGGCCTGAAGGTTCCCACGCGTACGACGTTCGGGCCACTACCCGGCTCGCCGTTGCACCCCGGGGAGTCCCTGAACCCGTTCGCCGGGACCCAGCCGTCGCCGACGCGGATCCTTACCTCGTCGTTGCGGATGGGGTCGGTGCACCACTCGGACGACCAGTACAGCTCAAGCGCGCCGAGGCCGCCGCCGTCCGGGGAGACGAGGACGGGGTCGTCATACTCACCGCTCCCTATGCGCGGCAGCCACTCGACGTCCAGGCGCTGGCCGTCGTTGAAGAGCTCGATCGCCGGCGAGCCCTCCAGCCGGCAGGGCACGGAGCTTCCGTGGAAGTGCAGGGTCAGGACCTGCGTGCCGGCGGCAGCGCCCACCTGACCACTTGTCCACACGTCGGTCGGGCCGCAGGTCGGCGCGGCTGCGGCGACGGCGGGGTCCGGCCGAGCCGGCTGGATCACCTCGGTGATCTCGGGATGGTTGGGGTCGAGCGGCGCCCAGGGGACGAGCACGTCGACGGCGGGGAGCGGGCCGGATCCTCTGCCGGACCCGTCGGCGTTGAGCAGGGCTGCCGTCGCACCGATGACCCCGATGACCGCGAAGGCTGCGGCCGGGACCAGCCAGCGCGCGCTTGAACGTGTCTGCACCGGCTCGGCGATCTGCTGTGTCTCCATGCCCTGCCTACGCCTGAGGACGCCCCTCGGTTTAGTGTCGCCTCATGGGAGCTGGGAAACTAGCGGACCGGCCCGTGGAGACCCCACTGCTGCGTCGGATCCGCGAGTCGGTCATCGGCGACGACCAGGTGATGGTCGGGCCGTTCGGTCCACGACGCGTGACGTACGCCGACTACACGGCGTCGGGCCGCGCGGTCGGGTTCATCGAGGACTTCATCCGGACCCAGGTGCTCCCCCGCTACGCGAACACCCACACCGAGTCCAGCGGCACCGGCCTGCAGACGACGCGGCTCCGCGAGGACGCGCGCGCGATCGTCCATGAGGCGCTCGGCGGCGACCCTGACGTGGCGGTGATCTTCGCGGGCTCGGGCAGCACGGGCGCGATCGCGAAGCTCATCGGCGTCCTCGGGCTGCGGATCCCGTCGGTGCTCGAGGACCTCCATGGCCTGTCGGCTCACATCGCGGAGGCACAGCGACCGGTCGTCTTCATCGGTCCGTTCGAGCACCACTCGAACGAGATCCCCTGGCGCGAGTCGATCGCTGACGTCGTCGTCGTACCCGAGGACCCGGACGGGCACATCGACCAGGCCTTTCTCCGCACTGCGTTGCAGGAGTACGCCGAGCGTCCGCTGCGCATCGGCTCGTTCTCGGCCGCCTCCAACGTCACCGGCATCCTCAGCGACGTCGACGGGATCTCGGCGCTCCTTCACGAGCACGATGCGCTGGCGTTCTGGGACTTCGCCGCAGCGGCGCCGTACGTCGCGATGTCGATGGACGGCATCGACGCGATGTTCCTCAGCCCGCACAAGCTGATCGGCGGTCCCTCGACCCCGGGCGTCCTCGCCGTACGCCGGTCGCTACTCAACAACCGAGTGCCCGACGTACCCGGTGGCGGCACCGTCGCCTACGTAAACGCGGTGGACCACCGCTACCTCGACGACCCGGTCCAGCGAGAAGAGGGTGGCACCCCCGCGATCGTCGAGGCGATCCGTGCCGGCCTGGTCTTCCAGCTCAAGGACGCCGTCGGGATCGACGTGATCCGTGCGCACGAGGAGGGCTACCTTCGCCAGGCTGTGACCGCGTGGCAGGCCGAGCCGAACATCCAGATCCTCGGCAACCTCGACGCAGAACGACTGTCGATCGTGTCCTTCGTCGTACGCACCCCGACCGGTCGCTACCTCCACCACAACTTCGTCGTCACGCTGCTCAACGACCTCTTCGGGATTCAGTCGCGCGGAGGCTGCTCCTGCGCCGGTCCCTACGGTCACCGGCTGCTCGGCATCGACCTGGACCGGTCCCACGAGTTCGAGACCGAGATCGCGCACGGGTGTGAGGGCATTAAGCCGGGCTGGGTCCGGGTGAACTTCAACTACTTCATCAGCGAGGCCGCGTTCGGGTACGTCGTGGACGCAGTCCGCCTCGTGGCGCAGCACGGCTGGCGGATGCTCGGGGAGTACCGCTTCGACACCACCGCCGGGCTGTGGCACCACAAGCACGGGCTGATCGAGCCCCCGATGCGCCTCTCGCAGGTGTCGTACGACGACAGCGGCGCGATGGTCTACCCGCACCATGACGACAAGGCGCCGGAGTCAGCGCTGGCGGACTACCTCAAGGTGGGTGAGGAGATCATGCTCGCCACCGAGCCGGCTCTTGACGAGCCTCCGGTGGGCGTGTCCGAGAACTTCGAGCAGCTGCGCTGGTTCGACCTGCCGGGGAGCTGCGTGCGGTAGCTCAGCCCTGGATCTGCATCCACCGCGGGTACACCGCGACCCCCTCGAAGGGCTGGGTCTTCAGGCCATCCCAGTGGATCGTGAGCCGCCCGTAGTGCTCGGCGGTGTTCACGAAGTCGATGACCTCGGTAAACCTGCGCGTGGGTGGGTGCCACGAGGTCGCCATGGCACCCACGCCGGGAATGGTCCAGTAACCGCCGCGCTCCTCGTCGGGGAGCAATGTCATCGCCACACCGACGCGCGCACCCTTGCGGACACCGTCGAGCCACAGGCGGGCCCGCGGGTGGAGCACGAAGGCCCGTCCTCCGAGGAAACGCTCATGGTGCGCGACGGTGACCGGGCCGGCACGGTGGAGCTTCGACACGTGGACCACCCGGGTGCGGCAGATGTTGGGCCGGTCGGTCGGCCACGCCTCGACATTCCCGAGGGTGTCCCTCGCCCGGACCTGGATGCAGACCGTCATGCCCGGACCGACATACGGCGCCACGTGATCGCGGATGATGCCTTGGAACTTGGCCGGGCGCGTCCACGGCGATCGGCGCGCAGCGAGCATCGAGGTCCGGGAGACCCGCACATCGAAGCTGGCGACCTCAGACGCGTCGTCGTTGCCCGTGTAGAAGAAGCGCGCGTGTGGCCCGAGCACCATGTTCTCCACGGTGCGGAGTTGGGTGTACGGCGGAGTCACGTCCTCCCCTGCCAGCGCCGGTGGCAGGCAGAGCGAGATCATGAGCCCGACGGCGAGCAGCAGTTTGGTGGTCACGAATCCCCCGTTGGGTTCAGGCGCCCCGGGTGCGGGCGGGGTCGTACAGGTGCGACTGGACGCAATCGTCGTCGCTCCCGCGCACCCCGAGAGCCCGCGACACGATGATCAGAGCCGTGTGCTTGAGCCCGATCGGCTCGACCTGGTCGGCGATGTCGGCCAGCGTGCCGCGCACGATGACCTGGTTGGGCTTGGTGGCGAAGGCGACGACGGCAACGGGGCAGTCCTCGCCGTACGACTCTGCGAGCTCGGCGGCGAGCTCGCGGATCCGGGTGATGCCGAGGTGCAGGACGAGCGACCCCTGGATCGCAGCCGTGTTGGCCAGCGCCTCGCTCGAGGGCATCGAGGTGGAGCGCTTCTGGGTCCGGGTGAGCACGATCGTCTGCACCAGCTCAGGGACCGTGAGCTCGGTGCCGAGAGCGGCGGCAGCAGCTGCGTACGCCGGCACTCCGGGGGTGATGTCCCAGGGCACTCCGGCGGCATCGAGTCGACGGGTCTGCTCGGTGATCGCGGAGTAGAGCGACGGGTCGCCGGAGCAAAGACGGACTACCTCAAGGTGTGCGGCCTCGACGAGCTCCGCTGTGATCTGGTCGAGGTCGAGGTGCTGGGTGTCGACGAGGCGAGCCGTCGGCGAGCAGTGTGCGAGCACCTCGTCCTCGACGTACGTGCCGGCGTACAGGACGACGTCCGCGGCAGCGAGCATCGCGGCCGCGCGCAGAGTGAGCAGGTCCGCGGCGCCCGGTCCGGCGCCGACGAAGTGGATCGTCATTTAGGAGACCTCGAAGGGCTTGGAGAGGAACCACTGGACGACCGCGCGCGCCGGGGCCCAGCCGTGGAAGCCACCCAGCGGGCCGACGGACTCGACCGAGATCCGGGTGAGCTCGCCACCGAGGCGTCGGTAGTGCTCGAGGACCACCGCCTCGGTCTCGATCGTGACTGCGTGCACGACCAGCCGACCACCTGGAGCAAGGGCTTCCCAGCACTGCTCGATCGCGCCCGTTGCGGTCGCACCCCCGCCTACGAAGATGGCGTTCGGCGTGGGCAGACCCTCCAGCGACTCGGGCACCTGCCCATGAACCGTCTCCAGGTCCGGGACACCGAGCTTGGACGCGTTGTGGCGGATCATGTCGATGCGGGAGTCGTCACGCTCGACCGCGATCGCCGTGCACCGCGGGTCCGAGCGAAGCCACTCGATGGCGATCGAGCCCGCCCCCGCACCCAGGTCCCACAGCAGCTCGCCGGGACAAGGCGCGAGTCGCGCCAGAGCAGAGACGCGCACGTCGCGCCGGGTGATCTGACCGTCGTTCTCGAAGGCGTCGTCCGGGAGGCCGGGCACCGTCGTGAATGCTGGGAGAAACTTCGGTTTGTGGCCGTCGGGACGGCACTCGACGCAGACGACGTTGAGCTCGGGTACGCGTTCGCCAAGCCAGGCGTCGGCCCGGGTCGAGCGGCGGCGCTCCTGGGACGAGCCGAGGTTGGAGAGCACCACCAACCGCGACGGCCCGAAGCCGGCATCGACCAGCCGCGTCGCAATCTCGGTCGGCGACGTCCCGTCGGACGAGAGCACCACGAGTCGTCGACCCGGGGAGATGTAGCGGCGGATGACGTCGTGGTCGCGACCGACCACCGTGACCATGTCGCACGACTCCGCGGACCAGCCCATGCGAGCCCGGGCCAGTGAGACCGACGAGACGCCGGGCAGTACGTCGACGTTCTCGGCGCCCAGGAGATTGATCAGGGTCGTCGCGATCCCGGAGACGAGCGGGTCGCCCGAGGCGATCACGACGATGCGCTTGCCGGCGTACTTGTCCAGCACGATAGGCAGACCCTGGATCAGCGGCGAGGGCCACGGCTCCAGCATTGCGCTCAAGGACGGGAGCATCTCGAGGTGTCGCTGGCCACCGAGGACGACCTCGGCGTCCCGGACCACCCGCTGGGAGGACGCCGCCATGCCGTCCCACCCGTCGGCCCCGATGCCGACGACCGTCACTTTGGCGTTCATGGGGTGAAGCCTACGGCGAAGGTACGCCTGCCCCGGAGTAGAGTGCGCGAGTCAAGACAGACGAGAGCCCGGGGAAGTCGGTGGAACTCCGACACAGGCCCGCTGCGGTAACAGTCCGGAGACCGGCCTCGTCTTTCCAAGGAATTCGATCCAGCGGGAGCCTGGAGTGCAGCATTTCCCTTTCAGCGCCGTCGTCGGCTCCGACGACCTCGCGCTGTCCCTGATCCTCACCACTGTCTCCCCCTCCGTCGGCGGCGTCCTCGTCCGCGGCGAGAAGGGCACCGCGAAGTCCACGATGGTCCGTGCGCTGGCGGCGTTGCTGCCGCCGGTCACGGTCGCCGACGGGTGCCGGTTCTCGTGCGACCCCGCTGAACCTGACCGCAGCTGCCCGGACGGCCCGCACGCGTCTGGGGGCGGGCGCACGCGTCCCGCCCGCCTTGTCGAGCTGCCGGTCGGCGCGACCGAGGACCGCGTGATCGGTTCGCTCCAGCTTGCGAAGGCACTGTCGTCGGGCGTCACGGAGTACGAGCCCGGCCTCCTCGCCGACGCACACCGCGGCCTGCTGTACGTCGACGAGGTGAACCTGCTCCACGACCACCTGGTCGACCTGCTGCTCGACGCGGCCGCGATGGGCCGCTCGACCGTTGAGCGCGACGGCGTCTCGGTGGCGCACGCATCCCGCTTCGTGCTCGTCGGAACGATGAACCCCGAGGAGGGCGAGCTCCGGCCGCAGCTGCTCGACCGGTTCGGGCTCTCCGTGGAGGTGGCGGCTCCTCGCGACCCCTCACTCCGCGTGCAGGTGGTACGTCGTCGGCTCGCCTACGAGGCCGACCCAGTTGCGTTCGCGGCGCGGTTCGAGGAGGCCGAACGATCGCTCGCCGAGCGGATCGTGAAAGCCCAGGCCCTCCTTCCGTCCGTCGTCCTCGGAGACGCCGCGCTCGAGGACATCGCTCGCATCTGCGCGGCCTTCGAGGTCGACGGGATGCGCGCCGACCTCGTGACCGCCCGCGCGGCGATCGCACACGCCGCGTGGGAGGGCCGGACGGACGTGACGCGGGACGACGTACGCGCTGCCGCCCGGCTCGCGCTGCCGCACCGCCGTCGGCGCAACCCGTTCGACGCGCCGGGTATCGACAATGACGTGCTCGATGAGGCGCTCGGCCCGGACGAGGGGCCGGACGACGAGCCGGAGCCCGACCCGGACGGTCCCGGAGAAGGAAGCCCACCGCCGGTCGAGCCGGACGATCGCCCGCAGGGCGAGCTCGCGAGACCGTCCGTCGAGACCAATCACCAGGCCAACGACCCCTACCGCACCCAGCTCTTCTCCGTGGCCGGCGCCGGCCGGGGCGAAGCCGGCAAGCGCTCCCGCGCGATCACCAGCACCGGCCAGGTGATCGGCTCGCGAGTCCCGCACGGCGACCATGGACCCGTTCACGTGCTCGGGACGTTGATCGCGGCAGCTCGCGACGGCGGCGTCGTACGACCCGAGCATGTGCGGCTCTCGGTCAAGGAGGGCCGCGAGTCCAACCTCGTGCTGCTGTGCGTGGACGCATCGGGGTCGATGGCCGCCCACAAGCGGATGGAGCAGGTGAAGACAGCGGTGCTGTCCCTGCTGATGGACGCGTACCAGCGTCGCGACAAGGTCGGCCTGGTCACGTTCCGGGGGTCAGCCGCCGAGCTCGCGTTGCCCCCGACCGGGTCGGTCGAGATCGCTGCGCGTCGGCTCGCTGAGCTGCCCGCGGGCGGGCGTACGCCGCTGGCGGAGGGACTGCTCCGCGCGGCCGAGACGATCCGGCTGGAGCACCTGAAGGACCCGCGCCGCCGGCCGCTGCTGGTCGTCGTGACGGACGGCCGCGCGACCAGCGGAGCCGACCCCGTCGTACGCGCTCACCAGGTGGCGAGGTACCTCGCAGACACCGGCGTGCACAGCGTCGTCATCGACTGTGAGAGCGGGCGGATGCGGATGGGACTGGCGGTGCAGCTGGCCGAGCACCTGCGGGCGGAGTACGTCGCGGTCGGCGATGTGTCGGCCGACTCGATCACCGCCGCCGTACGCGCGGGGAGGGCGGCATGAGCCCGCAGGGACAGCCGGTCGTCGTACCCGAGGACGGCCTGACCACCAGGCAGCGGCGCAACCGGCCGCTGGTGATGGTGCACACCGGCGACGGCAAGGGGAAGTCGACGGCAGCGTTCGGCCTGGCGCTGCGCGGCTGGAACCAAGGCTGGGACATCGCCGTGTTCCAGTTCGTGAAGTCGGCAAAGTGGCGGCTGGGCGAGCAGACGGCCTTCGAACAGTTGGGCATCGAGTGGCACAAGATGGGCTCGGGCTGGTCGTGGTCGCGCAAGCAGGGCGACGAGGAGGACCACGCCGTCGCCGCCGCCGAGGGGTGGGCCGAGATCAAGCGGCGCATCGCCGACGAACGGCACGACCTGCTGCTGCTGGACGAGTTCACCTACCCGATTAACTGGGGC
>DATILB010000100.1:0-6571 GCA_035477015.1 Nocardioidaceae bacterium | reverse complement strand
TGGCTCGCGCCAGCGGCGGCGACATGCGGCTGTTCGGCGAGAACGTGCCCGACCGGCTGCCGCAGGTGATCGGCCGCATCGGAGCCGTCGTGGAGCAGCCCAAGTTCACCCCGACCTTCAGCGGCCGCAGGAACCTCGTGCTCCTCGCGACGAGCATCGGTGTACCGAAGTCCGCCGTCGACCAGAGCCTCGAGCAGGTCGGGCTCACCGGCCGTGACCGGGAGAAGTACAAGGGCTACTCGCTCGGCATGAAACAGCGGCTGGCCATCGCCGCCACCCTGCTGAAGTCTCCGGACCTGCTCATCCTCGACGAGCCCACCAACGGTCTCGACCCCGCCGGCATCCGAGACATCCGCGACATGATCCGCGGGCTCGGCGAGACCGGCGTGACCGTCCTGCTCAGCTCTCACATCCTGGCCGAGGTCCAGCAGGTCTGCGACTCGGTCTCGATCATCGGCAACGGCCGGCTCCTCGCGCATGGCCGTGTCGACGACCTGGTCGGCGGCGACGGTCGACACGGCCACCGAGTCGTCGTCAGCGACCCCGATGCCGCCGCCGAGCACCTGGTCCACGCCGGGCTCGTCGTACACCGTGAGGGCGAAGCGCTGTACGTCGAAGGGGCCGCCGACGCTGCCGACATCACCCGCGCCCTGGCGCTGCACGAGCTCTACGTCCGCGAGCTGGTGGCGGTGCGACCGGACCTGGAGTCGGTCTTCCTGGACCTCACTCGCAACGACACTCTCGGGGGCACCGTATGAGGTTGCTACGGGTGGAGCTGCACCGCTTCCGCGCCCGGCGTGCGGTGGCGCTCATGCTGCTCGGCGTCACGCTGCTCGTGGCATGGATGACCATCGACACCGTCTGGTCGACCCGATCGGTGTCGGAGACCGAGATCGCTGCGGCGAAGGAGCAGGCTGAGCAGGAGGTCGAGTCCTACAAGGCGGAGTACGACCGCTGCGTCGCGGACCCCGAGGCTTACTTCGGCAGTCCCGACATCCCGGTGAGCGAGTGCCAGCTGTTCGAGTCCGACTACACGTGGTACCTCACCCGCGCACCGCTGAGCATCGAGCAGGAGGTCGACGACACCGGCAAGGCCGCCGTCATCTTCCTCGCCGGCATCGCCATCATCGTCGGTGCGACGTTCGCCGGCGCGGACTGGACGACCGGGTCCATGGGCAACCAGCTGCTGTTCCGACCTCGACGCCTTCAGGTGTGGGCGGCCAAGGCGGCTGCAGTGGCGCTTGGCGCGACAGCGGTGGCTGCTGTCGTGATCGCGGCGCAGTGGGCCACCTACTTCGTCACGGCCGACGTGCGAGGCCTGGGGCACTCCCCCGGACTCGTGCAAGAGGTCGTCGAGACCGGCCTGCGCGGCCTGGCATTGGTTGCCGGCGGAGCCGTGGGCGGGTTTGCCCTGAGCATGCTGCTGCGGAGCACCGTCGGCACGTTGGCCCTGGTGTTCTTCTACAGCGTCGGCGGAGAGGCCCTCGTCGCCGTGCTGCCGATCGACCAAGCGTCGAGGTGGAGCCCCGCGAACAACGTCTTCGCGTGGCTGGACAACGGCATCGAGATCTACGACGAGTCGATCGTCTGCCAACCCCGCGACATGGACTGCATGCAGATGTTCACCCTCAGCCTCACCCACGGGGCGGTGTACCTGGCTGCCCTGCTCGCACTCGTGGTCGTCGCCTCCGCGCTGCTCTTCCGGCGTCGCGACGTGCCGTAAAGCGACCACCAGGTCCGGCGTACGATTGCCCGCGTGACCCAAGCGCCACCCCCGATGAGCAGCACAGGAGCCCAGCAGGCGACCCCTGACGGCCGCAAGATGCTTCGTCTCGAGGTTCGGAACGCCGAGACCCCGATCGAGCGCAAGCCCGAGTGGATCAAGACGCGGGCCCGGATGGGCCCCGAGTACACCGCGCTCCAGTCGCTGGTGAAGTCCGAGGGCCTGCACACCGTGTGCCAGGAAGCCGGCTGCCCCAACATCTTCGAGTGCTGGGAGGACCGCGAGGCGACCTTCCTCATCGGCGGCGACCAGTGCACCCGGCGCTGCGACTTCTGCCAGATCGACACGGGCAAGCCGCAGCCCCTGGACCGCGACGAGCCCCGCCGTGTGGCCGAGTCGGTCCGGACGATGCAGCTGCGCTACGCGACTATCACCGGCGTCGCCCGCGACGACCTGTCCGACGGCGGTGCGTGGCTGTACGCCGAGACGGTCCGGCAGATCCACGAGCTCAACCCCGACACCGGCGTCGAGAACCTCATCCCCGACTTCAACGGCGAGCCCGACCTGCTCCGCCAGGTGTTCGAGTCCCGACCTGAGGTGCTCGCGCACAACGTCGAGACGGTGCCGCGGATCTTCAAGCGGATCCGCCCGGCGTTCCGCTACGAGCGGTCGCTCGACGTACTCACCCAGGCACGTGCGTTCGGCCTGGTCACCAAGTCCAACCTGATCCTCGGCATGGGCGAGACGCGTGACGAGGTGTCCCAGGCGCTGCGCGACCTCCACGAGGCGGGCACCGAGCTGGTCACCATCACGCAGTACCTCCGCCCGTCGGTGCGGCACCACCCCGTCGAGCGGTGGGTGAAGCCGGAGGAGTTCGTCGAGCTGGCGGCCGAGGCCGAGGAGATCGGCTTCGCCGGCGTGCTCTCCGGACCGCTGGTCCGCTCGTCGTACCGCGCCGGGCGGCTCTACACCCAGGCCATCGAGCGACGTGGCGCCGAAGCACCCGCTGCCGTCTGAGAAGATGTACCGCTCGCTTCCCGGCACTGATTGAGGCAAGAACACATGGCAGACCAAGAGCGCATGGGCCTGATTGCAGGCATCAAGGCGAACTACAAGATGACGAAGGCCGTCGACCGCTGGCTTCCTCTCATCTTGCTCGGGTGGTTCCTGCTCACCGGGGCGGTCGGCTTCGCCGTCGCCTTCCTGCTCACCGGCGACAGCATCGTCTTCGGCAGCATCACCGCCTTCCTCTTCGGTCTGACCGGCCTGCTGGTCGTCCTCTCGCGGCGGAGCCAGCGAGCGATGTACAAGACCGTCGAGGCCGAGCTCGGCGCGGCTGGTCGCGTCCTGAACATGCTCCGGCGCGGCTGGAAGGTCGAGGCACCCGTCGCCATCAACAAGCAGCAGGACCTCGTGCACCGGGTGATCGGCCCGCCGGGAATCGTGCTCGTCGGTGAGGGCAACCCCAACCGCGTGCGCCCGATGATGCTGGCCGAGCGCAGGAAGCACGAGCGCGTGCTCTCCGACACGCCTGTGACCGAGGTGTACGTCGGCTACGGCGAGGGCGAGGTGCCGCTGAACAAGCTGGTGCGCTACGTCATGAAACTGCCGAAGGCCGCCAAGCCCGCGCAGATCACCGACATCCTGGCGCGGCTCCGGGCCCTCGACGCGCAGCGCGGCACCCTGCCGATCCCCAAGGGACCGATGCCCACCAGCATGAAGGGCTTCCGGGGTCAGATGCGCGGCCGCTGAGCCCGCGCCTCCCGGTCCTGCTCAGAAGCCCTGGGGCGTGGCCACGATGTCTTCGGCCGCAGGCGCCTCGATGTCGACCGGGGCTCCCCAGTCGGTGTAGTCGAGCTGGGCTGCCGTTGCCCCAAGTGCCATGACGACGCGGCGCATCAGACCCTCCTCGGTCACCCACATGTCGATGTCGAGGGTGTCGGGCAGCTCGACCTGGGCCTCGTCGGGGACCTCGCCCTGGCCCAGGAAGTTCCCGGCCTGCGAGGTGTCGAGCCGGACGATGTAGTGCGTGGTCGGCTCGTTGCCGATCAGCTCCTCGCCAACCTCGGTCATGGACTCGACTGCCTCAGCGATGTCGGCGGCGCTGTCCACCGGCGACGAGCTCCGCAGGGAGTCGGCGAGGTCGGCCATGCTGCTGGTGTCGCTGAGCCGGAAGAACTTCCCGACCGGCGTGATGCTTGGCGGCCAGCTCATGTAGAGCTCGTCGTCGACGAAGCGCATCTCCATGCCCGCCATCGGACCGATGTCCAGTGTCAGCACCATCTCGGTCTTGTCACCGGCGTACGACATGGCGCCGTTGGCAGTCCCGACGCCGAGGTCAGTCGCCACCTGCACGGTCCCGGCCTCGCGCATCGCCGTCACCATGTCGTCGAAGATCGCCTCGGGGTCGCTCACCGGCTCCCCCGCCAAGGTGTCGGTCTCGCCGCCGGTGGGGGTGACGTCCGTGGTCTCTGTCGAGGTCGGGTCCCCAGCCGTGGGCTCCTCGTCGCCGCTGCAGGCGGTAACGCCGAGCAGCAACAGCGGAGTGACGAGTGCGCCCGCAAGGGCGCGCTTCTGGCCTGGAGTGCGCATGAAGGAGTGGCTCCCGGTTCGTCGATGGTCTGCGGGCAAGCGTACGTCGGCTCAGCGGCGGACCACGACCGTGCCCACGGCGAGGTCGTGCAGCCCGCGGTTGTCCCTGTTGAAGACCACGGGCGGGATCACCAGGAGGATCAGCGCCGAGCGGAGCAGCGCCTGGAGGAGGTTGATCGGGCGCCGATCGAGGCGCAGAACGGCGATCCGGAGCACCACCTGCCCGAACGAGCCGCCCACCAGAGCCGTGAGCACGCTGACCTCAATCAGGAACACCAGCGGGGTGTACCAGTCCAGCGAACCAGTCTCGAAGTTCCGCCCCGCGCTGACCACCGTGGCAACGCCGAGCGAGGCGAACCAGTCGATGACGAGCGCCGCAACGCGCGCCAGCCAGGTGGCCACCGAACCCGAGCCATCCTCGGGCAGGCCCAAGGCTTGACCTGGGTACGTCGTCTGCTGGTTCACGCGGCTAGGGTACGGGGATTCCGCCCGGGGTCCGGGATGTGAGTCCGGTCTGACCACCTGTTACATGGACGAAACAAACGAGATACCGTGCGGAAACTGCCCCAACCTAGGTTGCGAGCAGCAGGTGCAACGTGGCACCGCTGTCCCACACAGACATCTCGACCGCCGGGCGCGGTCAAGGAGGACGAATGTTCGCAAACAGCGAAGCGCTGTTGAAGTACATCAAGGATGAAGGCGTCGAAATGGTCGACGTCCGCTTCTGCGACCTTCCCGGCATCATGCAGCACTTCACGGTCCCCGTGTCGTCGTTCGACCAGTCCGTCTTCGATGACGGCCTCAGCTTCGACGGCTCGTCGATCCGCGGCTTCCAGGCGATCCACGAGTCCGACATGCAGCTGTTCCCGGACCCGACGACGGCGTACCTCGACCCGTTCCGCGTCGCCAAGACGCTGGTGGTGAACTTCTTCATCCACGACCCGCTCACCGGCGAGGCGTACTCCCGCGACCCGCGCAACATCGCTCGCAAGGCGATGGCGTACCTCTCGAGCACCGGCATCGGTGACACGGCGTACTTCGCGCCCGAGGCAGAGTTCTACGTGTTCGACTCGGTCCGCTTCGAGACCAGTGTGAACCAGGGCTTCTACCACATCGACTCCGAGGCCGGCGCCTGGAACACCGGCTCCGAGGACAACAACCGCGGCTACAAGGTCCGCTACAAGGGCGGCTACTTCCCGGTGGCGCCGTACGACCACTTCGGTGAGCTCCGCGACGAGATGGTCATCGAGATGGAGAAGGCCAACCTCCACGTCGAGCGCGCCCACCACGAGGTCGGCACTGCCGGCCAGGCCGAGATCAACTACAAGTTCGACGAGCTGCTCAAGGCCGCCGACGATGTCATGAAGTTCAAGTACATCGTCAAGAACGTCGCCTGGCGCAACGGCAAGACGGCGACCTTCATGCCCAAGCCGATCTTCGGTGACAACGGCTCGGGTATGCACTGCCACCAGTCGATCTGGAACGCCGGCGAGCCGCTGTTCTACGACGAGACCGGCTACGGCGGCCTCTCCGACATGGCGCGCTACTACATCGGTGGCCTGCTCAAGCACGCTCCGTCGCTGCTCGCCTTCACCAACCCGACGGTGAACTCCTACCACCGCCTGGTGCCGGGCTTCGAGGCTCCGATCTCGCTCGTGTACTCGCAGCGCAACCGCTCTGCCTGTGTGCGAATCCCGATCACCGGCTCGAACCCCAAGGCCAAGCGCATCGAGTTCCGTTGCCCCGACCCGTCGGCCAACCCGTACCTCGCCTTCTCGGCGTTGCTGCTGGCCGGCCTCGACGGCATCAAGAACAAGATCGAGCCCCCGGCTCCGGTCGACAAGGACATCTACGAGCTTCCGCCGGACGAGATGGCCGAGATCGCCCAGGTTCCGACCTCGCTGGATTCCGTGCTCAACTCGCTCGAGGCCGACCACTCGTTCCTCACCGAGGGCAACGTGTTCACCCCGGACCTGATCGAGACCTGGATCGACTACAAGCGCCAGAACGAGATCCTGCCGGTGCAGCTGCGGCCGCACCCGCACGAGTTTGAGCTCTACTACGACATCTGATTCAGGGGTTCCTGTCCCCTGTCAGTAGTTGCCGAAAACGGTGGCTGACCCTGCGGAAACGTCCTTCGACGTCTTCCAGCGTCAGCCGCCGTTTTCGTTGTTGTGTGTACCCAGTGCACCCCAAAGCCCCGGGTCCTGAGACCTTCCAGCGACGAGTGATCCACAGGCTGCGGCCAGGGCCCCG
>DATILB010000099.1:0-9684 GCA_035477015.1 Nocardioidaceae bacterium | reverse complement strand
CCGGCTGCCCGGCGTACTCGAAGGTGCGGCACCGCGCTTCCTGCCAGACGTCACCGAGCCGCCCCGGCCCGCCCATGAGGGTGAGGTGGTGGCGGTCTGGGGTCCCGCCGGTGCCCCCGGAAGGACGACCGTCGCGGTTGCGCTGGCCGCTGAGCTGGCACACCGCGGGATCGGCACAGCGCTGCTCGACGCCGACCCGTACGGCGGTGCAGTCGCCCAGCACCTCGGCGTGCTGGACCAGGTGTCCGGCCTGCTTGCGGCCGCCCGGCTGGCGAACGCGGGCCAGCTCGACGCCGAACGTCTCGCGGCAGCCGCCCGGGCGGTCGGCGACCACCTGCGCGTCCTGACCGGGCTGCCCCGCGCTGATCGTTGGGTCGAGGTCCGGCCCCACGCCTTCGACGAGCTGCTGGCCACCGCCACGACGCTCGAGCCGTACGTCGTCGTCGACACCGGCTTCTGCCTCGAGCACGAAGCTGAGGGTGCCCCGACTACCGCCGACCGCAACGCCATGACGGTCACGACACTGCTGCGCTCGGACCATCTCGTCGTCGTCGGTGCAGCCGACCCGGTCGGCCTGACCCGCCTCGTCCGCGGTCTCCACGACGTGGGGGAGCTGGTCCCCGGCCGGGTGCCCCTCGTCGTGGTCAACCGGATGCGCGGCAGCCTCGGCTGGTCGGAGCGCGACGTGGCCGCGACCATCGATGGCGTCGCGCCGGGCGCCAAGGTGCATTTCCTTCCGGAGGACCGGCCGGCGGTCGACAAGGCGCTGATGGCGGGGCGCAGCCTGGTCGAGTCCGGTGAGTCCTCGCTCAGGAAGGCCGTCGCCGATCTCGCCGACGCCCTCGCACTGGTCAGGAGCTGAGCAGCAGGTACAACCCCGAGACGGTGTAGAAGACCATCACCACGAGTAGCGGGAGCTGGCCGGTGAGCTGATGCCGCTTCGGGAGCAGCTTGACCGCCCGGTCGTGTGCCGCGACGACACCGACCAGGTGGCCGGTGACGATCGCAACCACCTTGATCACGGCCAGCAGCGTGGGATGGAGCAACAACCAGCTGTTGACCTCCCAGTTGGCGGTGCCAAGGTAGTTGTCGCCCCGAACCATCGGGTCGCTGAGCTGCTTGACCGTCACCTGCCCGATGGTCACGAAGTAGCTCAGGTAGTGCGCCACGAAGTATCCGATGATGATCGGCACGACCGAGTGCGCGAACAGGTTCGGTAGCCGCCACCGCGAGAAGCCCTCGTGCACGCCCGTGAACAGGGTCGCCAGGCCGAACGTGCCGAGCACGACGAGCACGAAGGCCACCAGGCAGAGCGTGTTGAGCTCGGGCCGTGACAAGCCGTCGACGGAGAACGTGCCGAACCCCGGGATCGGACCGATCTCACCGGTCTGCAGCACCTGAACCCACCGCGGCGACTCGCGGAAGCTGTCGTACGCCGTACTCCCGAAGAGCACTGCGACCGCCGCCACAGTTCCGTTCAACGGCGGTGTGCCGTCCAGGTTGCCGAGCGGGCTGCGGAGGACAAGCCGGCCCTCGGCGGTCCGCCCGATGACACAGAGGCGTCCGACCAGGGTGGAGAACACCTCGAACGGGTCCGCCGACTCGATCCAGCGATCGCCGAAGATCGCAGCGCCGATGAAGACGATGGCGATGTAGATGGCCATCCAGAGGCGCAGATCCATCAGGTACGTCGAGCGGGTGTGCACCAGCTCGAGCCAGACGAAGGCGAAGAGGCCTAGGGCCGCGGGCCAGATCCCGACCCAGGAGGGGAGCCGCACCAGCCCGGCGCGAGGGTCCAGCCCGGTGGCCTTGGACAGGAGGAGGTGCAAGGTCCGGACGGGGTTGACCGCCCGGTAGACCGGGCCGAAGAGGAACGACGCCGGCACCAGCCCCACCCACAGCAGGACATAGACGACGCCGAAGAACGGGTTGACCACCACGTCCGGCCCGGCGAGAGCCGCCCAACCGACGTACAGGGCGAAAGCGAGCCCGAGGCCTCGAAGGATCCAGGCCAGCGCGGGGGAGTCGATGAACGAGGCGACCCCGGCCGGCACCGGCCGGCCCTTGGTCGCGGCGTCGAACCGTGAGGTGCGCCAGGCGAGGGCCAGGACGATGAACGACACGGCCAGCGCCGCGCCGGCACCGGCGATGGCGTATTCGGTCGGTATGGGCAGGTCTCGACCTCCACCGAGGCCGTGAGCGAACACGAGGTCGGCAATCATCGGGGAGTGAAGGCTCCTTTTGTCGAGACGCCGACGCAGCCGGCTTCGTACCTCTGAAAGAATCCCATGGCAGGCTAAGGATTCCTTGAAAGGGGTGCGTGATGACCGAGCGGCTTCGCTCCGGCGACCGTGCGTTCTTCGCAATCGAGTCACCGAGTACCCCGATGCACAATGCGACGCTCGAGATCTTCGAGCCGCCGGAGGACGGGTTCACCTACGAGCAGCTCGTTGCGCTCGTCGCGGACCGGCTCGCGTTCGTCCCCCGCTACCGGCAGCGGCTCCAGGTCGTGGCAGGTGGCCTGGCTGCGCCGGTCTGGGTGGACGACGAGCGTTTCGACCTGAGCTACCACATCCGCCAGTCGGCAGTGCCCTCTCCCGGGTCGATGGAGCAGCTGCGCAACCTGGTCTCAAGGATCATCCCGCGCGAGCTCGACCGCAGCCGTCCGATGTGGGAGATGTACTTCATCGAGGGCCTCGAGGACGGCCGGTTCGCGATCCTGGTCAAGTCCCACCAGACCCTGGTCGACGGCATCGGCACGATCGACCTCGGGCAGGTCATCCTCGACGTAGACACGAAGAAGCGCGACACGGTCTTCGACGACTGGAGCCCACGGCGGTCGCCGGCCAAGCCGCTGCTGTTCGCAGAGGCACTCGGTGAGGCGGTGCGCAAGCCGCCGATGACCCCACGGCAGCTCGTCGGTGGCCTGGAGACCGCGGTGCGTCAGACCGGTCCGATCGGTCGTCGCTACCTCGACCTGCTGACCAACCGCCGCGCGGCGCCGGAGTCGCCGATCAACACCGAGCTCTCCCAGCAGCGACTGTTCAGCACCGTGCGCACCCAGCTCGAGGACTACCGCAAGGTACGCCGGGCGCACGGCGGCACGGTCAACGACGTGATCCTCGCGACCATCACCGGTGGCCTGCGCAACTGGCTGATGACTCGTGCAGAGTCGGTCAGCAGCAATGCCAGCCTGCGTGCCATGGTCCCGATGAGCGTCATCGACGGCGACCTCGAGCCCACCTCGCTCGGCTCCCAGGTCACCGGGCACCTGCTCAGCCTGCCAATCGGTGAGGGCAGCCCGGTGGTGCGGCTGCACCAGGTGTCCTACGCGCTCAAGGCGCACAAGGAGACGGGCCGCGCGGTGAGCGCTACTCGGCTGCTGCACGTCGCAGGCTTCGCGCCGACCACCTTCCATGCCCTGGGCTCCCGGGTGGCGGCGGCCTCGCCGCCGCGCACATTCAACCTGGTGATCACCAACGTGCCCGGACCGCAGTTCCCGCTGTACGCCGCCGGCGCCACGATGATCGAGAGCTACCCGGTGCAGCCGCTGCTGCCGAACCACGCGCTGGCGATCGGCGTCACGTCGTACAACGGGGCCGTCTACTTCGGCCTCAACGCCGACCGTGACGCGCTTCCGGACGTCGACGTGATCGGGCAGTGCATCAAGGAAGCCCTCGCGGAGCTGGTCGACTCGGCCTCGCCGTCCCGTCCTCGCGCACCACGAGGTCGGAAGAAGCCGGCGCTGCCCACCAAGCGCGCGACCAAGTGAGGGTCTTCGTTCCGGTCTCCTGGGCGCAGCTCGACGAGCTGACCCGGGGAACGCTCGAGGTGGCGTCCGGCCACGCCGTCACCGACGAGGTGCGGGCGGAGCTGGAGGGCTCGGACGAGGACGAGCTGGCATACGTCGTACTGGGCATGGCTGCCTCGGACGCCATCGTCCTGGCCGGTGACCGACGCCGACGGGTCGTCCTCGCGGTCGACATCGACGCCACGCCGACCGGGGCGCTCTCCGAAGTCTCCCTCGGCGCGATGGTGAGCCTGCGAGACGTGGCGGCGATCCATGTCGACTCCGAGGAGGCCTCTGCCGATGTTGCGGCTGCCGCTGACGCGCCCGACGACGAGCGACTGGCGGAGCGGGCCTTGGAGCACGAGCTCGGCTGGTACGGCGTACAAGAGCTGCCCGATCTGCTCGCCGGACCGGTGTGACTTGGAGTAGCCGGTCGCTGGTGACAGCATCGGCTCCATGGATGCGATCACCACCCCTCCGGCTCCCATCAACGAGCCGAACCTCAGCTACGCGCCGGGCAGCCCTGAACGGGCCGCGCTCGAGCTGGAGCTCAAGACCCAGGAGTCGGTCACTCTCGACCTGACTGCCACGATCGGCGGGAAGAAGAAGATGGGTGGGGGCGCCGAGATCGGTGTCGTGCAGCCCCACGACCACCAGCACCTGTTGGGCACGCTGCGTGACGCCACGAAGGCGGACGCGAAGGCGGCGATCGCGGCGGCCAACGCAGCGGCTCCGGGTTGGCGTGCGATGTCGCTGGACGACCGTGCTGCGATCTTGCTGAAGGCGGCGGAGCTGTTGGCCGGGCCGTGGCGGCAGCGCGTCAACGCGGCCACGATGCTGGGCCAGTCCAAGACGGCGTTTCAGGCGGAGATCGACTCGGCGTGCGAGCTGATCGACTTCTGGCGGTTCAACGTGCACTACGCGCGGCAGATCGTGGCGGAGCAGCCGATCGCGAACAGCCCGGGGATCTGGAACCGCAGCGACCACCGGCCGCTGGAGGGGTTCGTGTATGCGATTACGCCGTTCAACTTCACCGCGATCGCGGGGAACCTGCCGACCGCGCCGGCGTTGATGGGCAACACGGTGATCTGGAAGCCTTCGCCGACCCAGCAGGTCGCGGCGCACCTGCTGATGGAGCTGCTGGAGGAGGCAGGGATGCCGCCCGGGGTGATCAACATGTTGCCGGGCCACGGGCGTGAGGTCTCCGAGGTGGCGCTCGCCCACCCCGATCTCGCTGGGATCCACTTCACCGGCTCCACGGCGGTCTTCCACCACTTCTGGAAGACGGTGGGTGCCAATATCGACCGGTACAAGGGTTACCCGCGGATCGTGGGGGAGACCGGCGGCAAGGACTTCATCGTCGCGCACCCGTCGGCCGACCCCGACGTGCTGCGGGTCGCGATGCTGCGGGGTGCGTTCGAGTACCAGGGTCAGAAGTGCTCGGCCGCGTCGCGCGCCTACGTGCCGAAGTCGGTGTGGAAGAAGATGCGCCGCGACTTCCTCGCCGAGGTCGACGCGATCTCGATGGGTGATGTCACCGACTTCTCGAACTTCATGGGCGCCGTGATCGATGACCGGGCGTTCGACAAGCACAAGAAGGCGATCGCCCGGGCGAAGCGGTCCTCCAAGCTGGAGGTCGTCGCCGGGGGACAGGTCGACGACAGCGTCGGCTACTTCGTCCGCCCGACCGTCGTGGAGTCGGCCGACCCGACCGACGAGATGTTCAAGACCGAGTACTTCGGCCCGATCCTGGCCGTCCACGTGTACGACGACGGCGTCAAGGGAGCCTTCGAGACCACAGTGCGGCAGATGGAGTCGTTCTCGCCGTACGCCCTGACCGGCGCGATCATCGCCCAAGACCGGTCCGCGGTCGCCTGGGCCCAGGAGGAGCTCCGGTTCGCCGCGGGCAACTTCTACATCAACGACAAGCCCACCGGCGCCGTCGTCGGCCAGCAGCCCTTCGGTGGCGGTCGCGCGTCGGGCACCAACGACAAGGCCGGCGCCGCCTCGAACCTGCTGCGCTGGACGTCACCCAGGTCGCTCAAGGAGACCTTCAACCCGCCGAAGGACTACCGCTACCCGTTCATGGGCTGAGTCACAGACAGGGACGGCTAGAGACGGTTCAATGGGCGAGTCATGGACTCGCTGCTGCTCACCCTCCTGCACATGGGGAACCTGCACCCGGTCGAGAAGGGCCTCGTCGGCCTGATCGCGTTCGGGCCCTTCGTCGTGCTCGGGGTCGTCGTGTACGTCGTACGCAAGCGCGACCTCGCTGAGGAAGAGGCCGAGCGTCTCGCGGCGGAGCAGGAAGCCACCGACCTGGAGTGACCGCAAACGGGCGAGTGATCTGGACCGGCCCGGCTGCGAAGCGCTCGATGCCGATGTTCGCGCGGCGATTCGCGGGGACGTCATATCCCCTGAGCGCTGACCTCCTGAAGCAGGCCCGAAGAACTGGCTTTTCCTGCCCACGCGCCGCATTCGAGGCCCAAGGAGCGTGAATCGCCAGTTATTCGGGCCCTTCCCCCAACCTGCGGCCACAAGAACTGGCAACTTCTCGGTTCCGACCCACTTCGAGGCGGTTTACACGAGAGTTGCCAGTTCTCGTGGCCCTTCGCAGGTGATCGCTCATAGCCGCGTTGCGCGCGCGATGTTCCCTTGCAACCGCAAGTCGGGCGTAGCGTTGACGATGCCGGAGAGCCAAATCAGAAGCGACCACCATGCGACATCCGATGGCCGCTGGATCGGGGAGGAGAGTGCCCACCGCGATTGTCATTGTGCTCCTGGCCCTGATGCTCGGATTCGGAGGTCTGGTCACCTACCTGGCACTTCGAGCACTCATGCACTCGGGCAGGCAGAGCAATTGGAGGGTGCAGGGTTTACCCGCGTGGTTTCACCCGTGGTCAAGATCCGATGAGGAGTTCCAGGAGCGCAAAAGGAACTCCGACATCGCGGCTGCCAGCCAGGGTGAAGACCAACAACTCGAATGACGTGCCGTGCATCCGCACCTGCCGCGTAGCGCGCCGGGCGCGCGACGGTACGGTTCCGATTGGCTGTCCACGTCGAAGCTGAACGACAAATGCGCACCGAACGAGCTCACAGTGACTTGCGACGGCCTTTAGACAGGTATTCCTCGCGAATCGGGCGACGAACTGGCTCGCGTCAGGGGAGCTACCTGTTGTTGTATCCGCCTCCGCACTCTCCGCGTGCCCACTTCGCCTCGGTGCAGCCGAACAGGTCGATCGTGATCTGCTGGCCGAAGAAGATCGGCTCGAGGGTGACACCCTTGATGTCCTCCACCGATCCCAACGCCCCGAGCTCAATGGCGGAGCGGGAGATCTTCTGTAGCTCCAGCGAGCCGGCGGCCTCCTGCGCTGTCGTCCCCGCGGGGATGTTCACTCGTGCCACCAGAACCAATGGCGACTCGTCGCAACAGGCCGCGCGATTGATCTCCGGGGTTTCGTTCGCTCGAGTGCCTAGGATCGCGAGCAGGACGAGCGCTGACGCGACGACGACGACCGCGGCCCATCGTCGCGGCGAGGTCATCGCTCGCCCGCGAGCCACTTCTGCCCGGTCTCGCCCTCGCGGGTGAGGAACATCTTCAGCAGCTTCTCGATGAGGCCCTCCAGCTTGCCCCCGATCAGCGTGATGCTCGCCTTCAGCTCCCCGTCCACCGTGTACGTCGTGCCCTCTCCAGCTGGCGAGAGGACGATCGTGGCGACCAGGTGCCCGGGCTTGCCCGGGATGTTCAACTCGAGCTTCGCGTCACCGGTGGACCACTGCTCGACCTGGTGGATCTGGATGGTCTCGCCGACGAGCTTGGCCGCGAAGGCGGGCACCTTCCGGACGCGCTGGGTCTGGTTGACCGTGATCGTGCTGCCGGCGACGTCGACGGAGTAGTCCACGGACTTCACAGCGACGCAGACCTTCTCCCGGAACACGGGGTCGGTGAGCATCGCCTGGACCTCCGCCGGCGGCGCGTCGTACGACGTGGTGTGCAGGAAGCGCATCAGCGGTTGCCCGCGAGCCAGGCGACTCCGACCTCGTGCTCCTTGACGAAGCCGTCGGCAGTCAGGTCGGCGACCAGCTTCTCCAGCTTGCCGCCGACGAGGGGCACGGACGCCTTGACCTCGAGGTCGTAGACGTGGGTCGTGCGGCCACCGGACTCGGTGAGGGTCGTGGTGCCCTTGATGTGCGTGGGCTTGCCCGGCGTCTCGATCTCGAACGTCGCGGAGGTGCCGTCGGTCCATACCTCTGTGTGGATCGCCTGAGTGGACTCGCCGACGAACTTCTTGGCGAAGCCCGGGACGCCCTTGACGGCCTGCTCCTCGCGGACGACGAGCTTGCCTCCTCCGAAGGCAGCGTCGCAGGAGATGGCATCGGTGGCCTCGGCGACCTTCTTGCGGTAGGCCGGGTCGACCAGCATGGCGTAGACGTCAGCGGCGGGAGCGTCGTACACGTTCTCGTGGAGCAGCTTCATGCGCCTCATCATTCCGCACGCGCTCCGCATAGAGTCCAGGGGTGACTACTCAAGGGCGAGACGTCGCGTTCGGTGAGCAGGGTGGGCTACTGACCTACGGCAGCTACCTGCAGCTCGAGCGGCTCCTCACATCGCAGCAGCTCGAGTCCGACCCACCGGCGCACGACGAGCTGCTCTTCATCACCATCCACCAGGCCTACGAGCTTTGGTTCCAGCAACTGCTGCACGAGGCCGACGCGACCCGTGAGGCGATGCTCGTAGGAGAGCTGTGGCGGGCCCAGCACCTGCTCCGGCGGATCCATGTCATCGAGCGCGTGCTGGTGAGTCAGGTCGACATCCTGGAGACGATGACTCCGCAGGACTTCCTGCAGTTCCGGCAGCGGCTGGCACCTGCGAGCGGCTTCCAGTCGGTGCAGTTCCGTGAGCTGGAGTTCCTGTCCGGCGCCAAGGACCCGACGTACGTCCAGCGCTTCCGCGGCCTCACCGAGCTCGAGGAGCAGCGCCTTGCCAGGAGGCTCGACGAGCCCACGCTCTGGGACGCCTTCCTGCAGGTGATGCGCAACCGCGGTCTCGTCACCGACTCCGACGAGGCGATCAAGGACTCCCTCCGGCTCGCGGCGCACAACCGCAGTGAGTACGCCGAGGTGTGGGCCCTGGCCGACGCGCTCATCGAGCACGACGAGCTGGCGGCCAACTGGCGGGCCCGGCATGTCGTGATGGTGGAGCGGATGATTGGCACCAAGACGGGCACCGGCGGCAGCAGTGGCGCGGACTACCTCCGCACGCGGCTCCCGCTGCGTTACTACCCGCTGCTGTGGGAGCTGCGCTCCGAGCTCTAGGTCTTCGAGGCGTGGAAGTAGGCCATCGGGCCTGACGTGGTGACCTCGATGGCTCCGAAGCCGGTCTCGCCCAACCAGGTGCGTACGTCGTCGACCGTGCAGCTGGGTCCGAGCAGGCCCGCTGTCCGACCGACCGCGAGGACGGGCGTGTAGACGCGTGCCGGGTTGGACACCACGAAGCTTCCCGACACCTTGCCTCCGGAGCGGGTCACCCGAGCGATCTCGACGACCGCAGCGTGCGGGTCGGGGAAGCAGTGCAGTCCGGTGAACGAGACGACCAGGTCGAACTCCCCGTCGGTGAAGGGCAGGTTCGCGATGTCGGCCTGCTGCAGCTCGACGTCGACGTCGAGGCGACGGGCCACCTCGGCGGTGCGCTCCAGCATCGCCTCGGCGATGTCGGAGGCGACGTACCTCAGCTGCTGTCCGGGGCGGATGCCGCGCAGGGCGACGCCACCCCCGCACGGGACGTCGAGGACGGCACTGCCGGCGGGGAGCGCCCCGATCTCCTCGATGGCCCGGTAGAGCAGCCGCATGTCGGTGTTCATCAGCAGCCGGCCGCCGGCGACGGCGATGGGCGG
>DATILB010000098.1:0-2721 GCA_035477015.1 Nocardioidaceae bacterium | reverse complement strand
GCCAGGTCGCCGTGCTCGAAGTCGATGCCGTAGTCGAGGACGGCGACCACGACCTCGGGCGAGCCTTGAGTGATGCTCCAGGCCTCCGGGGCACGGATGTCCGCGCCCGCTGTCGCCTCGACCTGACCGCCCACCTCTTGGCCGAAGTTGAACAGCCACCACTGCTCGCGCAGCAGTGGGTCGTCGGGGACCGCGAAGCCGGTCGACGTCTCCTCCCACGGCGAGGCCGCCCCCGGACGCGGCTCCGCAACAGCCACGGCGGCGCTGACCCCCTCCGCCAGTGCCACCGACGCGCCTAGGAGGAGCGCTACCACCGTGAGATTCCCCACCTGCCTTGCCCTCACCCGCTCACCGTGGCACGACCTGGGAGTGGGGCACATCGGCGTTCTGGCCGATTGCGCATAGCCCCAGCGAGCCTCCCCGCCCTGGCCCGTGCGCTTTGGTAGCAATGAGTCTGAACGGGTACGTGATCGGGCACGGCCGGCAAGGAAACGACATGGAGCAGACACGATGAAGAAGCTGATGCCACTCGTGG
Organism: Nocardioidaceae bacterium; assembly: GCA_035477015.1. Lineage (GTDB taxonomy): Bacteria > Actinomycetota > Actinomycetes > Propionibacteriales > Nocardioidaceae > SSC3. Next base: position 2,186 of record DATILB010000098.1, on the reverse strand, counting down.
TGCTGGTCGTCGTCGTGTTCGTCGGCTACTGGATGTTCACGGACCCGACCAGGCTGGCCGAGATCACCAAGGACGGTGCCAGCGCAGGCTGGAACCTCACCACCGATCTGTTCGAAGGCCTCATCGACTTCATCAACGCGCTGTTCGCCTGATCGGCCGACGGCGTGCTGGCCTTCCTCCGCAGACTGGTGCCCGACCCGGAGATCCGTCGGCACCTGCTGCGGGACGAGGGCGAGGTCATCGTCGACGAGGTGCCGCACCACTGGATCGTCTACACGATGCCGATGCTGGAAGTGCTGCTCGCCGTCGTGGTGTTCGCGCTCTTCCTCATGTCGCCGGTCGAGGTGGCGTGGTTGCCGTTCCTCATCTGCGGGGTGATCCTGAGCCACGCCGGGTACCGCTCACTGCGCGAGCACATGGACCGGTTCGTCGTGACCAACATGCGCGTCTTCCGCGTCCATGGTGTCTTCAGCCAACAGCTCGCCACCATGCCGCTGGCGCGGATCCTGGACATCTCCGTGGTCAAGCCGCTCCACGGGCGGATCCTCGGCTACGGCCACTTCACCTTCGAGAACGCAGCCCAGGCGCAGGGGCTCCGGGAGATCCGGTTCGTCGCCCGGCCGGACGAGCGCGACCTGACGATCCAGCGTGTGGTGCAGCGGGCAGGTCTCCGTGGGCCTCGGGTCAACTGAGTTCGGCTAGGTTCAGGGCATGGCGAAGGGTGAGCGCGTGAAGCTGCCGTTCGACCCCATCGACGAGGCCGCCCGGCAATGGGGGCAGCGCTGGGGCGCGGTCGAGCAGATGCACGCCGTCACCTCGCTGATGCGGGTGCAGCAGCTGGTGCTGGCCCAGCTCGACGAGCTCCTCAAGCCGCACGAGTTGTCCTTCGCCCGCTACGAAGCTCTCGTGCTGCTCACCTTCTCGCGTGCCGGTTCCCTGCCGCTGGGGAAGATGGGCGAACGGCTCCAGGTGCATCCGACCTCGGTCACGTCCATCGTCGACCGGCTGGAGACTGCCGGGCTCGTCGTACGGCGCCGGCATCCGGAGGACGGCCGTGCCGTGCTGGCCGAGATCACCGAGGAGGGGCGAGCGCTCGTGGAGCGGGCCACGCAGGACCTCGTGGCGGCTGAGTTCGCGCTGCCCTCGATGGAGTCCGGCGACCTGGAGGCACTCTCGGAGCTGCTCAAACCGGTGCGGCGCCGGGCCGGAGACTTCTGAGTTGGCTGACCTCGAGGTTCGAGGCGGGCTGCATCGAGACATGTGGCGGCTGTTCGGCGCCGAGATTGCGTTCTGCGCCATCGGAGTGGTTGCGCTGCTCGCCGCGATCGGATCGATGTTCGACGGCAGGATCGGTCTGCTGGCGCTGCTGTTCGGGGCCGGAGGTCTGGTCCTCGCGTCCTTCGGCGGGGTCGGTGCCCGGACACGACTCGATCGGATGCGTGACGATCCGGTCCTGCTCCACCTCGACCAGGAGGGGGTGGCGGTGGCGCACGGGTTCGAGGGTGCTCGCTGGTTCGCGCGCACTTCGTGGGACAACATCGATGCCGTCGTCGTGCGCGACATGCCGCACTACGGGCGTCGGTCGCCGGGCCAGGTCGTCCAGTTCCAGCCGAAGCGCCCTGGCCTCGTCGAGGGTGACGTAGCCGCGGTGGCCGAGGCCGCTCGACGCCTCGGCGAGTCGCCGCAGGTCGCACTGCTGGCCTGGCCGGTGCCGCCGCACTATGGGCTGTCGCCGGACACGGTCCTGGCGCACGTGCGGGCCCACCATGCCGACGTACGCATCGAGGACCGCCGCTAGCCGTGGCCGGGCCGGCAGCGGGGCGGGAGGCACGCGGCGCTTTCGCTCGCTTGCGAGTGCGTGGACGCCGCCTCGACCGGAGACACGCTCGGCAAATTTGATCAGCGGTTGGGGTCGGGGTGGAGGGCGAGGAAGACAGACCAGGGTCGACCATCCGGGTCCTCGGGCAGCTTCGCGAACTCATCGAGCAGTGCGCCCAACCGGTCCTTGAGCTGCTCCCAGTTGGCGTCAGTGAGCTTCAGTCCGAGTCGGGCGGTGTCGAGCTCCTCGGCGGGGACGAGGGCCGCCTCCTCGAGGAAGGTCTTGAGCAGCACCTGGCCTGTTGCCGGTGTCGAGATCGTCCAGGACTTGCGGGTCGCGAGGTAGGGGATCTCCTTCGCGCCGCGTG
>DATILB010000097.1:0-8419 GCA_035477015.1 Nocardioidaceae bacterium | reverse complement strand
AGGTTGAACAGCAGCGCGTGCTCGCTGTAGTAGAGCGAGAGCCCGACGAAGTCGCCGGAGTCGGCGAAGGGGACGCCGCTCGGGACGAGGTGACCGTAGAAGCCCGCGTGCTCGGGTCCGGCGGCAGCGCCCACGGAGACGGCGAGCCGCAGCCCGTCACCTCGACTGTTGGGGTTGGACCGTAGCGGCAGGTCAGAAGCGTTGGGGTGGACGTGAGCGGCACGAAGCGACGCGTCCGCCTGGAAGCCGCCGGTCGCGATGACAGTGGCGTGCGCTCGGACCTCGCGGATGCCACCGCCGGCGAGCTCGAGCCGGGCGCCGATGACGCGCGTACTGTCGCGGAGGAGCGCGGTCGTTCGGGTCGAGGTCAGGACCTCACCCCGCAACAGCACCTGGCGCTGGCACAGGTCGACGTACTGGCTGGTGTCGAACGCGTGACCACTGCCGAAGCCGAGGATCGGCTGCGCGTCACCGACGTGCACGCCGAGCGACCTGATCCACTCGACGCCCTCGGGGAAGCGGTCGACCAGGGCGTGCCGCAGCTCGGGGTCGCCCTCGGGCAGAACCTCCTCGATCACCTCGCGGGAGGGGGCAGTCCACGCATAGCCGGCGTACAGAGCCGAGCCTCCCAAGCTCGCAGCGACCTCCACGACCAGCACGCGGGCACCTTCGTGAGCGGCTCGCGCTGCGGCGGTGAGGCCCGCCATGCCACCGCCGATGACCAGGACGTCGACGTCGTCAGAGAGCTCAGACATGGGGCTAGACTAAACTAAAATCAGTTCAGTTCAATTCTTGACTTCTGCAACTTGCGAAGGCAAACTGAAGTGGATTCAGTTCAATTACGAAAGGACCCGGGTCATGGTTCAAACCGACCACATCGTGCTCGAGAAGGACGGCGACATCGCCCGTGTGTGGCTCAACCGCCCGCACAAGAAGAACGCCGTGACCGTCGAGCTGTTGCACCGGCTGGACGAGATCATCGTCGAGGTCGACAACGACCCGGATCTCAAGGTTCTGGTGCTCCGCGGCCGGGAGAACACCTTCTGCTCGGGGTTCGACCTCGACGAGCTCCTCGCCAACTACGTGGGCACCACCACTGCCATGGAGGTCGCCGTCCTGTCGGCGAAGGTCTGTGACCGCCTCTACTCGATGAACACGCCTTCGGTCGCGGTCCTCGAGGGCTACGTCACCGCCGGTGGCTTCGAGCTGATGATCTCCTGCGACTTCGCGGTCGCTGCCGACGACGCCCAGATCGGCGACTTCCACATCCGCCGCGCACTGTTCGGCGGGGCCGGCCCCATCTACCGCCTGCCGCGCATGATCGGCATCCGCAAGACCAAGGAGCTGATGCTCACCGGGAAGCTCCTGTCGGGCACGGAAGCGGTCGACTTCGACCTCATCAACGCCTCCGCGCCGGCTGAGGAGCTCGACCAGCTGGTCAAGGACTTCATCGCGCCGATCATCGACAAGAGCCCGTTCGCCATGCGGCTCACCAAGATGACGATCGACCGCGGCCTCGACGCAGACATCCAGTCGTTGATGGTCATGGAGCACCTCGCCGTGGGCAACGCGCTCCAGTCAGAGGACGCCCGCGAGGGTGTCAACGCGTTCCTCGAGAAGCGTGAACCCAAGTGGGTCGGTCGCTGACCGGCAGCCGTTGCCGCGACTGCGGCACGGTCGCCTTCCCTCCGGCACGTGGCTGCCAGAGCTGCGGCGGTCAGTCGATGACCTCCGTGGAGCTGGGCAGTCGCGGCACGGTGTGGGCCTTCACGGTGCAGCGCTTCGCGCCGAAGTCCCCGCCGTACGTCGTGCCCGAAGGTGGGTTCGTGCCGTTCGCGGTCGGCTACGTCGAGCTGCCTGAGGGCGTCAAGGTCGAGGCGGTCCTTGACTGCAACGAGTTCGCAGATCTCGAGGACAAGGCCCAGGTCACGCTCGTCGCGACTGAGCCGGTCCCGCGGTTCGCCACGGACAAGAGTCTGGAGAACAAGCAGTGAGCACAGGGGTGTCGATCGTCGGCGCGGGTCTGTCGAAGTTCGGCCGACAGCCCGGTCGCAGCGGACGAGAGCTCGCGCTCGACGCGATCGCCGCGGCGCTGCGTGACGCCGGGCTCGGCTGGCCCGACGTACAGGTCGCCTTCGGTGGCAGCGACGGCTCGGGTCTCGCCGACACCCTGGTGGCGGACCTGGGTCTGACCGGCATCCCGTTCACCAACGTCAAGAACGGCTGCGCGACCGGCGGTAGCGCGCTGATGTCGGCCGTGAACGCGATCCGTTCCGGCACCGCTGAGATAGCGCTGGCCGTTGGCTTCGACAAGCACCCACGCGGTGCTTTCGACCCGCGCCCCGAGGACTGGGGCCTGCCTGCGGCGTACGGCGAAGCAGGGCTCATGGTGACGACGCAGTTCTTCGGCATCAAGATCGCGCGGTACATGCGCGAGCACGGGATCAGTGAGAAGACCCTGGCGCTGGTGGCGGAGAAGTCCTACCGCAACGGGTCGCTGAACCCGAACGCCTGGCGTCGCGAGCCCATGTCGGCAGCCGAGATCGCGAACGCGGACATGGTCAACGACCCCCTCACGCGCTACATGTTCTGCTCGCCAGGCGAAGGTGGCGCGGCGATCATCGTGGCCAGCGACGCTGTGGCCGCGCGGATCGGTCGCGCCGTGCACCTGCTCGGTGCGGCCGCCCGCACCCGGCGTTTCGGGTCCTTCGAGGTCTTCAGCCCGTCGATCCAGGGCGTCGGGGTGCCGTCCAGCGTCAGCGCCGATGCCGCTGCTGCTGCGTTCGCTGCTGCAGGAGTCACCCCTGCCGACGTCGACGTCGCTCAGCTGCAGGACACCGAGAGCGGCGCCGAGATCATGCACCTGGCCGAGTGCGGCTTCTGCGAGCACGGCGAGCAGGAGGCCTGGATCGCAGCGGGCGAGACCGAGATCGGAGGGCGGCTACCCGTCAACACCGACGGTGGCTGCATCGCGAACGGCGAGCCGATCGGGGCGTCAGGGCTGCGCCAGGTCCACGAGATCGTCACGCAGCTACGCGGTGAGGCAGGGGACCGTCAGGTTGCCGAGCCGCGCATCGGCTTCACCCACGTCTACGGAGCACCCGGCATCAGCGCCTGCACGGTGCTCGCCGTCTGAATAGTCCCGAGGAGGCTCGGCATGATCACTCTTGAAGACTTCACTCGCGAGGCCCGCGCCTGGCTCGCGTCCGTCGCCGAGCCACGCTCCGCCGAGCAGTGGGGTGTCGGTGAGGACTCCGCTGCCGTCTTCGAGAACTGGACGCCCGAGGAGGAGCGAGCTGAGACCGACCGGATCCGCGGCTACGAGCAGGCGAAGTTCGACGCCGGCTGGGGGGCGATCACCTGGCCGCAGGAGTACGGCGGGAGCAACCTCCCGATGTCGTACGCCGTGGCGTTCCGGCAGGCGGAGGAGGCGTACGACGTACCCCGTCGGACCGAGATGTTCTCGGTGACCCAGCAGCTGGTCGCCCCGACGATCGCGCAGTGGGGGACCACCGAGCAGCGCGCGCGCTACGTCCGGGCGATGCTGCGCGCCGACCTGATCGCGTGCCAGCTCTTCTCCGAGACCGAGGCCGGATCCGACCTTGCCGCAGTGCGCACGCGTGCTGTCGAGCGCGACGACCACTGGATGCTCGACGGCCACAAGGTGTGGACCTCGGGAGCGCCGGTGGCCGACTTCGGCGTCGCCGTCACACGCACCGATCCGAGCGCCGCCAAGCACGCCGGACTCACCGTCTTCCTCGTGCCGATGGACGCACCTGGTGTGACCGTGCGCCCGATCCGGCAGATGACCGGTGGCAGCTCGTTCAACGAGGTGTACCTCGACGGCGTCGAGCTGTCGGACGAGCTGCGACTCGGTCCGGTGGGAGAGGGCTGGAAGGTAGCCCTCACGGTGCTCGCCGCGGAGCGTCTCGACTCCGGCAACCTCGGGCTCGCCAACGCCGACCGGGCTGTCGAGCTCGCCCGCAACCTGGGTCGGTCGCTGACCGAGCTCGAGCGCGACGCCGTCGCCGACCTGGTGACGCGAAGCTATGTCCAGCGACTCACGGGAATGCGGGTCGCGGCCGCGGTGGTGTCAGGCAACGACCCGGGCCCAGAAGCGTCGGTCGGCAAGCTCCTTGCGACCGACACCATGGCGAGGACGTCGGAGGTGGTGCGGATGCTCCTGGGTCCCGAGCTGTCGTCCGACTCGGGCCGCTGGGGCACGTGGTCGTGGACCGAGCACCTGCTCGGCGCTCCGGGCTACCGCATCGCGGGCGGCACCGACGAGATCCAGCACAACATCCTGGCCGAGCGGGTGCTCGGCCTGCCGAGGGAGCCCCGGGCATGAGCGACTTCGAGACCGACTTGGCCGCGCGCGTCGCCGCCTCCTTGCGGAAGCAGCGGCCGGACCTCGACGTCGGCGAGCTCACCCCTCTGCTCGGCGGCCACTCGGGGCTGACCTACCGCGTCGACACCGGTGAAGGACCGCTGGTGATCAAGTCGGTGCCTGAGCACCAGAAGGCCGTCGGTCGTCACGACATGCTCCGGCAGGCGCGCATCCTGGACGCACTCGCGCCGACCGCCCTGCCGGTGCCCGCGATCGTCGCGACCGACGAGTGCGAGCCGGCCTGGTTCGCGATGCAGCTGGTCCAGGGCCAGGCGCTCGAGCCGGTGCTCGACGACCCCGAGGTTGAACCGGCCGTGGCAGCGAGGCGGATGCGCGAGGTCGCCGAGATGCTCACCGCGCTGCACGACGTACCCCTGGACAAGGTGCCGGTCGACGGGCCCGCGCTGTCTCCCGCCGACGAGCTCGCCCGCTGGGCGCGCACGATGGGTGCCGTCCCCGAGCACCTCGTGCCCGACGCGGAGCGGCTCCGCCTGCGGCTGGCGGATACCGTCCCCGCGACGGTCGCACCGACACTCGTGCATGGCGACTACCGCCTCGGGAACATCATCTGCGACGGCGTGGAGCCGGCCGCGATCATCGACTGGGAGATCTGGAGCGTGGGCGACCCGCGCGTCGAGCTCGGCTGGTTCCTCGTGTTCGCCGACGGCTCCAACTTCCCCGGCGTGGGCCGGGTGGTCCCCGGGCTGCCCACGGCGGACGAGCTGGTCGACCGGTACGCAGTGGACGGCCGGCCGGTCGACGACCTCGCCTGGTTCGACGCACTCGGTCGCTACAAGATGGCCGCGATCATGGGCCACAACCTGCGGCGTCACCTCGAGGGCCGTCATCACGACCCGGACCAGGAACGTCTCCCCGACACCATCCGCCGGCTCATCGACACCGCGCTGTCGATCGCCTAGAGCCCAAGACACGAAAGGGACTGCCGTGGACTTCGAGCACTCCGCCCGGACGCAGGACCTGCTGGCCCGCCTGCAGGTGTTCATGGACGAGCACGTCTATCCCGCGGAGGCGGTGTACGACGCCCAGGTGGCCGCCGCCGCGAACCCGCACGAGCAGCCACAGGTCATGCGTGACCTCCAGAGCAAAGCCCGCGAGCTGGGGCTCTGGAACCTCTTCATGACGCACGGCTCCTGGGGTGCCGGCCTGACCAACCTCGAGTACGCCCCGCTGATGGAGCTGGCCGGCCGGTCGATCATCGGCCCCGAGGCCCTGAACTGCTCCGCACCGGACACCGGCAACATGGAGATCCTGGCGATGTACGGCACGCCGGAGCAGCAGCAGCAGTGGCTGCGACCGCTGCTGGACTGCCGGATCCGGTCGGCCTTCGCGATGACCGAGCCGGCGGTGGCGAGCTCCGACGCACGCAACATCACAGCGTCCATCCGCCGCGACGGCGACGAGTACGTCCTCAACGGCCGCAAGTGGTACACGTCGGGGATCCTCGACCCGGACTGCAAGCTCGTCATCTTCATGGGCAAGTCCGATCCGGACGCTGCGACGTACCGGCAGCAGAGCATGATCCTGGTGCCCACCGACGCACCCGGCATCGAGGTGCTGCGCGACCTCACGATGTTCGGGTACCAGGACCGCCTGGGGCACGGCGAGGTGCAGTTCACCGACGTACGCGTCCCGGCCTCGAACATGCTCGGCGCCGAAGGGGATGGTTTCGCGATCGCCCAGGGCCGCCTCGGCCCGGGACGGATGCACTACGCGATGCGCGCCATCGGGTTCGCGGAGCGAGCCATGTCGATGATGTGCCGCAGAGCCGTCGAGCGGGAGGCCTTCGGTGGGCCGCTGGCTGACCAGGGCGTGGTGCGCGAGTGGATCGCCCGGAGCCGCATGGAGATCGACCAGGCCCGGTTGCTTACGCTGAGGGCGTCGTGGCTGATGGACACCCACGGCAACGCCGCGGCGCGCTCCGACGTCGCAGCCATCAAGGTCGCGGCCATGGAGGTCGCCCACGACGTCGTCAACCGTGCGGTGCAGACCTTCGGTGCTGCCGGCGTCAGTGAGGACACCGTGCTGGCCCGCCTGTTCGCGATCACCCGCGCGTTGCAGATCGCCGACGGCCCCAACGAGGTGCACCTGCGCACCATCGGATCCCTCGAGCTCGCGCCGTACCGCAAGCCGGTCGACGCGTACCAGGGAGGTGCCGCATGAACGGGCTCGAAGGCAAGGTCGCGCTCGTCACCGGCGCGACGAGGGGGCTGGGATACGCGATCGCGCTCGGTCTCGCCCAGGCGGGTGCGACCGTCGTCGTGTCCAGCCGCAAGGCCGAGTCGTGCAGCACCGCTGCGGAAGCGATCACGAAGGCGACCGGGGTGGCGGCGCTCCCGCTCGCCCTGCACGTCGGGCACTGGGACAGCATCGAGCCGGCGGTCGACGAGGTCTACGCCCAGCTCGGGCGCCTCGACATCCTGGTCAACAACGCGGGCATCGCACCGCTGTCACCGACGCTCGAAGGCGTCTCCGAGTCGCTCTTCGACAAGACCATCGAGGTGAACCTCAAGGGTCCGTTCCGGCTGATGGCGGTTGCCGGCGCGCGGATGGCGGCGGCCGGCAGCGGCTCGATCGTCAACATCTCCAGCATCGGAGCCGTGCGACCGAGCCCGCCGGAGGCGATGTACGCAGCCTCCAAGAACGGCCTCAACGCACTGACGATGGCGTTCGCCCAGGAGTACGCCCCGCACGTCCGGGTCAACTGCGTCATGCCGGGTGCCTTCGCCACCGACATGGCGGACGGCTGGGACGAGGAGTTCGTCGGGAAGATCGTCGACCGCCTGCCCGCAGGTCGGCTCGGTCGGCCCGACGAGGTCGTCGGCATGGTCGTGCACCTAGCCGGCGACAGCTCCGGCTATACGACCGGGGCAGTGATCCCGGTCGATGGCGGCCGGACCGCGGTGTACTGATGAGCGCGCAGGACCTGTTCGACCTGCACGGCAGGGTCGCGATCGTCACGGGCGCTTCGTCCGGGCTGGGCGAGGGCTTCGCCCGCACCCTCGTCGCTGCAGGTGCCACGGTCGTCGCGGCAGCCAGGCGGCTCGACCGGCTCGAGGTGCTGGCCAAAGAGCTCGACAGAGTCGTCCCGGTCGTCTGCGACGTGACGTCCGCGGACGACCGCCGGCGGCTCGTCGAGACCGCTGCCGGCATCACCGGCCACATCGACGTGCTCGTGAACAACGCGGGGATGGCCGGCGTGCCCGACGCCGAGCAGGAGACCGTCGCCGGCTTCGCCGGCCTGCTGGACCTCAACCTCGCTTCAGGTTTCCACCTCGCGACCGAGGTGGCCTCGACGGTGACGGAAGGTGATGCGCTGTCCGTCGTCAACATCTCGTCGGTCATCGGCCTGGTGTCCACCGCGCCGATCGGCGGTGCGAGCTATGCGGCGTCCAAGGCCGGCATCCTCGGCCTCACCCGCGAGCTCGCCGGCCAGTGGGGGCGCCGCGGCATCCGCGTCAACGCGATCGTCCCCGGCTGGTTCGACACCGAGATGACCGACGGCCTGTTCACGAACGAGAAGTCCGCAGGTTGGGTGCGCCGCAACACGATGCTCGGTCGTGGCGGCCAGGCCGGCGAGGTGGACGGGGCGCTGCTCTTCCTGGCGTCGCCCGCGTCGAGCTACGTCACGGGGCACGCCCTCGTCGTCGACGGCGGATGGACCGCGCGATGATGATGCAGGCACTGCGTCTGACCGCGTGGGGCCAGGACCCGGAGCTGGTCCGGGTGCCGGTGCCGCAGCCGGGGCCGGGCGAGCTGCTGTTGCTCGTCGAGGCCGCGGGTCTGTGCCACTCCGACCTCCACGTGATGGACAGCGCCTCGCTTCCCTACGACCTGCCGTTCACGCTCGGACACGAGGTTGCCGGCACCGTCGTGGCAGTCGGCTCCGGCGTCTCCCACGACTGGCTCGACGAGGCGGTCGCCGTCCATGGCGTGTGGTCGTGCGGCGAGTGCCGTCGCTGCCGCGCCGGCCGCGAGAACTACTGCTTCGAGCTCACCGGGCCCATCGGGTCC
>DATILB010000096.1:0-4749 GCA_035477015.1 Nocardioidaceae bacterium | reverse complement strand
TCAGCCCGGACTGCTCGTAGACCTCGCGCGCAGCTCGCGCGCTCATGTCGGCGCCGACCAGGGTCCGCAGGCTCTTACTGTCGAACGTGCCGGGTACGTCGGTCACCAGACTCTGGCCGACGATCTCGACGGCCTGGTCAGCCAGGCCGTGACGCTCGACGAACGCCTCGCTGGCGACGATGGCCGCCGCAGAACCGTCACTCGTGGGCGAACACATCGGGCGGGTCAGCTCAGCCTCGGCGTACACCATCTTCGCGGCCTTGATCTCGTCGAGCGTGTAGACGTCGTGGAACTGCGAGTACGGGTTGTTCACCGAGTGCCGGTGGTTCTTCACCGCGATCTTCGCGAAGTGCTCCGGAGTGGAGCCGAAGAGTCGGTTGTGCTCAAGGCCGGCAGCACCGAACATCCAGGGAGCCGGCGGGAAGGCGATCTCCTGGAGCTCTGCCATCGCCATGAGGTGCCGCATCATCGGCTGCTCGCGGTCCTCGAACTGCCCGCTCAGCGAGCCGCTCTGCATCTTCTCGAACCCCAGGGCCAAGGTGCAGTCGGCCAGGCCGCCGCGGATGGCCTGCGCGGCAAGGAAGAGCGCGCTGGACCCGGTAGAGCAGTTGCTGTTGACGTTGAACACCGGCAAGCCGGTCAGACCCAAGCCGTAGACCGCGCGATGCCCGGCGCACGAGTCGCCGTATATGTAACCGGTGTAGGCCTGCTCGACCAACGCGTAGTCGATCCCGGCGTCCTGGAGGGCTGCCGTGCCGGACTCGAGGGCCATATCGGGGTAGTCCCAACCCTCACGGGCGCCCGGCTTCTCGAACTTGGTCATGCCGACGCCGACGACGTACACCTTGACTGTCATAACTTCTCCTTGAGTGCGGGGGCGATCTCCGCGAGACCGTCCTTGATCACGAACGTTCCTTCGTCGGTCACGGTCTGGAAGGCGTAGCTGCTGTCGCTCGTCTTCCAGAGCTCGGTCGTGATCGTGTGCTTGGGCTGCGCCGGGGCGCTGAAACGGACGACCAGGCGCTTGAGCCGGCTCGGGTCCTCGGGGCAAGCCGTCTCGATCACGGCGCGGGAGTTGAAGGCCATCGTGCAGAGCCCGTGGATGATGATCCCGGGGAGGCCCATCGCCTTCGCGAAGTCGTCGTCGAGGTGGATCGGCATCGGGTCGCCGGCGGCCTCGGAGTAGCGGAAGGTCTGGTCGTCGTCGAACTTCTGGACGACGGTCGCGTCCGGCCCCCGGTCGCACAGCGCCTCGTCGAACGCGTGGGCCGGCGGCTCCTCGCCCTGGCCGCCCTCGAGCACGCCGCCTCTGAAGAAGCCCGTGAAGTACTGCTCGTTGACCAGCTCGTCGAGCTGGTCGCGGGTCTCGAGGAGGGTCGTTACCACGACACCGGACGAGCGGCCGTGGATGCCGACGACCTTGGCGCGGCAGCTCAGCTCGTCCCCGGCGCCGATCGGCCGGTGGAAGCGCATGTCCTGCTCACCGTGCAGGATGCGCATGATCAGCTCGTCGGGGACGGCACTCATCGTGCGCTCGGCCATGATGTTGGTGACCGGGACGATCGCGAACACCGGCGGCGCGTAGTCGCCTTTGATGTGCGGCGCCGCGTCGTCGTTGGTCGCTTCGGCGTACGCGATGGTGGCGTCCTTGGTCACACTGAACGTCACCGGGTCGCTCCACTGTCCGATCACGTCGAAGTTGAAGTCCTGGCCGGGTTGCGCCATGGTCGGCTCCTCAGTCGATGGTGCGTTTCTGCTGTACTCAAAACGCTAGGGAGCCTCGAACCCGCTGCCAGTGACCGCAGTTCGCGAGAAGATTGACCGCCATGATCGAAGGAGTCTGATGACGCAGCGGACCATCCCGGTGCGGTTCCTGCGTGCCGTCGCGAGCACTGCGGAGCATCGCGGCGTCGAGCTCGAGGACCTGGCGGAGCAGCTGGACGTGGACCCCACGTTGCTGTTCGACGACCGAAGCCGGATCACGCTCGAGCAGGCCACTCGTACCGTGCGGGCGCTCTGGAAGATCACCGGTGACGAGCTGGTGGGTCTAGGGCCGCAACCCGCGCCCAACGGGACCTTCCGCATGCTGAGTCTCGCGCTGCTCAGCTCACCTGACCTGGCGACGGTGCTCGGACGTCTGCAGGACTTCAGCCGCGTGCTGGCCCCGTTCGCCACCATCGACGTCGAGGTCGGCGAGAAGCAAACCCGGATGCGGCTGAGCGGTCACACCGACGACCCGGACCACTTCGTCACTGACCTGGTGCTGTCGGTGTCGTTGCGTTTCGCGAGCTGGCTGGCGGGCACCCGGCTCCCCGTCGAGCAGGTCGATCTGCCGTACCCGATGCCGGAGAAGCCCGAGGACTACGACCTCGTCTTCGGTGGGCGCATCGCATTCGGCCAGCCGGTCGCGGGAATCGTGTTCAGCAACGAGGTGCTGTCCCTGCCCGTGATGCGCACCGAGCAGGAGCTGGAGCAGTGGCTCCTGGACTCCCCGGCAGACCTGTTGATGTATCGCGACTACGGCATGACTGCGGCCGATCAGGTGCGCCGGATCCTCGAGCGCGGCCTCCGTGGGGAGTGGCCCTCGCCGGACGAGATCGCCTCCCAGCTCGCGATGAGCACCCAGCACCTGCGCCGGGTGCTCCGCGAGCAGGGCACGTCGATGTCCACGATCAAGGAGGAGCTGCTCCGCGATGCTGCGATCGCGAGCCTGGTCAGGGGCGAGGAGTCGGTGGCCGACCTGTCGGACCGGCTCGGCTTCTCCGAGCCCAGCGCGTTCCACCGGGCATTCCGTCGATGGACCGGAAGCGCTCCGGGCTCCTACCGACCGAAGGATGCCTCAGGCGACTGAGCCGGTTTCCATGAGGTCAGCACCATCGGCGACTCCCCAGTCCGCCAGGGTCCGTACGACGTCGCGGCCGTCCGGGTCCGGGGCAGTGGGCACCGCGGTCGGCGTACGGCTAAACCGAGGTGCGGGTGCGGGCTGGATGATCCCGGCCACCTCGACGAAGGACTCGCGAGCCTTGTGGTGCGGGTGGTCGTGCGCCTCCCAAGGAGACAGGACGGGAGTCACACAGGCATCCGAGTCGGCGAAGACCTCCGCCCACTCGTCGCGAGTCCGCTGTGCCAGTGCCTCGCCGATGACCTTCTTCCAGGCCGGCCACCCGCTCGGGTCCAGCTGGAAGGGGAGGTTTGGCTCATCGATCTCGAGTACGGCGACCAGCTCGGCGAAGAACTGTGGCTCGACGCAGCCCACCGCGACGTACTTGCCGTCCGAGCACTCGTAGGTGTCATAGAACGGCGCGGCGCCGTCGAGCGCATTGGTTCCGGGCTCCTCGGACCACAGTCCCGTCTCATGCATCCCGCGCATGAACGCGGTGAACAAGGAGGCACCGTCGACCATCGCGGCATCGACGACCTGGCCCTTGCCGGATCGCTCGCGCTCGTAGAGCGCGCTGAGGATCCCCATCGTCATCAACAACCCGCCGCCGGCGAAGTCGCCCAGCAGGTTCAGCGGGGCGAGCGGACGCTCGCCGGGACGGGCAATCGGCTCGAGCGCGCCGGCGAGGGCGATGTAGTTGATGTCGTGGCCGGCACGCTGGCCGAGAGGGCCGTCCTGTCCCCAGCCGGTCATGCGGGCGTAGACGAGGCGCTCGTTGATCGCCAGGAGATCGTCGGGCCCGATGCCGATGCGTTCGGCGACGCCCGGTCGCAACCCCTCGACGAAGACGTCCGCGGACTCAACCAGCCGGCGTACCGTCTCGAGGCCCGCCGGGTCCTTGAGATTGACGGCCACCGTGCGGCGACCGCGGTCGAGCGGCCCAGGTGGCGGGGTGATGGCCGCGCTGCTGCCGAGGCGGTCGATGCGCAGCACCTCCGCGCCCAGGTCAGCCAGGATCATGCACCCGAAGGGTGCCGGGGCGAGGCTGGCGATCTCGATGACGCGTACGCCGGTGAGGGGTCCCATGGTTGTCTTCATCTCGTCGCTCACAGGGAGCGGGAGATGATCTCCTTCATGATCTCGTTGGTGCCGCCGTAGATCTGCTGGATCCTCGAGTCGGTGAAGATCCGGGAGATCGGGTACTCCTCCATATAGCCGTAGCCACCGAAGAGCTGGAGGCAGCGGTCGGCCACGATGTTCTGCTGGTCGGTGAGCCACCACTTGGCCATCGCTGCGGTCTCGATGTCGAGCTCACCCTTGAGGTGAAGTGCGATGCAGTCGTCGAGGAATGCCTGCGCGACCCGGACCAAGGTCGCGCACTCGGCGAGCACGAACCGGCTGTTCTGGAAGCTGAAGACCGGCTTGCCGAATGCAGTCCGCTCCTTGGTGTACTCAATGGTGAGCTCGACGGCCTTCTCCATGGTTGCCACAGCTGCCACGCCGAGGATCAGTCGCTCCTGCGGGAGCTGCTGCATGAGGCTGATGAAGCCCATGCCTTCGGTGTCGCCGAGCAGGTTCGACTGAGGCACGCGGACGCCGTCGAACGAGAGCTCGCAGGTGTCCTGGCCATGCTGTCCGATCTTGCGCAGGTTGCGCCCGCGGGAGAACCCCGCTCGGTCCGTCTCGATGATGATCAGCGAGAAGCCCATCGCGCCGGCGTCGGGGTCGGTCTTGCACACGGTCAGTACGACGTCGGCGTGGTGGCCGTTGGAGATGAACGTCTTGGCGCCGTTGATGACGTAGTCGTCGCCGTCCTTGACGGCCTTGGTCTTGATTGCCTGGAGGTCGGAGCCGGTGCCGGGCTCGGT
>DATILB010000095.1:0-9537 GCA_035477015.1 Nocardioidaceae bacterium | reverse complement strand
ACATCGACCTTGGGGTCGAGCGGGGTGTTGTCGAGCCGGGTGACGCCGCGCAGCCCGGTCGCCGACCGGAGCTGGTCACCGAAGGTGAGCTGGGCGACCTCAGAGCCGTCGGGCAGGTCCAGCGTCGTCAGACCGTCGAGCGCCTGTGCGAAGGCGACGTCCATCGTCACGCGCTGGGTCGCACTGTCGTACGTCGGCTGGAGCGTGCCACCCGAGAAGCCGGGCAGGCCGTCAAGCTCGTCGGCCAGGTCTTCGATCGTCTGGATGTCCACAACGACGACCGGCGTGACGGTGTCGTCGGTCGGGTCGACGTCGTTGTCGAAGGGCGTGATGTGGATCAGGTCGTCGGCGAGCGTCCCGACGGCGGCACCCAGGTCGTGCAGGTCCGAGAGCCTGCCACCAGCCAGCGGAAGGGCGGAGTCGACGTTCGGGTGCGTCTGCAGCGCGCGTAGCGTCGTGGAGTACTGGATGAGGCCGGAGATCAGGTCGACGGGCGTGATGCGGGTGAACGCGTTCATGTCGGCGAGGTCGCCCGCCGACGCGACCAGGTCGGCCGCGAGGTTAGACGTGGTCGCAAGGTCGGCATTCAGGGTCATCGTCGGTGCCGGGCTCGCATCGAGCGGGATCATGTCCGAGCCGATCTTGACCGACGCGGTCGCCGTACCCGTCGGCGCGAAGGTCGTCAGGCTCTCGGCCGGCATGGTGAGCTCACCAGGCGTCTGACCGGTGCCGTCGACAGTGGGCTCCGCGATCGTCAGGCGTCCGTCGTTGTTCGTGTCGGCGACCGAGCCGGTCCAGAGGGCATCGAGGTCGACTGTGCTACCGCTGATGACGTCGACGTCGCCGACTCCGATGGCCGCTTCGCCCTCCGGGAAGGTGTAGGCGCCGGCACCGGCGAGGCCGGCCTTCAGGGACAGGCTGGGCGTCGACGCTCCGGCCTCGAGCCAGAAGCGGTCACCGGCGGCGTTGGTGCGCAGCTTGGCCACGAAGGTGAACTCGAGGTTGAACGGCGCGGTCGCCGGCGAACGCAGGCTCAACGGCGTGCCACCCGGGCCGCTCGGGTCGGTCAGCGCGACGGCGCCGTCGATGTTCTTGCTGACCTTGAGGGTGACGTCGAATCCGATGCCGCCGCCTCCCGAGACGACGTTGCCCGCTGAGACGGCGAGCTGGGATCCCGCCACGGTGCCGTCGAGCTGGGTGTCTACCTGCGTGGCGAGCGCGTCGACCGTGTCGACCTCGTCGCTGGACATCAGCGCCAGGAGCTTCGCCGTGACGCCCTGGGCCATCACTTCCTCGACGTTCAGCGTGTCACCCGGGCGGATCAGGGCAGCCCCGGGACCGGTGTCGCTGAGCGGCACCGGTTGGGCGAGGGGTCCGGCCTCTTCGTACTCACCGACGAACACCTCGGCAAGCGAGCCCAGACCCGCGCGCAGGGTGGCGACGTCACCCGGCTCTGCCGCTTGTGCGGGCAGCTGGAGGGCGGGGGCGATGGTGAGCGCCACCACCATCGCCACGACCGTCGGAAGAGCTGAGGTGCGAAGAACTGCTGGACGGAGCCTGCGCTGAAGCGCCATGGCCGATCCCCCTAGATTGGTCCCGAAAACGCCCGAAAACACCAAAGTCCCTCTCCGTGGGCCAAAGTAAAGGTGCGGCCGCGCGCGGCGTCAGGGCACGTATGGGTCAGGTCGGGATGGCCCGAAAGGGCTACCACCGGGGGCTGTTCGTCGGAGGGGTCCGGGAACGCCAAGAGGGGAGGCCCCTCGGGCCTCCCCTCTTGTTCAGCGTCTCTCAGCGGCGCCGGTCTACGTCGACGAAGTCGATGCGTGCGCCACCCTTGCCCGCGAGCGCGCCGACGACCGTGCGGAGCGCAGTCGCCGTGCGGCCGTTGCGGCCGATCACCTTGCCGAGGTCCTCGGGATTGACCCGGACCTCGAGGATCGAGCCGCGGCGCAGCTGCTTGTCACGGACGGTCACGTCGTCGGGGTTCTTCACGATCCCCCGGACGAGGTGCTCGAGCGCTTCGGCCAGCATGCTCAGGCCTCGGACTTGGCCGGCGCGTCAGCCTCGGCGGCAGGCGCTTCCTCGGCGGCAGCCTCAGCAGCAGGTGCCTCCTCGGCCGGAGCCTCAGCCGCAGGAGCCTCAGCCGCAGGAGCCTCGGCGGCCGGCGCCTCAGCGGGGGCCTCCTCGACCTTCTTGGCAGCCTTCTTGGTCACGGCCTCGGCCTTGGGCTCGTCGCCCTTTTCCTTGAGGATCTCGTTGAAGATGTCCTGCTTGGACCGCTTGGGCTCCTTGACCTTCAGGGTGCCCTCGGCGCCCTCGACACCCTTGAACTTCTGCCAGTCGCCGGTCACCTTGAGGATGGCCTCGACGGCCTCGGTCGGCTGAGCGCCGACGCCGAGCCAGTAAGCCGCCCGCTCGGACTTGACCTCGATGAACGAGGGCTCCTCCTTGGGGTGGTACTTGCCGATCTCCTCGATGACGCGACCGTCGCGCTTGGTACGCGAGTCGGCGATGACGATGCGGTAGTACGGCGCACGGATCTTGCCCATGCGCTTGAGGCGAATCTTGACGGCCACGGGTGTGGTGTCTCCTTGGAATGTGGTGTGGATGAGCTTCCCGGACAGGTGGGGACCGGCCGTTCTGCTCGGTGGGGCCTGCGACGACTTCGGGTTAGAGGGTCCGGTCGCGCGGGACTCAGCGGGACATTCTGCCAGATGGGTCAGCCCGGGCCTAAATCGTCCGTGGACGGCCGCTACGAGGCCATCGCTTGAGGTCCGACGATGCGCCCCCGCAGGACGATCAGCTTCGGGTGACGGAGCACGCCCAGGTCGTCCAGCGGGTTCGCGTCGTACACGACGAAGTCGGCGGGCGCCCCCTCCTCGAGCCGCGCGTTCAGGCCGAGCCACTCCCGCGCTCGCCAGCTCGCAGCACCGAGGGCGTCCTCGTGGGTGAGGCCGTACGTGGCTAGCTCCGCCACCTCGTCGGCGATGAGCCCATGGCTGAGCACTCCCCCGGCGTCCGTGCCGGCATAGATCTGCACTCCGGCTTCGTGCGCTGAGCCGATCACGTCACGCCGCGCCTCGAAGAGCGCGTTCATGTGGTCGGCGTACTTGGGGAACTTGTCTCCGGCCGCGGCTGCGTAGTTCGGGAAGTTGCCGAGCTGCTTCACCGTCGGCACGAGGGCGACGCCCCGGGCGACCATCTCGTCGATGAGCTCCAGGGACAGTCCGGTGCCGTGCTCGATGCAGTCGATGCCGCTGCGGATCAGGTCAGGCAGCGCGTCCTCGCCGAAGACGTGCGCGGTCACGCGCGCTCCTCGAGCGTGTGCCGCACGCATTGCCGAGTCCAGCGACTCGCGGGTCCAGCTCGGGGTGAGGTCACCGGCTTCGCGCTCGATCCAGTCCCCGATCAACTTGACCCAGCCATCGCCGTACTCGGCCTGCTGAGCGACGTACGCCGCCAGCTCCACCGGCTCGATCTCGTGGGCGTAGTTGCGGATGTAGCGCTTGGTTCGCGCGAGGTGCCGGCCGGCGCGGATCAGCCGGGGCAGGTCCTCGCGGCCGTCGATCCAGCGGGTGTCCGCCGCCGAGCCGCAGTCGCGCAGCAGCAGAGCCCCCGAGTCGCGGTCGGCGGTGATCTGGGCTTCCTGCGTCGCCTCGTCGACCGCGCCGTTCCCGTCGAGCCCGACATGACAGTGAGCATCCACCAGCCCGGGAACGATCCACCCCTCCGCTGCGATGTCCGCGTCGACGGGGTCGTAGGTGATGGTCCCGCCGTCGACGTACAGGTCGCGATGCTCACCGTCAGGGAGGACTACCCCACGGACTCTCAGGACCGAGCTCATGCGCAGGACGTTATCGCGCTCCATCGAGACGTCGGCAACTGACTGCCAGGACCGCTGACACGTCGACAAGCGACGCGAGACAGCCGCGAGACGTCGCCAGGGGACGCTGGTCGATTCGTTCGCAAGCGACGTCTCAGGGGTCCTTGGCGTCGCGCAGCGACGTCTCAGCGGTCCCTGAGGGTCATTGGTCGAGGAACTTGGCCAGCTCGGGGGGCACGACGAAGTCGTCGGCGTTGAAGTCGGCCTGGTCGCCGGTGGGTACGCCGAACGGGTTGGCCGGGGCGCTCTCCTTGGCTGCCGCCGCAGCCTGCTCCTGCGCGCGCTTGGCGGGATTGCCCGAGACTCGCTTGCCCTTGGCCGTCTTCTTCTGTGGCGCCTGGCGACCCTTGGCCTTCTTGCCCAGGGCCATGCCCGGCGAGCCGGGCAGTCCCAGGCCGCCGCCGCGGGCCATCTGCTCCATCATCTTGCGAGCCTCGAAGAACCGGTCGACGAGCTGGTTCACGTCGGCGACCGTCACACCGGAACCCTTGGCGATTCTCGAGCGACGCGAGCCATCGATCATCTTCGGGTTGTCGCGCTCACCCGGCGTCATCGAGTAGATGATCGCCTGGATGCGGTCGATCTCGCGCTCGTCGAAGTTGGCCAGCTGGTCGCGGAACTGGCCCATGCCCGGGAGCATGCCCATGATCTTGGTCAGCGAGCCCATCTTGCGGATGGCCTGCATCTGCTCAAGGAAGTCCACGAGGGTGAACTCGCCCTGACCGCCGAGGAGCTTCGCGGCAGCCTTCTCAGCCTGCTCGGCGTCGAAGTGCTTCTCGGCCTGCTCGATCAGGGTGAGCATGTCGCCCATATCGAGGATCCGGGACGCCATCCGGTCCGGGTGGAACAGGTCGAAGTCGGTGAGCTTCTCACCGGCCGACGCGAACATGACCGGACGCCCGGTGATCTGCCGGATCGAGAGCGCTGCACCACCGCGGGCGTCGCCATCGAGCTTGGTGAGGACGACACCGTCGTACCCGACGCCGTCCAGGAACGCCTGGGCCGTGTTGACCGCGTCCTGACCGATCATCGCGTCAACGACGAAGAGGATCTCGTCGGGCTGGACCGCGTCACGAATATTCGCGGCCTGCTTCATCAGCTCGTCGTCGACGCCGAGTCGACCGGCGGTGTCGATGATGACGACGTCGTGCAGCGTCCGCTTGGCCTCCGCCAAGCCGGCTCGCGCGACTGCAACCGGGTCACCGACGCCGTTGCCCGGCTCGGGAGCGAAGACCGTGACCCCGGCCCGCTCGGCGTTGACCTGAAGCTGGTTGACGGCGTTCGGACGCTGCAGGTCGGCGGCGACGAGCATCGGGCTGCTGCCCTGCTCCTTGAGCCACAGGGCCAGCTTCGCGGCGAGCGTCGTCTTACCTGCACCCTGGAGACCGGCCAGCATGATCACGGTCGGCGGCTGCTTCGCGAAGCGGATCCGGCGGGTCTCGCCACCCAGGATCGTCACGAGCTCCTCGTGGACGATCTTCACGACCTGCTGGGCCGGGTTGAGCGCCCCGCTGACCTCCTCGCCGCGCGCCCTCTCCTTGACCGCGGACACGAAGTCCTTGACCACGGGGAGTGCGACGTCGGCCTCGAGCAGCGCGATCCGGATCTCGCGGGCCGTGGCGTCGATGTCGGCCTCAGAGAGCCGACCCTTGCCGCGGAGGTTCTTGAAAGTCTCAGCGAGCCGGTCGGAAAGCGTTGCGAACACGTCAGTCGGTCCTCAGAGTCAGGTGGAGTTCAGTGGACAAGCCTACGGGGCTACGACGAAGGCCGCAGGGAGAGGGCACCACGCACAGCGCGTACGGCGTCCGCGGCGCGCTCGTCCGTCAGCGCGCCGGCTCCCGGCTCCTGCACGTAGAACACGTCGAGAGTCTGCGGCCCGAGCGTGGACACATGCGCGGAGCGGACCGAGAGGTCCAGGGACGCGAGCGCACGGCACACGAGGAACACCACCCCGGGCCGGTCGTCGGATCGAACCTCGAGCACGGTGGCGGCGTGCGACGCGTCGTGGTGCACCTGGACCGCAGGCTCGAGCCCACCCTCCTTCGCCCTCAGCCGCGCGGCCGGGTCGAGCGTGCCGGCGACGACCGCCTCGAGACGCGTCCGCAGGATCTTCTCGTCGAGGTGCGGGTCGTCGACGTCCCACTCGGAGAAGGCGTACTCGTCCTGGGTCCATGCCCGCGCGGCCAATACCGATAGTCGCTGCACGGCGAGCGCGCCAGCGACAGCGGCCATCAGGCCCACCCGGTCCTCCGCGACGACCGTCACTCGGGAGCCCTCGACAGAGAGGTGTACCCGGCCGTCCTTGGCCGCGTGCGGGATCTCGAGGTTCTCGCGTGACTGCTCGACGGCGGCGGCTCCGGCCTGCACCCGCCGTGCGCGTCGGACCAGGTCGGCGACCAGCGAGGCGCGCCAGGCGGTCCACGCCTTGGGGCCAGTGGCCTTGGCATCAGCCTCGGTGAGCACCTCGAGCAGCTCGAGCATCCCCGCATCGGGCACCCGCTCCGCGACGTACTTGGCCGTGCTCGGGTCCTCGAGGTCGCGAGTGGTGGCGACGTCAGCCAGCAGCAGATGCCACCGCACCAGGCCCGCGATCGCCGCGACGTCCTCCTCTGCGAAGCCCATCCGGCGCGCGGCTGCCGCTGCCACCGGCTCCCCGGCCACGCTGTGGTCCTGAAGGCTGGCCTTGCCGATGTCGTGCAAGATCGCCGCGACCATGAGCAGGTCGGGGCGTGCGACGCGGCGGATCAGCTGAGCTGCCTCGATGCAGGTCTCGACCATGTGCCGATCGACGGTGAACCGGTGCACCACCGAGGCATGCGGCAGCAACCGCACGGTCTCCCACTCCGGAAGGATCTTGTCCAGCGCCTGGGTCTCCTCGAGCGTCTCCCAGACGCTGAGCAGGCCGCGGCCGCCGGCGAGCAGTCGGGCGAACAGGTTGCGGGTCTCGGAGCTCCAGGGCTCCGGCGGTGCGGGGCAGTCACGCGCGAGCCGGGCAGCCGTGGCGGGCGCCAGCATGAGGTTCCGCTCGGCGGCCTCGGCCGCGGCCCGCAGGAGCAGCAGAGGGTCCGAGGTGTCGGCACCCCGGTCGAGCACGATCTCGGCCGAGGCCATGGCGACGCCTGGTGCCACGGTCTCGAGCTTCGGTGCCCGCTTGGCGACACGGCTCGGTCGGGCCAGCACGGCGTCGACCCGGTGCCAGGTCAGCCGCGACAGGTGCGTCAGCCGTCGGCCGTTCCCCCGGACGTGCCGCTGCGCCTGCTCTGCGCTCGGGAGGCCGAGGCCCTCGGCGAGCGGCTCCCAGAGCTCGGGAGCGATGCGGTCCGAGGCCCTGCCGACGATCGCGTGCAGGACGTCGCGGACGTCGAGCAGGTGCTGCCGGCACCGCTCGAGATCCGCGTGAGGTACGTCGACCAGCCAGGTCATCACGAGCGCGTTCATCACGGTGGCATCGCGCAGCCCGCCGAGCGACTCCTTCAGGTCAGGCACAGAGGCGTGGCCCAGCTCGCCGACCCGAGCACCTCGGCTGGTGACCATCTCCTCGAGGATCGGCAGCTGGGACCGGGCGTCACGGCGCCACTGGGCCAGGATGTTCGTGCGCAACCGGAGCGTGAGCGAGTGGTCACCGGCGACGTGCCGGGCGTCCAAGAGCCCCAGCGCCACCCGGAGGTCCGCGCTCGCCGCCTCGGTCACCTCGGACTCGGCTCGGACGGAATGGTCCAGGGACGGTGCCGCATCCCACAGCGGATACCAGACTTTCGGCGCGATCTCGCTGACGTCACGGCTGTCCGCATGCACGAGGACGACGTCCAGGTCACTGAAGGGCGCCAGCTCCCGGCGGCCGTATCCCCCGACTGCGACGAGGGCGACGCCGGTCTCCTCAGCACCTTCGAGCGCAGCGGACAAGGCGGCCGCGCAGATCGCGTCGGCCGCCTCGGTCCGTTGTGCTCGTTCTGCTGCCGTCACTAAATAGCGGCTTCGTTCTGGTCGCCGGTGCGCACTCGGACCACGCTCTCGACCGAGCTGACCCACACCTTGCCGTCACCGATACGGCCGGTCTGGGCGGCCTGGACGACGGTGTCGACGACCTGGTCGACGTCCGCATCCTCCACGACGATCTCGATGCGCACCTTGGGCACCAGCGAGATGTCGTACTCGGCGCCCCGGTAGACCTCGGTATGGCCCTTCTGGCGGCCGTAGCCGCTGACCTCGCTGACGGTCATGCCAGTGACGCCGACCCCTTCGAGGGCGGCCCTGACCTCTTCCCACTTGTGCGGCTTGACGACCGCGGTCACCAGCTTCATCTCGAGCCTCTCCTAGTCCTTGTCCAACAGAGTGCCAGTCCCACCGGCGATGTGGGGACGCGCCCCACCGGTCGTGGGCGTCAGGTCGTACGCCGTCTCGGCGTGCTCCACCAGGTCGACCCCGGCCATCTCGTCATCACCCTCGACCCTGAAGCCGATCGTCTTCTCCAGGACCAGCGCGAGAACGTAGGTGACGCCGAAGGAGAACGCGAACGTCGCGCCCGCGGCGACGAGCTGGCGTCCAAGCTGGTCAGTGCCTCCGCCGTAGAGGAGGCCGTCGATGCTGCCCTGGACGGTGGCGCAGGCCAGGAAGCCGATTCCGATCGTGCCGACGAGACCACCGACCAGGTGGACACCGACGACATCGAGCGAGTCGTCGTAGCCGAGCTTGTACTTCAGGCCGACCGCCATGGCGCAGATAGCTCCTGCGGCGACACCGATGACCATGGCACCGATCGGGGTGACCGAGCCGCACGAGGGCGTGATCGCGACGAGACCGGCCACGACGCCCGAGGCGGCACCGAACGACGTCGCGTGACCGTCGCGGAGGCGCTCGACGAGCAGCCAGGAGAGCATGCCCGTGCAACCGGCCAGCAGGGTGTTCGCGAAGACCACCGCGGCGAGGTTGTTGGCAGCCAGGGCTGAACCCGCGTTGAAGCCGAACCAGCCGAACCACAGCAGGCCGCAGCCGACCATCACGAGCGTGAGGTTGTGCGGCTTCATCGGCTCGCGCCCGAAGCCGATGCGCTTGCCCAGGACAAGCGCCACCGCGAGTCCGGCGGCACCCGAGTTGATCTCGACCGCGGTACCACCCGCGAAGTCCAGCGCCTTGAGGTTGTTGGCCATCCAGCCGCCGACGTGGTCGCCGGCACTGAAGTCGAAGATCCAGTGAGCGATCGGTGCGTAGACCAGCACGGTCCACAGGCCAGCGAAGATCAGCCAGGTGCCAAACTTCGTGCGCTCCGCGATCGAGCCCGCGATCAGGGCGACGGTGATCACCGCGAACAGGCCCTGGAAGATCGCGAAGGCCGTGATCGGGTAGACCGCCTCCGGGTCCGCCTCGAGCATGTCCTTGAACCCGAAGTACTGGCTCGGGTCGCCCACGAGACCGCCTCCGAGATCGTCACCGAAGGCGATCGAGAAGCCGACGACCACCCAGACGACCATCACCACGGCGAGCGCGCCGAAGACCATCATCATCATGTTCAGCACGCTCTTGGAGCGGACCATGCCGCCGTAGAAGAACGCGAGCCCCGGCGCCATCAACAGCACCAGGGCACAGGAGGTCAGGAGCCAGGCGGTCGAGCCTGAGTCGAGAGCAGACGTCACGGAAGAGATCCTCAGTGTGCATGG
>DATILB010000094.1:0-25662 GCA_035477015.1 Nocardioidaceae bacterium | reverse complement strand
GCCGCTGCGTTGAACCATCGGCGGAGCGACTCCTCGGCCGTGCGCAGGTCGGGCCGCGCGAGCATCAACCAAGCATCGAGGAACAGTGCGGCGGAGTAGCCACCCGCCACGAGCGGCTCTGCTCCGGGCGTCGACACCACGAGGGCGGGTTGGTCCGAGACCTCGGTGAGGACCCGGTCACGCGACGAACGACGGACGGGCACGCCCGGGTAGGCCCGGCCGAGCTCCTCGGCGGTCCGTCGGTCCCCCAGCACGGGTGCACGGAGGCCTCGGCCGCGGCAGGTCGGGCACTCTCGGCCGGGCTCTTCGGTGACGCACCAGCGACAGGTAGGCGGGGCGTGCGGCGCCGGGATCGCCAGCGGCCCGGTGCACGCGGCACAGCGCGCGGGCGTGCGGCAGGTGTCGCAGACGAGCACGTTGGCATAGCCCGAACGGGGCGTCTGGACGAGGACCGGCCCCTTGAGCAGCCCATCGCGGATCAGCGCGTGGGCGGCGCTGGGGAGGCGCACCGCGCGTGAGTGTGGGTCGCGCTCGAGCTCGAAGTCGGTGGCTCCGCTGATGGCGACCGTTGCCGCAGCCGCGCGCACGGCTTCGCGGGGCGCCTCGAGCGGTTCAGCCCAGCCGGTGCTGAGCAGGTAGGCGCCCTCCACGGTCCGCGCGAATCCCCCGATGAGGGCGGCCGCACCCTCCTCGTGGGCTCTCAGCAGGAGCACCTCCCGGACGTGGGAGTACGGCGCTCGCGGCTCGGCGTACAGGTCGTCGCCGTCGTCCCAGATGGCGACGAGGCCGAGGTCGTGCACCGGGGTGTACGCCGCACCACGCGTGCCGGCCACCACGCGGACGGCGCCACGCGACACGGCGAGGAAGCTGCGGTAGCGCTCGGCTGGGCCGACGTCGGAGGTCAGGAGCACGTGGCGGTCCTCGCCCAGCACCCGCGTCAGGGCCGCGTCGAGCCGCGCCAGGTCACGCTGGTCGGGCACGCAGACAAGGGAGCCTCGGCCGCTGGCGGCCGTCGCGGCCACGGCGTGCGCGATCAGCGTCGGCCAGTCCGCGCCAGGCAGTGCCGACCAGACCGCGCGGGGTGACCCACCCGTCGCAAGACGCTCGACGAATCCCACGCCGTATGGCACCCAGGCAGCCTCCGCAGACTCGAGGTCGGCGGTGATCGGCGGCGCCTCGGGTGAGGGCTTGCGCTCGGTCGTCGCGTGGCGTGGCGGGATGGCCAGACGCAGTACGTCGGACCGGGTGCCGGCGTACCTCGCAGCGACCGACGCGCTGAGCTGCGCGATCGCGGGGGTCAGCACGGGCTCGGAGGAGACCGCACGGCGGAGCGGCGCCAGCCGCCCTACGTGGTCCGACTCCTCGACACGCTCGACGACGTACCCATCAACGTCCTGACCGGCGAACTTCACCTTCACCCGCGAACCCGGAACGACGGACTCGTCGAGCTTGGCCGGCACGAGGTAGTCGAACGGACGGTCCAGGTGTGCGAGCGGCACATCGACCAGGACACGAGCCACAGGCAACGTCGCGGCTGCCTCGACGGCGGGCGCGCGCTCCTTCTCGGCGACCTCACGGGCTGCCGCCGCGGCCCGCTCGCGCGCACGCTCGAGCTCAGGCAGCAGCGCGAACTGGCCGTCCTCGGGTGCGTCGGGCTCGGTCACGCGCTCAGTCTTCCAGGGAGGTCCGACGGGACCGCTGAGACGTCGGAAAGGAACACGAAAAACCCCCGACCCGTCGTTCGCGAACGACAGGTCGGGGGTTTTTGGCGTCTTCGAGCGACGTCTCAGCGGTCCTCAGACGCCGGCCGCCGCCTTGAGGGCCTCGGCGCGGTCGGTGCGCTCCCAGGTGAAGTCGGGGAGCTCGCGGCCGAAGTGACCGTACGCCGCGGTCTGGGCGTAGATCGGGCGGAGCAGGTCGAGGTCGCGGATGATCGCGGCCGGGCGGAGGTCGAACACCTCGAGGACGGCCTTCTGGATCGTCTCGACCGGGACCGTCTCGGTGCCGAAGGCGTCGATGAACAGGCCGACCGGGTGGGCCTTGCCGATGGCGTAGGCGACCTGCGCCTCGCAGCGGCGGGCGAGCCCGGCGGCGACGATGTTCTTGGCTACCCAGCGCATCGCGTACGCCGCGGAACGGTCGACCTTGGACGGGTCCTTGCCGGAGAAGGCGCCACCACCGTGGCGGGCCATCCCGCCGTAGGTGTCGACGATGATCTTGCGACCAGTCAGACCGGCGTCGCCCATCGGGCCGCCGATCTCGAACTTGCCCGTCGGGTTCACCAGGAGGCGGTAGTCAGACGACTCGATGTCGAAGGTGGCCAGCACCGGGTCGACCACGTGCTTCTTCACGTCAGGCGCCAGCAGGTTGTCCAGGTCGATGCCCTCAGCGTGCTGGCTGGAGACCACGATGGTGTCGATGCGGACCGGGCGGTTGTCCTCGTCGTACTCGATGGTGACCTGGGTCTTCCCGTCGGGACGCAAGTAGGCCATGGTCCCGTCCTTGCGGACCTCCGAGAGCCGCTGCGCCAGGCGCTGGGCGATCGTGATCGGCAGCGGGAACAGCTCCGGGGTGTCGTCGCAGGCGTAGCCGAACATCAGGCCCTGGTCACCCGCACCCTGGCGGTCCAGCGGGTCCACCGAGTGGTCGTGACGCTCCTCGTAGGCGTCGTCGACACCCTGGGCGATGTCGGGCGACTGCGCGCCGATCGCGACCTGAACGCCACACGAGTGACCGTCGAAGCCCTTCTGCGACTGGTCGTAGCCGATCTCCACGATCTTCTGCCGCACCAGCTGCGCGATCGGGGCGTACGTCTTGGTGGTGACCTCACCGGCGACCACGACCAGGCCCGTCGTGATCAGCGTCTCGACGGCGACCCGGCTCGTGGGGTCGTCCTTCAGCAGCGCGTCGAGAATGGTGTCGCTGATCTGGTCAGCGATCTTGTCCGGGTGACCCTCGGTCACGGACTCGGAGGTGAAAAGGCGTCCAGCCACGTGTACTCGTCCCTTGCCTTTGCTCTTGAACTGATTCCTGACAATAACCGGCGTGTCCGGGATGTGGTCACGCGGTCTCAAACGTTGGGGCCACGATGAGCCCACTGGCCTGCTGCGCGCCAAGGCCGTGGCCTCACCGAGGCTCCCATGCAACCACGCGGTCCCAGATGGCCTGGGCCACCGCAGACTTCGAGGCCCGGGGTATACCTGTTGCTCCGCCGTTCGAGTCGAGCACGACGGCTTCGTTGTCGCTCTCGCCGAAGACCTTGCCGCCGCTGACGTCGTTCACGACCAGCAGGTCACAGCCTTTGCGGGCGAGCTTGGCCTGCGCGTGCTGCAGCACGGTGCCGCTCTCGTCACCGGTCTCGGCGGCGAAGCCGACCACGACGATCCGGTCGTTGGGCCGGTCGTGCGCGAGGGTGGCGAGGATGTCGGGGTTCTGTGTCAGCTCGATGGTCGGCGAGGAGCCGTCCTCGGCCTTCTTGATCTTCGAGTCGCTCACGGATTGAGGCCGGAAGTCGGCCGGGGCGGCCGCCATGACGACGGCGTCGGCGTCGGACGACGCGGAGAGTACGGCGTCCCGCAGCTCGGCCGTAGTGGAGACACGGACCACCTTGACGCCTGCCGGCTACGGCAGGCTCACGTTGGCGGCCACCAGCGTGACCTCGGCGCCGCGGGCGACCGCGGTGCGGGCCAGCGCGAAGCCCTGCAGCCCCGACGAGCGGTTGCCGAGGAAACGCACCGGGTCGAGGTACTCGCGGGTGCCTCCGGCCGAGACCACGACGTGCTTGCCGGCGAGGTCGAGCAGGTTGGCAACACCCTTGCGAGCCAGTACGCCGAGTGCGATCTCGAAGATCTCGCCGGGCTCGGGGAGTCGACCCTTGCCGGTGTCGGCACCGGTCAGTCGGCCCTCAGCAGGCTCGATCACCAGGACGCCGCGCGAGCGCAGGGTGGCGACGTTCTCCTGGGTGGCCGGGTGCTCCCACATCTCGGTGTGCATCGCCGGCGCGAACACCACCGGGCAGCGGGCCGTCAGCAGCGTGTTCGTGAGCAGGTCGTCGGCAAGCCCGTGAGCGGCCTTCGCGAGCACGTCAGCCGTGGCCGGGGCGACGACGACGAGGTCGGCGGTCTGTCCGATCCGGACGTGCGGCACCTCGTGCACGTCGTCCCACACCTGGGCCGACACCGGCTTGCCCGACAGGGCCGCCCAGGTGGGCGCTCCCACGAACTCCAGCGCGGCGGCGGTGGGGACGACCGTGACGTCATGACCAGACTCGGTGAGGCGGCGGAGCAGCTCGCACGCCTTGTAGGCGGCAATGCCTCCGCTCACCCCCAGGACGACCCGGGGGCGCTCGGTCGAGCCGGCGACGGTCACAGGGACGGCCTCAGAGCTGCGGCGTGCCCTCGTCGGCGGCCGCGGCGGCTGCCGCAGCCGCGGGCTCATCGGCCGGGTCGAACTCCTCGCAGGTCAGCAGGTCGGCGTTGATCTCGCGGAGCGCGATCGACAGCGGCTTCTCCTGCACGTGGGTGTCCACGAGCGGGCCGACGTACTCCAGGAGGCCTTCGCCCAGCTGGGAGTAGTACGCGTTGATCTGGCGCGCACGCTTGGCGCTGTAGAGCACCAGGCGGTACTTGGAGTCGGTCTTGGTCAGGAGCTCGTCGATGGGCGGGTTAGTGATGCCCTCGGCGACAGGGGTGCTCGACACGTGCAGATGCCTCACAGAGTTTGGGGTTTGGGCGGGCTCGGTCTGGGCTCAGACCTTCGAGTCCAGCATCAAGGTTACCAATTCCTCGGCCGCAGCGTGAATTTCGGTGTTCACCACCGTCACGTCGAACTCCTCCTCGGCCGCCAGCTCGACCCGAGCTGTCTCCAGCCGGCGCTCCCGCTCGTCCTCGGTCTCGGTCCCCCTCCCGACCAGCCGACGGACCAGTTCCTCCCACGAAGGTGGCTTCAGGAACACGAAAAGCGCCTCCGGCATCGTCTCGCGCACCTGTCGGGCGCCTTGGAGGTCGATCTCGAGGAGCGCCGGCCGACCCTCCCTCAGAGCCAGCTGCACCGGGCCTCGCGGGGTGCCGTAGCGGGCACTCTTGTGGACGACGGCCCACTCGAGGAGCTCCCCGTCAGCGATCATCTGGTCGAACTCGTCGTCGGTGACGAACCAGTAGTGCCGACCGTGCTCCTCGTCTGGCCGGGGAGCACGGGTGGTCGCGGAGACGGAGATCCAGATCTCCGGGTAGTGAGCCCTGATCTCAGCGGCCAGCGTGCCCTTGCCGACCGCGGTCGGCCCTGCCAGCACCGTCAGGCGGGAGGGAGCATCAGTCACGAGCGCCGAACTCGCGCTCCAGTGACGCGATCTGGTTCGTGCCGAGGCCGCGAACCCGGCGGCTCTCGGAGATGCCCAGCCGCTCCATCATCTGACGAGCCCTGACCTTGCCCAGTCCAGGCATCGACTGGAGCAGGTCGAGGACACGCATCTTGCCGATGACCTCGTTCAGCTGACCCTGCTGCAGCACGTCGACGATCGACGCCCCCGAGTGCTTGAGGCGGTTCTTGACCTCGGCCCGCTCCCGACGCGACGCCGCTGCCTTCTCCAGGTTGGCGTGTCGCTGTTCGGGAGTCAGCTCCGGCAGAGCCACGTCGGGGACCTCGCAAGTCGTCAGGAGGGAGAAAATTGGGAACAGGCGCAATCTAGCCACGACAGGTGAACGGTCGCAACGCGGAGGGACCTGAGTTCACAGATCCAGGCTGAGATCACACACGTCCTTGGCGTGCTGGGTGATCCCGTCGACGGCGTCACGGACACGTGCTGACCCCAGCTCGGCCGCGGCACCCTTGACCCGCTCGAAGTCCGCATCGGAGAGGTCCTCGGGCTTCTTGGCCGGGTCGAACGTCGTCGGGTCGACGCCTGTGTCCTCGACCGCCTCCACGAGGTCGCGCCAGGCGAAGGCGAAGGTGTCCCACTCGTCCCGCAGTCGCGACGGAGAGCTCTCACGCAGATCCTCGAAGAGACGAAGAGCGGGCTCCAGGTAGGAACCCTCGTCGCCACCACTCCGCAGGGCCAGACCGACGAGCGTGGCTCGAGCCCCCGAGAGCTGGTCGCAGTAGTCCTGCTCCGGATCGGACGAGCAGCCGTTCAGCGATACCAGCACTACCGTGAGGGCGACGGCGAACCTCACCGGGCGAGCTCTGCGAACTCGCCGGCGACCTTGGCCGCGGCTGCGCGCAGCGCCACCACGTCCGGGCCGGCCCCGAGGATCTCGCGGGAGCTCGAAGGCAGCACGTTGCGCACACTGTCGCCGAAGATGCGTCGTACGTCGTCCACGGTGCCGCCCTGTGCGCCGATCCCGGGGACCAGCAGAGGCCCGTTGATGGCCAGGTCCTCGCCGCTCTCGCCGATGGTGGCCCCCACCACCGCACCGAACGAGCCCAGGCCGGAGGCCCCGGCGTTCCGAGCCGCCAGCGCCGCGAGGACGTCACCTGCGACCGTCCTCCCCGAGGCGGCCCTGGCGTGCTGGACCTGCGGACCTTCGGGGTTCGACGTGAGGGCCAGCGCGAAGACGCCGGCGTCGTTGGCCGTCGCGGTGTCGAACATCGGGTCGAGTGAGCCCACCCCCAGGAACGGGCTGGCGGTGATCGCGTCGACGGCCATCGGCGCGGACTTGTCGAGGTACGCGTCCGCGTAGGCCTGGGCGGTCGAGCCGATGTCGCCGCGCTTCACGTCGAGGACCACCAGCGTGCCCGCGCCCCGAAGGTCGCGGATCGCCTCCTCGAGGACCAGGACGCCGGCTGCCCCGAACCGCTCGAAGAAGGCCGACTGGGGCTTGACGGCTGCCACCGAACCGGCAAACGCCTCGACCGCCGCGGCCGTGAAGCGGCGTAGGCCATCGAGGTCGTCCCCAAGGCCCCATTGCGCGAGCAGGGGGCCGTGCGGGTCGATGCCTGCACAGAGCGGGCCGTGTCGGTCCATGGCGTCGCGCAGACGGGCACCGAAGCTCACGTGAGTCCTCCTCGATGGGCGATGCCGACGACATCGGCGGGCTTGAGGCCTCGGGGGTCCAGAAGAGCAGCCAGCTCCAGCTGCACCCGATGGGCGGCGGTGGGATCGCGGAGCACAGCAGCGCCGACCTGGACGGCTGTCGCACCCGCGGCCAGCATTGCCAACGCGTCTGACCCGGAACGGATCCCGCCAACGCCGACGAGAGGTACGTCGGGCAAGAGCTCGTGAACGCGCCAGACAGCGTCGAGCGCAAGGGGCGCAGTGGCGGGGCCGGCCAGGCCGCCACGGAACGCAGCGAGGG
This sequence comes from Nocardioidaceae bacterium, assembly GCA_035477015.1. Lineage (GTDB taxonomy): Bacteria > Actinomycetota > Actinomycetes > Propionibacteriales > Nocardioidaceae > SSC3. The sequence goes on along the minus strand of DATILB010000094.1, from coordinate 18,370 downwards.
TGGTCGGGTCGACGACGAGGCCCATGAGGGGCAGCCCTAGGACGAGCGCATCGGCTCCGCAGGAGGAGAGCTCGCGTGCCAGGTCGAGCAGCCCCGGACCCATCGGGAGCTTCGCCAGCACCGCCACGCCGGGGGGTGCGTCTCGTCGGACCACGGAGAGGGCCCGGGCCGCAGCGAGGGGATCCTCGTCGAGGAAGCAGACCTCTAGTCCAGTGACCCCCGGCGCCCCGCCCGCTCGGCGCGCGATCTCGGCATAGTCCGCGAGGCGGTGACCCGCTACCGACACGATGGTGCGGACCTGCTGCTTGGCCAGCTCGGGCAGGTCGACGGCCAGGAACGCCTGGAGTCCGGGGTTCTCCATCCCGAGGTCGGTGAGGATCCCGCTCGGGGTCTCGGCGAACCGCCGAGAGGCCGGCCCCTCGAGCGGGTCGAGCGTGATGGTGCGGGTGACGGACGCACCCAACGTCGTGAGGTCCACGAAGCGACCGAGCTCCGGACCGCCGCAGCCGGCAGCCGTCATGACCGGCGTGGGAAGGGTCAGGTCCCCCAGTGTGGTGCTCAGTGTCGTGATCATGCGGACACCGGTTCCCAGCAGACCCGGTCACCGCGGAAGACCGGACCGTCGGTGCAGGCGCGGGCACGACGTACGACCCCGTCGGCGCCCGTCACAGGGACCACGCAGGCGCTGCACAGGCCGGTGCCGCACGGCATCGGCACGCTCACCGCGGTCTGGCTCCAGGCGCCGTGCTGCTCCGCGGCAACGGCGACGCCGTGCAGGATCTTGGACGGCCCAGCGGCGTACACGACCGCGGCCTTCCTCTTCACGAGTACGTCGGGGAGCACCGTGAGCACAGAGCCGGTCGAGCCCAGTGAACCGTCATCGGTCAGGACCGTGACAGACGTGGCAGAGCGACGAGCGTCGAGCGCACCGAACACCCGCGCCTCCGACGCTGCGCCGAGCAGCATGTGGACGTCGCAGCGGCGCTCGCGCAGCTTCTCTGCGAGCGCGAGCAGGGGTGCTGCGGCGGCGTCGTACCCGACCAGCACGCAGGGCACCGGCTCCTTGGGCAGGGCGAACGGCCGCCCCAGCGGGCCGAGCACGTCCAGCCGGGTGCTGGGCTGCACCGCAGCCAGCCAGGACTCCCCTGGCTCGGTTGGCTCGAAGACGACCTCGACGGTGCCGCCGTACGCGCTGGCCCGGGCCCGGAAGATCGGGAGGGTACGACGTGCCTGGCGCTCGGACAGCGGCCCGCCGACGGTGACGGCGAGCAGGGTTCCAGGGCGGAAGCCCTCCGCAACGCCGGGCGCCAGGAGGGTGAGGTGCTGGAACGCGCCGACCTTCTTGTTGGTCAGCACGTCCGCCTGGACTTGAACTGCACCGCTCATTCTGGCGACACCCCCACAAAGTCGGGGCCAGTCGGATGGTCTGAGGAGCGTCCCCGCGTGGTCACCGTCTCCGCGGTGCACCTACCCGTGGTCACCCTCCGGGATTCCTTTGGCTCGCTCCGCTCGCGGGCGACCTGGACCGCACTCAAGCCCGGTGCCTCCGCGCAATCGACGAGAGCTGCCGATGGATGCGCCGAGGCCAGAGCGGCCCTTCGTAGATGAAGGCGGTGTAGCCCTGGACCAGGTTGGCGCCGGCTTCGAGGCGCTCCCACGCGTCCTCCGCCGTGGTGATCCCGCCGACACCGATGATGACGAGGTCGGGCCCGACCCGGTCACGCACCATCCGGGTGACCTCGAGCGCGCGCTGCTTGAGAGGAGCGCCGGAGAGGCCCCCGGCACCGATCTCCTCGACCTTGCCCGCGTCCGCGGTCAGCCCTCCCCGCGAGATCGTCGTGTTGGTCGACACGATGCCGTCGAGGCGTAGCTCCACAGCGAGATCGGAGACCGCAAGGACGTCCTCGTCGGAGAGGTCGGGCGCGATCTTGACCAGCAACGGGACGTGCCGGCTCGGCACGGTCTCGTCGGCCTGAGCACGCACCGCGGCCAGCAGCGGCTTGAGCTTGTCGACTGCCTGCAAGTCGCGGAGCCCTGGGGTGTTGGGCGAGCTGACGTTGACCACGAGGTAGTCGGCGTACGGCGCGAGCAGCCTGGTGGACTTCTCGTAGTCTGCGATCGCCTCGTCCTCCGGGACGACCTTCGTCTTGCCGATGTTGACGCCGACGATGACGTCGGAGCGCTTGCGCGCCGCGAGCCGCTTCGATACGACCTCAGCGCCGTCGTTGTTGAAGCCCATCCGGTTGACGACCGCCCGATCGTCGACGAGGCGAAACAGCCGCGGCTTCGGGTTGCCGGCCTGCGGCTCCCCCGTGACCGTGCCGACCTCGACGAACGCGAACCCGAGCGCGGCCAGCGCATCGATCGACTCGGCGTTCTTGTCGAAGCCGGCAGCCAGGCCGAGCGCACCGGGGAAGGTGAGGCCCATCGCGTCGATCTGGGTCGTCGACCTTGGCAGCAGCCGGGTCACGGGACGCCCGCGACGGATCGCCTTGGTGGCCGACTCGTGCGCCTCTTCCGCATCGGTTCGGATGAAGACCTTGTCGAAGAGCAGCCGGTACGGCTTCACCGGGCCGCCCAGTCCTGCAGTGAGCGGACGCCGATGCTGCCGGAGCGCAGTGCCTCGATGCCCTGGACCGCTGCCGCGAGGCCTTGCACGGTCGTGATGCAGGGGATGTTGGCCAGCACCGCCGCCGTGCGGATCTCGTAGCCGTCGATGCGGGCCGAGCCGCCCCCCGAGCCGTGCGGAGTGTTCACGACGAGGTCGATCTGGCCGTCCAGGATCAGCTGCACGGTCGTGGGTTCGCCGTTGGGACCGGCGCCCTCGAAGTGCTTGCGCACGACCGTCGCCTTGATGCCGTTGCGGCGCAGCACCTCGGCGGTGCCCTGGGTCGCGAGGATCTCGAAGCCCTGGTCGGCGAGCACCTTGATGGGGAAGATCATCATCCGCTTGTCACGGTTCGCCATGCTCACGAAGACCTTGCCGGACGTCGGCAACGATCCGTACGCCGCGGTCTGGGACTTGGCGAACGCCGTACCGAAGTCGGCGTCGAAACCCATCACCTCACCGGTCGACTTCATCTCCGGCCCGAGCACGGTGTCGACGTTGGTCCCGTCGGCCGTCTTGAACCGGTTGAAGGGCATCACGGCCTCCTTGACCGCGATCGGGGCGTCCCCGGGCAGCTCGCCGCCGTCCTTCTCGGGCAGCACACCGGCCGCACGGAGGGAGGCGATCGACTCGCCCAGCATCACCCGGGAGGCCGCCTTGGCGAGCGGAGTCGCGGTGGCCTTGGACACGAACGGAACCGTCCGGCTCGCGCGCGGGTTCGCCTCGAGCACGTAGAGCACGTCGGACCCGAGCGCGAACTGGATGTTCAGCAGGCCAAGTACACCGATGCCCTTGGCGATCGCCTCGGTCGCCTCGCGGATGCGGAGGATCTCGGCCGCACCGAGCGTGATCGGCGGGAGTGCGCACGACGAGTCACCGGAGTGGATGCCGGCCTCCTCGATGTGCTCCATGACGCCGCCGAGGAACAGGTCCGTGCCGTCGTACAGCGCGTCGACGTCGATCTCGACAGCGTCGTCGATGAACCGGTCGACCAGGACCGGCCGGTCGGGACTGATCTCGGTCGCGGCCTCGATGTAGGACTTGAGCGCGTCATCGGCGTAGACGATCTGCATGCCGCGCCCGCCGAGGACGTACGACGGCCGCACCAGGACGGGGTAGCCGATCTCCGCCGCGATCTCCTGCGCCTCGGCGAAGGACGAGGCGGTGCCGTGCTTGGGGGCGATCAGCCCGGCCTCCTTGAGCACGCGGCCGAAGGCACCCCGCTCCTCGGCGAGCTCGATCGCCTCAGGGGTGGTGCCGACGATCGGGACGCCGGCATCCTCAAGCCCCTGCGCGAGTCCGAGCGGGGTCTGTCCACCGAGCTGGCAGATGACGCCCGCGACCGGACCGGCCGCCAGCTCCGCGTGGTAGATCTCCAGGACGTCCTCGAGGGTGAGCGGCTCGAAGTACAGCCGATCACTGGTGTCGTAGTCGGTCGACACGGTCTCGGGGTTGCAGTTGACCATGATCGTCTCGTAGCCGACCTCGCTCAGGGCGAGGCTGGCGTGGACGCAGGAGTAGTCGAACTCGATGCCCTGGCCGATGCGGTTCGGGCCTGAGCCGAGGATGATCACGGCCGGCTTCTCGCGCGGCTGCACCTCGGTCTCCTCGTCGTACGACGAGTAGTGGTACGGCGTGCGAGCGGCGAACTCGGCTGCACACGTGTCGACCGTCTTGAAGACCGGGCGCACGTGCAGGGCGTGGCGCAGCGCCCGGACGACGTCCTCACGCATCCCGCGGATCCCGGCGATCTGGGCGTCGGAGAAGCCGTGCCGCTTGGCGAGGCGCAGCGTCTCCTCGTCGAGCTCAGCGGTGTCGGCGACCTTGACCGCGACCTCGTGGATCAGGAACAGCTGGTCGATGAACCAGGGGTCGATCTTGGTCGCGTCGAAGAGCTGGTCGGCCGTGGCACCGGCCCGGATCGCGTCCATCACCACGCTCAGACGGCCGTCGTGCGGCACGGCGATCTCGGCGAGCAGGGTGTCGAGCGGGCGCAACGGGCGGACGAAGTTGAACGGCGCCTTCTTGTCCTCGAGGGACCGCAGCGCCTTCTGCAGCGACTCCGTGAAGTTCCGGCCGATCGCCATCGCCTCACCGACCGACTTCATGTGCGTGGTGAGCGTCGCGTCGGCAGTCGGGAACTTCTCGAACGCGAACCGGGGCACCTTGACGACGATGTAGTCCAGGCTCGGCTCGAAGCTGGCGGGTGTCTCCTGCGTGATGTCGTTCGGGATCTCGTCGAGGGTGTAGCCGATGGCCACCTTCGCCGCGATCTTCGCGATCGGGAAACCGGTCGCCTTCGAGGCCAGCGCGCTCGATCGGGACACGCGCGGGTTCATCTCGATGACGACGACGCGGCCGTCGTCGGGGTTGACGGCGTACTGGATGTTGCAGCCACCGGTGTCCACGCCCACCGAGCGGATGATGCCGATGGCGAGGTCCCGCAGGTGCTGGTACTCGCGGTCGGTCAGCGTCATCGCCGGCGCGACCGTGATCGAGTCGCCGGTGTGCACGCCCATCGGGTCGAGGTTCTCGATCGAGCAGACGATGACGACGTTGTCGGCCTTGTCGCGCATCACCTCGAGCTCGTACTCCTTCCAGCCGATGATCGACTCCTCGAGGAGGACCTCGGTGGTCGGGCTGGCGGCGAGGCCCGAGCCCGCGATGCGACGCAGGTCGGGCTCGTTGTAGGCGATGCCGGAGCCGGTACCGCCCATGGTGAAGCTCGGGCGTACCACGACCGGGTAGCCGCCGAGGGCGTCCACCCCCTCGAGGCAGTCGTCGAGCGAGTGGCAGATGTAGCTGCGGGCCACCTCTCCCCCGAGCTCCTCGACGATGTTCTTGAACGACTCGCGGTTCTCGCCGCGGTGGATCGCCTCGATGCTCGCGCCGATGAGCTCAACGCCGTACTTCTCGAGGACGCCGGCCTCGGAGAGCTGGATGGCCGTGTTGAGGGCGGTCTGCCCGCCGAGGGTGGCCAGCAGCGCGTCGGGCCGCTCCTTCTCGATGACCTTCTCGACGTACTCGCGCGTGATCGGCTCGATGTAGGTCGCGTCCGCGAACTCGGGGTCGGTCATGATCGTCGCCGGGTTGGAGTTGACCAGGATGACCCGGATGCCTTCGTCCTTGAGCACCCGGCACGCCTGGGTGCCGGAGTAGTCGAACTCGCAGGCCTGGCCGATGATGATCGGGCCCGACCCGATCACCAGGATCGACTTGATGTCCTCGCGCTTAGGCATCAGTTGTCTTTTCTTTCGGTGGTTGAGGTGCGAGCGGAGCGAGCCTCGAAACCCATGAGGTCGCAGAAGCGGTCGAAGAGGTAGGCGGCATCGTGCGGGCCGGCCGCGGCCTCCGGGTGGTACTGAACTGAGAAGGCCTTGAGCCGGCCGTCCTTGCGCAGCTCGAGGCCCTCGACCACGTCGTCGTTGAGACACACGTGGCTGACCGTCGCCTCGCCGTACGGCGTCGTGGTGGCCTCGTCGCGGGGTGCGTCGACCGCGAACCCGTGGTTGTGGGCGGTGACCTCGACCTTGCCGGTGGTGCGGTCCATCACCGGCTGGTTGATGCCGCGGTGGCCGTACTTGAGCTTGTAGGTGTCGAAGCCGAGGGCCCGGCCGAACAGCTGGTTGCCGAAGCAGATCCCGAAGTACGGCAGCCCGGCCTCGAGCACCTCGCGCAGGACGGCGATGTTGTGCGCCGCTGTCGACGGGTCCCCGGGCCCGTTGCTGTAGAAGACACCGTCCGGGCTGACCGCCTGGATGTCGGCGAGTGTCGACGTCACCGGGAGCACGTGCACGTCGACGCCTCGCTCGGCGAGCATCCGAGGAGTGTTGGCCTTGATGCCCAGGTCGATCGCCGCCACCGTGAAGCGCTTGGTGCCCTGCGCCGCAACGACGTACGGCTCACTCGTGGTGACCTCCGAGGCCAGTGAGGCGCCGGTCATCTCCGCCGAGGCGAGGACGCGCTCCAGCAGCTTCGCCGAGTCCGACTCGGTGGTGCTGATGCCGACCCGCATGGCGCCGCGCTCACGCAGATGCCGCGTCAGCGCCCTCGTGTCGATGCCGCTGATCCCCACGACGCCCTGCTCGGCGAGCTCGTGCTGCAGCGACCGCTGCGACCGCCAGTTGGAGGGCACCCGGGCAGGGTCGCGTACGACGTACCCGGCGACCCAGATCTTGCGCGACTCGGGGTCCTCGTCGTTCATCCCCGTGTTGCCCACATGAGGAGCCGTCATCACGACGACCTGTCGGTGGTACGACGGGTCGGTCAGCGTCTCCTGGTAGCCGCTCATGCCGGTGGAGAACACCGCCTCGCCGAACGTCTCGCCTTCAGCTCCGAAGCTCTCACCCCGGAACGTTCGCCCGTCCTCCAGGACGAGTAGTGCTTGCGTCACGCGATCTCCTTCTTGGCAAGCTTGCTGATCTTGCGCACCCACTCGTTGTGCGCCTCTGTCGTGGCCTCGGTGAGGCGGAAGCCGGTGTCGAGCACGAGGTCACCGTGCGCCCAGCTGACGACGAGGATTCCGTGCGGCGGCACGACCTTGCCGGCGATGCCCTGGTCGTGACGCCCCCCGCGGACCGCGGCGGCTGGGATGCGGAACGACCCGGCGACCCGCACCACGTCGATGCCCTCGTCGGACAGACGGATCCGGCAGCTCGAGCGCGCCCCCAGGCCTCGCGCCACGACGCGGTCGAGCCAGTCGCCGCTGACCGTCGTACCGAAGTAGCGGGCGGACGCGTCGAGCTTCGCTGGCGGAAGGTCCTTGACGTTGGGCAGCTCGACCAGCGGTGGGATGTCGTGCTTGCGGCCGCGGCGCTTCCAACCGAACCACATGCCGACGAAGGCCAGCACTAGGACACCGAAGAGGATCGCGATCGGGACAGCTTCGTTCATGCGAGCTTCCCGTCGAGGACGGTCGCCTTGCCGCGCAGGAAGGTCGCGACCACTCGACCGGGCAGCTCACGACCGGCGTAGGGGGTGTTGCGCGACAGCGACGCGGTCTCGCTGGCTTCGATGACGCGGGTAGCCGTGGCGTCGTACAGCACGACGTTGGCGGGCTCGCCCACGGCAATCGGGCGACCGTGGCTCGCGAGCCGGCCGATCTCCGCAGGCTTGGCCGACATCCGCTCGGCCACTTGCGCCCAGTCGAGCAGCCCGGTGTCGACCATCGTCTGCTGCACCACCGAGAGGGCCGTCTCGAGGCCGAGCATGCCGAAGGCAGCCGCGGACCACTCGCAGTCCTTGTCCTCGTGCGGGTGCGGCGCGTGGTCCGTGGCGACGATGTCGAGCGTCCCGTCGGCGAGGCCGGCGCGGACTGCTTCCACATCCGTCGCACTGCGCAACGGCGGGTTGACTTTGTAGATCGGGTCGTACGTCGCCGCGAGCGCGTCGGTGAGGAGAAGGTGGTGCGGCGTGACCTCGGCCGTGACGTTCCAGCCGTTGCCCTTGGCCCAGCGGATGAGGTCGACCGAGCCCGCCGTACTCACGTGGCAGACGTGCAGTCGCGAGCCGACATGGGCGGCCAGCAGGCAGTCGCGGGCGATGATCGCCTCCTCGGCGACCGCGGGCCAGCCGGTGAGGCCGAGTCGCCCCGACAGCTCGCTCTCGTTCATCTGGGCCCCCTCGGTCAGCCGGGGCTCCTGCGCGTGCTGAGCGATGACGCCGTCGAACGCCTTGACGTACTCGAGGGCGCGGCGCATCATCACGGCGTCGCTGACGCACTTGCCGTCGTCGGAGAAGACTCTGACACGGGCTGCCGAGTCGGCCATCGCACCGAGCTCGGCGAGCTTCTCGCCGGCCAGCCCCACGGTGACCGCCCCGACCGGGAAGACGTCGCAGTAGCCGGCTTCGCGGCCGAGCCGCCAGACCTGCTCCACCACTCCAGCGGTGTCGGCGACGGGGTCGGTGTTGGCCATTGCATGAACAGCGGTGAAGCCGCCGAGCGCCGCCGCCTGGGTCCCCGTCTCGACTGTCTCGGCGTCCTCGCGACCCGGCTCGCGCAGGTGCGTGTGCAGGTCGACGAGCCCCGGAAGGGCGATCAGGCCCTCAGCCTCGACCACTTCGGCACCTTCGGGAGCATCGGCCACGAAGACGTCGCCGTCGATGAACAGGTCCGTCGGCTCACCGCCGAGGACACTGACGTTCTTGAGGATGTAGGAGGTCACTCGTTGTTCTCATTTCCGCCGAGGAGTAGGTAGAGGACAGCCATGCGTACGGCGACACCGTTGGTCACCTGCTCGACGATCACCGAGCGCTCGGAGTCGGCGACGTCTGCGGTGATCTCCATGCCGCGGACCATCGGGCCCGGGTGCATCACGATCGTGTGGTCCTGCAGCGTGGCCATCCGCCGCGAGTCGAGACCGTAGCGGCGGGAGTACTCTCGGACCGTCGGGAAGAACGCGGCGTTCATCCGCTCGCGCTGGACACGCAGCATCATCACCGCGTCGGCCTTCGGCAGCACGCTGTCGATGTCGTACGACGTCTCGACGTCCCAGCCCTCGATGCCGACCGGCAGCAACGTGGGCGGTGCCACCAGGGTCACCTCTGCGCCGAGGGTCTTGAGCAGGATCGCGTTGGAGCGAGCGACCCGGCTGTGCAGCACGTCGCCGACGATGGCGATCCGGCGCCCGTCGAGCGCACCTAGGTGGCGCCACATGGTGAAGGCGTCGAGCAGTGCCTGCGTGGGGTGCTCGTGCGTGCCGTCGCCGGCGTTGATGACACTGCTGCGGGTCCAGCCGGTGTTCGCGAGCCGGTGCGGGGCGCCGCTCGAGCCGTGCCGGATCACGATCGCGTCCGCACCCATCGCCTCGAGCGTGAGAGCGGTGTCCTTGAGGGACTCGCCCTTCGAGAGGGAGGACCCCTTCGCCGAGAAGTTGATGACGTCGGCGGAGAGCCGCTTGGCTGCCGCCTCGAACGACGTCCTGGTGCGCGTCGAGTCCTCGAAGAAGAGGTTCACGACCGTTCGACCGCGGAGTGCGGGCAGCTTCTTGATGGGCCGGTCGGCGAGGCTCCGCAGCTCGTCGGCTGTCTTGAGGATGAGCTCGGCGTCGTCGCGGGTCAGATCCGCGGCGGAGAGCAGGTGCTTCTTCATTCGTCACCACCCGTGATCGTGACGGAGTCCCCGCCGCCGTTCTCCGGGTCAGACTCCGCGAGCCGCACCTGGACCGACTCTGAGAGCGACGTGGGGAGGTTCTTGCCGACGAAGTCGGCGCGGATCGGAAGGTCGCGGTGCCCGCGGTCGACGAGGACGGCGAGTCGGACTGCCTGCGGACGACCCAGGTCGTTCATGGCGTCGAGCGCTGCCCGGATGGTGCGGCCGGAGAACAGGACGTCATCCACGAGGACGACCACCTTGCCGTCGATGCCGCCCGGCGGGATCTCGGTGGGCAGCAGCGCTCTGGCCGGCCGGAGCCTCAGGTCGTCGCGGTACATGGTGACGTCGAGAGAGCCGACGGGGACCTCGGCACCTTCGACCGTCGCGATCTTGGCGGCGATCCGATGCGCCAACGGGACGCCGCGCGAAGGGATCCCGAGGAGCACGAGGTCGTGGGAACCCTTGTTGCGTTCGAGAATCTCGTGAGCGATGCGAGAGAGAGCGCGGGAGATGTCACGCGCGTCGAGGACTTCACGTCCTCGGGTGGCCTCAGTGTTGGACTCTGGAGCCGATGCACTAGTTGTTTCCGGGGCAGGCATGTGCGTGCCAGACCTCCTTCTCCGCCTCACTGGACGGTTCGTTAAAGGAAAGCCGATCGGCGCCGACTCTACCTCACAGGACGTGCACCTTGGCGATGCGTCTGGTGTCATGAGAAAGTTGGACTCCCCATATCTGACAACGGTGGTTATCACATGACGAAGAAGCAGCAGGCCTCCCTCCGACCGGAGCTTGCCGTCGCCGGCGTACCCGAGACGTTCATCAGCGACACTCTGCTCGCGCGACTCCCGGAGAACCTTGCGCCAGCCCCCTGGGACGCCCGGTGCACCGCCGTCATCTGGACCGCTCGGGGCGGGAAGGACGCCGCGGCAGCACTGCCACCGTCGCTGCGTCGCCACACGAGTGTGATGGTCGTCGGCGGCCTGGTGCGCTACGAGTACACCCCCGTCGGCACCTACGACGAGGTCTTCGGCATCGTCATCGCCCGCGAAGGTCGTAAGCCCTTCGGGACGGTGGCGTTCATGGCAGTGAACGGCCTCGAGACCCTCGTCGGTGGCCGCACCAACTGGGCGATGCCGAAGACCCTCGCCGACTTCAGTGGTGCCCCCGAGACCGGCATGACTGCCACGGGCGTCGAGTCGACCTGGCAGGTCTCGGCCAGGCCTCGGGTGATCGGTCCCTCGATCCCCTACCGGACGAAGGGCACCTCGCGTCAGGTGGATGCCGCCGACCGCACCCTCGTGAGCGCGCTCGAGGGCCGCTTCCGGATGCGTCCCGCCCTGGTGACGGTGGACGTCAGCTCGGAGGGCACGCTCCCCCGCTGGCTGCGCCCCGGTCGTCACCTCGGCGCGGTCTCGCCCGAGATGAGCTTCTCGCTCGGCGTGCCTGCGGTCCTCTAACCCAGTTCCGTCAGGGCGCTCTCGACCGCCCGGTGAAAGGTCGGGTAGGCGAACGGCATGTGCCGCAGTGTCGCCACCGGGACCCGCGCATGCACGGCAGTGGCGAGCATCGACAACACTTCGCCACCAGTCGGCCCGACGCTCGTCGCACCGACGAGCACCTCGCCGTCAGAGACGACCTTGATGAGACCTTCGTTGCCGGCCTTGTGCAGCCAGCCTCGTGCGGACTTGGGGATGTCGGCCATTCCCACGCGTACGTCGAGCCCGGCGGCGCGTGCTTCCTGCTCCGTCATCCCCACCGATCCGACCTCGGGATCGGTGAACGTCACGCGGGGCACGGCCCGGTAGTCAGCCTCGGGGCCGCCCTCGCCCAGGAGGTCGCGGATGGCGATCGCGGCCTGGTACATGGCGACATGCGTGAACGCACCCTTGCCGGTGATGTCGCCGACGGCGTACAGGCCGTCGTGCACCCGCAGCTGGCCATCCGTGTCGAGGCTTCGCGCGGACGGGTCGAGCCCGACGGTCTCGAGTCCAATGTCAGACAGGTTCGACCGTCGCCCGGCGGCGACCAGGAGCTTGTCGGCCGAGACGTCCCCGAGGGTGAACCGACCTTCGTCGTACGAAACCCGGTCGATGGTCACTCCCGCCATGACGCGGATCCCCTCGCGCGTGAGGGCCTGGCTCATCAGCTCAGACACCTCCGGCTCCTCGGCCGACAGGATCCGATCTGCAGACTCCAGAACCGTCACCTGGACCCCGAACCGGGCGAAGGCCTGCGCAAGCTCGAGGCCGATGGCACCCCCGCCCAGCACGACCAGGGAACCAGGCAGCGACTGGAGCCGGACCACCTCGCGGTTCGTCCAGTACGGCGTGCCGTCCAGACCCTCGATGGGTGGGACCCCGGGCTCCGTGCCGGTGTTGAGCACGACCCCGCGACGAGCGGTGAACCGCTGCTCGCCCACGACCACCGTGCGCTCTCCGTCTAACCGCCCGTGTCCGCGGACGAAGGTCGCGCCGGACTTCTCCAGGCGCTCCACGGCAGCCCTGTCGTCCCAGCTGTCCGTCGCCTCGGCACGGATCCGCTCCGCGACCGGCGCCCAGCTCGCGGTGACGGACGCCTCCCCTGCCAGCTCACCGACGCGCCTCGCCTCGGCGAGCACGTTGGCAGCTCGGATCATCATCTTGCTGGGGATGCATCCGAAGTACGGGCACTCACCGCCGACGAGTCGGCGGTCGATCGCGACTACCTCGAGCCCGGCCCGGGCCAGCTTGAGCGCGGCGTGCTCGCCGCCGGGGCCCAGCCCCAGAACGACGACGTCCACCTCAGTCATGTGTCTCACCCTTGCACGTTGCCCCGATCAGGCGCAGACCACTCGCTGCTGCTCTGCAGCAAGGGCCGAACGTGGTCGGCTGCCGCACGGAACGGCCTGGGGGCGAAGGAGGCGCCAGGAGGTCCAACGACCCGTGACCTGCCCCTGCTGACCCGTGCTCGCGTCACAGGTGGAGGCCCTCCAGGAGCCTGACCAGACCCGCACCGGAAGGAACAGCGCGTAGCTGAGATTGAAGTCGGTGTCGTTGCGGATCGTGCGCGGGAACGGGACGGCCGACGGGGTTATCTCGCCCACGGCAGCCAGGGCGGTGCCGGCACGGTCTTCGGCCTGGTCGAGGACCTCGGACGCCAGGTCGGCATCGGCCTCGCCGCTCGGTCGCCGCACACTCGCGGTGTAATCGTGCAGCGGATGGAGGTCCCTCTCACCGCTGGAAGCCGGTGGCAACGTGTAGGAACCCTGGTAAGAAATGTCGATCCGCGACTTGGCCGACGTGACGCCGACCTCAGCAGTGAACCCGGCGCACGCGTCGGCTGTCTCCGTAGAGGGACCAGCAGGATCGTTGTCGCCGTCACCCGTGCAGCCGCTGATCGCAAGGCTGACGAGAACGACGCCGAGAAGTCGAGCCCGCATGGTTTTCCCCGTGGATCGGGCCGACGTCAGGCTGACAGTGCCGGCTTGTCCCGCAGGATGTTACCGAGGATGCCGTTGACGAAGGCCGGCGACTCGTCGGTCGAGAGGTCTCGAACGAGACTCATCGCCTCGGACACCGCGACGGCGTCCGGCACGTCATCGACGTACAGGATCTCGCAGATGCCGATCCGCAGCACGTTGCGGTCGACGGCCGGCATCCGGTCGATCGTCCAGCCCTGGGCGTACGTCGAGATCAGCTCGTCGATCCGTGCCTGGTGCTCGACGACCCCGCGGATGAGCGAGACGGTGTACTCGTTGACAGGTGGCTCAGCGGCAAGCACACGCTCGTCGAGCGTCGTACCCAGCGGCAGGCTGCGCAGCTCGCCCTCGAAGAGGATGTCGAGGGCGCGTTTGCGGGCCTTGGAGCGGGCGGCCATCAGGCTCTGCCGCTCACTGAGAGACGCGACCGAGGTACGACGAGTCGCGGGTGTCGACCTTGACCTTCTCGCCGTTGGTGATGAACAGCGGGACCTGGATCTCGTGGCCGGTCTCGAGGCGCGCGGGCTTGGTGCCGCCGCTGGAGCGGTCGCCCTGCAGGCCCGGCTCGGTGTACTCGATCAGGAGCTCGACGGAGGCGGGCAGCTCGACGTAGAGCACGCGACCTTCGTTGGTGGCGACGATCGCCTCCTGGTTCTCGAGCATGAAGTTCTTCGCGTCGCCGATGACCTCCGGGCTGACCTCGAGCTGGTCGAACGTGCCGGTGTCCATGAAGACGTAGTGGGTCCCGTCGTTGTAGAGGTACTGCATCGTGCGCTTGTCGACGGTGGCGGTCTCCACCTTGGTGCCGGCGTTGAAGGTCTTGTCGACAACCTTGCCCGACTCGACGTGCTTGAGCTTGGTACGCACGAACGCCGGTCCCTTGCCGGGCTTGACGTGCTGGAACTCGATCACGGACCACAGCTGGCCCTCGAGGTTGAGCACCAAGCCGTTCTTCAGGTCGTTCGTCGTTGCCATCGCTGTTGCAGTCCTCTTCTGTTCTCAAGCCATAGGTGCCCCTGCGGGAGCAGCGGCCAAGTCTAGCCGGGGCGGCCTGCGGTCCAGAAATCCGCGAGCCGACGGACAACTTTTCGCTTCCCCCTCGTTGTCTCTTCCGTTGTAGAGGCGTTCAGAAGGGACGCTGCGGTACAGGAGGCGACGTGGACTCGTTGAGTGTCACGCCCCCTCTCGAACCCGCTCAGGGGTACAGGATGAGTGGCGTGTCGGACTTCGACGCCTTCGTGGCGGCCCGGTCCAGCGCGTTGCTTCGCACAGCGTTCCTGCTGACCCACGACCACGGTCGCGCTGAGGACCTGCTGCAGACCGCGCTGGCCAAAGGCTGGCTGGCTTGGTCGCGCATCGACACCGACCCCGAGGCCTACGTCCGCAAGATCATGGTCAACACCTATGCAACCTGGTGGCGGCGCCGCTGGAACGACGAGAAGCCCACGGGCGACCTCCCCGACGCGGGCTACGACGAAGACCAGAGCGTGCGGCATGACCTCTGGGCGGCCCTCGGTCGGCTGCCGCGCGGGCAGCGCGCGGTCGTCGTGCTCCGCTACTTCGAGGACTGCAGCGAGGCCGAGACAGCCCGGCTGCTCGAGTGCTCGGTCGGCACCGTCAAGAGCCAGACAGCCAAAGCGCTGGCCAAGCTCAGGGTCGACGAGGCGCTGTTCAGCAACCCAGGGCCGACAGGGACGGAGGGGTCATGAGTACCATCCAAGACCTCCGTGACGTCCTTCGCGAGCACGCCGACAGTGTGAGTGACGACACCTTGCCCAGCCTCGCGGACAACGCACGCCGGCAGGCGGTGGGCATCCGGCGACGTCGAATGGCAGGAGCGGTCGCAGCGGCCGCCGCCGTAACCGCACTGGCGGGACTGGCGATCCTCAACGTCGACTCCCTCGACGGGAGTCGCGGTGAAGTACCCCCGAGCGGTGACAAGACCGTTCACGTGCCCGTGGACGAGTCCTTCGCAGGCCGGACACTCATCGACTCAAGGTCGACCAATGGGGCCGACGAGCTCACGCTCACTCTCGACACCGAAGTTCCGACGGAGTGGAACGTCAGCTGTTGGGGATTGGGCCCGGGGTACACCCTCCACGTCGAGATCGACGAGGGCACTTTCCCCGGTGAGAGGCCCTGCAGGGACGAGCGACCGGCGGACCCGGAGGTCACCTACCAGCTCGACAGTAGGTACCCGACGGGGGAACACACCATCCGGGCCTGGATCACCGGTGGCGCCATGTCCGTGACCGATCTCGAGAGTGCTGTCCTCGTGATCAGTGTGTACGAGCTCCCCGACCCCGTGGCGACCGTCGCGGGGATTGACGTGTTCGACGAGCAGTTCTTCTTCGAGAAGATCTACAGCCTCGACAAGTACGACGAGTCGAACCCGGGAGATCGCACCCTCAAGTCGAGCTACCGCCAACTCACCGACGAGTCGGTGGCCATCCAGATTCTGGCCACCGGCTCGGGCGACAACCCGGTCAAGCTCTACATCGACGGCCTGTACCAAGGGGAGCTCACGATCCCCGACAACTACATCTGGGGGACCCGCACCCTTGGCCCCCACACGGTCGAGCTCCGGATCAGCGGAGCCGTCCCTGCCGACGCACGACTCGGCGTCGCTTGGCGTCCTTTCACCCGCAAAGCGCCGTAAGCGCCGCGGTTCCTCTCCCTCGAAAGGCAAGACAGATCATGGACAAGCGACTTCGTGCTGCCCTCCTGCTGGCCGCCGCGAGCACCGGTGGGTACGTCGTAATCTCCGGTGCCGGTGCCGGCGCCTCCGCTGACGTCGACCACCTCAGCGCAACGCTGCGCGACCCGGCCGGCCACGCTGTCGGCATCGTCAGGTTCGACATCGACTCCGAGCACCTGACCGTGCGCGCGACGCTGAAGCCGAGCGCCTACGTCACCACCAACGCCTTCCACGGCCTGCACATCCACGCGAACGGCGACCCGACCAACGGGGTCGGCTGTGTTGCCGACCGGTCAGCTGCGTCGTCGACCTGGTTCGTCGCCGTCGATGGCCACCTCTCGGTCCCTGGGCAGACGCACGGACATCACACCGGCGACCTCCCGTCGCCGCTGATCGAGGCCGACGGCAGCGCCCGGCTGGTCTTCACCACCGATCGCATCGACCCCGCAGCGCTCGCTGGTCGTGCCGTGGTCTTGCACAACGGACCGGACAACTTCGGCAACGTGCCGACCGGCACCCTGGGCGACCAGTACACCGCTAACAGCGGTGCAGCCACTGACAAGACCTCGAAGACAGGCAACGCCGGTGACCGCGTGGCATGCGGCCTCGTCACACGGTGACCACCCGCGGGGCCTCCACCTACCAGCGCTTCGGCGCGAGTGGGTGGCGGCGCTCGTGGCTGTCGCCGGGGTAGTGCTGATCCTGGTCGTCGGCTGGCTCGCGATGCAGGCCTTCCAGGCCACCGGACCGTTCGAAGAGGTCGGTCCCCCGCAACCGACGCTGGCCCCGCCACCGGAGCCGGTCGACTGAACAGCGTCACCACTACGCTTGCTGGGTGACTTCCTGGTTCAGCTCGCCCAAGGACGCCCTCTCCGCTCTCGAGGGTGCCGGTTACCTGCCTGACGAGGCGACGGCCACTACCGCGTACCTCGCCGGGGCCTTGGAGAAGCCCCTCCTGATCGAGGGTCCGGCCGGCGTTGGCAAGACCGAGCTGGCGAAGGCCGTGGCCCGTGCGACAGGAGCAGAGCTGGTCCGCCTGCAGTGCTACGAGGGACTCGACGAGGCCAGGGCGCTGTACGAGTGGAACTACAAGAAGCAGCTGCTCCGTATCCAGGCGACCGGCACCGACCAGTCCTGGGAGGAGACGCACGACGACATCTTCACCGAAGAGTTCCTCCTCACCCGCCCTCTGCTGACCGCCATCCGGCGCGACGAGCCGACGGTGCTCCTCATCGATGAGGTCGACAAAGCCGACGTGGAGGTCGAGGGGTTGCTGCTCGAGGTCCTCTCGGACTTCCAGGTCACCATCCCCGAGCTCGGCACCGTCGTCGCCGTACGTCGGCCGTACGTCGTCCTGACCTCGAACGCGACGCGTGAGCTCTCCGAGGCGGTCAAGCGACGCTGCCTCTTCCTGCACCTGGAGTACCCCTCGGCCGAGCGCGAGCGCGAGATCGTGGTGTCGCAGGTGCCCGACATCGACGAGGCGCTCGCCGACCAGCTCGTGCAGGCGATCGGAAGGCTGCGCGACCTCGAGCTGAAGAAGGCCCCTTCCATTGCCGAGTCCGTCGACTGGGCCCGCACGCTGGTCGCGCTGCATGTCGACGACCTGGACGAAGCGGCCGTCTCGAAGACGCTCGGCGTCGTGCTCAAGCATGCGTCCGACCAGGAGCGCGCCCGAGCCGCGCTGAAGTCACACAGGCCGCGCACGCGATGAGCCTGCTGGACCGGCACATCGATTTCATCGAGGCCCTCCGCGGTGCAGGGTTGCAGGTCTCGCTCGCCGAGGACCTCGACGCGGTCGCCGCGATCGGTCGGCTCGACATCTTGGACCGGGACGCGGTGAAGGCCGGGTACGCCGCAACGCTGGTGAAACGTGCCTCGCACCGGTCGTCCTTCGACGCGGTGTTCGACCTGTTCTTCCCGGCTCTGATCGGCTCAGGGACCGAGTCGACGCTCGAGGAGGAGCCGCTGGTCGAACGCGACTCCGCCGAGGCGCTGCGGAGCCTCCGCGACGAGCTCGCCACCGCGCTCACGGAGGGTGACCAGCAGGCGCTCGAGGCGCTCGCTCAAGAGGCGGTCGGCCGGTTCGGCGCGATGCGTGGGCGCGGCCAGGGCATGTCGTCCTGGTCGGCGTACAACGCTCTGCAGCGAACCTCCCCCGACACGCTGATCCTTCGAATCGCGCAGGCGTTGCTCGCGGAGATGGACAACGACGCTGCGATGGCCACGGCTGCTCGACGCGTCGAGGGTTTCAACCGGCTCGTCGAGGCCGAGGCCCGGCGTCGCATCGCGGAGGAGAAGGGCCCGTCGTACGTTGCTTCAGCGACGCTGCGCCCGACCATCGACCAGGTGGCGTTCCTCGGGGCACGCAAGGGCGACCTCGAGCAGATGCGGCGCGAGATCTATCCCTTGGCTCGACGGCTCGCGACAAGGCTGGCGAAGGAGCAGCACAGGCGCCGGCGAGGCCCGCTGGACTTCCGGCGTACCGTGCGCGCGTCGGTGTCGACCGGCGGC
>DATILB010000093.1:0-4382 GCA_035477015.1 Nocardioidaceae bacterium | reverse complement strand
CTCGCAGTACCAGTTCCCGATCTACGAGAGTGTCTGCGTCGCCTTCGTCGGGTTGGGCTTCACCTACGTCCGGCTGAGTGCCGACCGCTCGCCTGACGGGCTCTCGCTCATCGAGCGGGGGACCCACGAACTGCCCGCGAGGCTGCAGCTGCCGATGCGCGCGCTCGCCGCGATCGGATACTGCGCGGTCGTGCTGATGTTCGCCTACCACCTGCCGTTCAACTGGATCAGCATCGGCGGCGACTCGTTCGCCCAGCTCCCGTCGTACCTGATGCCGGGGTAGGTACCACCACCGCTGGTTGAGCCGGAAGATCGCCCCTAGGGCGATCGACGCGTCGAAACCACTGGTGACGTGCGACGCGACTGGACCACCGAGTGGTCAGCGCTTGCGGGCTGGCTTCTTCACCGGCTCGGCCGGCGACAACCCGTGCCGCACGATCGACTGGGCGTTCTTGACCACGGCGTCGATCGAACCGCGCTTCGGGTTCCACCACTCGTTGGTCCAGTTGAGAGCGCCAAGCACGAGGAGCCGCGCGAGGGTGGGGTCGAGGTCTTCGCGGATCTCACCTTCCGCCTGGGCGTCCTTGAGCAGGCGTCGCCAGACCTCGGCGTACTTCTCGGACTCCGCGTTGTAGCGCGTCCGCAGCTCGTCGGGGACCTGGCTCGCGTTGCGGATCGCCGCGGTGGCGTAGTCGGAGACGGTGAGCTCGAAGCGCAACTGCGCCTCGACGGCCGCCTCGATGCGCCCCATGGGGGAGAGGTCCTCGGGAGCGTCGGCGAGGGCCTTCTCGATGTGCTCGAGGAGGCGCGCGATCCCGACGTACATCACCTCTTCGATGAGGTCCTCGCGCGAGGGGTAGTAGTAGTAGATCGCGGGGGCCTGGATCTCGGCCTGCTCTGCGACATCGGTGAGGCGGGTGCCGGCGTACCCCTTGCGGCTCAGCACCGCGGCGGCCGCGTCGAGGATCCGCTCGCGCGTGCGGGCGGACTTGGCGCCGGAGGGCGCCGCCTTGGCGGTCTTGGTCGCAGGTTTTCTAGCCACGTCTCAATTGTATGGATCAGCCGCCCTGGAACCGCCCTTCCCCCTTGGCAAGGAGTGTCACTTAATTTAAACTTGATTTGAAAATCACTGGAAGGAACTGACCATGGCGACCCACACCTGGCACAAGGCCTCGGCCCTCGTGCCCCTGGCGCTGCTCTCCGGAGGCTGGACGGTCAGCCTCGCGGTCACGAGCGCCGGCGCGGCGCCGGAGGCGGCAGCCCTTCCCGACAACGTCCCCCCGGCCGAGGCCATCGAGGCTCCGGCCAGCCAGTCCAGGCCCGTCACTACGAGGCCCGTCGCCTCCAGCGGTGGCGGGATCCCGGCCGCCGCGCTCTCGGCGTACCAGCGGGCGGCCCACATCATCGACGGCACCGACCCCGGCTGCCGACTGACCTGGCCAGTGCTCGCGGCGATCGGCCGGGTGGAGTCCGACCACGGCCGGTACGGCGGCAGCGTGCTCTCGCAGCAAGGGGTGGCCACTCCCGGCATCTATGGCGTCCCGCTCACCGGGTCGAACGGCACGGCGCGCATCGAGGACACCGACGCCGGCCTGTACGACGACGACGGTGACTACGACCGCGCGGTCGGGCCGATGCAGTTCATCCCCTCGACTTGGTCGGTCGTGGGAGTCGACGGTGACGGCGACCAGAAGCGCGACCCGCAGGACGTCGATGATGCCGCGCTCGCCGCTGCCGTCTACCTGTGCTCGGGCAAGGAGGACCTCAGCACCGAGTCAGGACTCGGGGTGGCGGTCTACCGCTACAACCACTCGTACGACTACGTGTCGCTCGTGAAGTCCACTGCGGACGGGTACGCCGACGGCAGCTACACGACTGTTCCGACGAACTCGTACGCACAGGTGTCGTTCGGTCCGTCGTACACGACCTCGAAGCTGCCGCTCGACAAGCCCCGGCACCCGAAGAAGCAGCACGTGGGGGAGACCAAGCCGGACGTCGAGGTCCGTGACCTGCCGGCGGCGCCGACACCTGCACCACAGCAGGACGCCCCCAAGGCAACCGCACCGAAGCCGGCCGCCACGCTCCCCGAGCAGCTCGAGGAGACCGTGGCTGTCGTGGAGGAGCTCGTCGCCGACGTCGGCGGTCTGGTTGCGGGCCTGCTCCAGCCCTGACCACTGCCGCTAAAGGGCGGCAAGCAGCTGCTGGATCCGGTCGAACGCCTTGCTGATCTCCGGGAACGCTTCACCGTCGAACCCCGGGCCGGGCGTCGGGATCGCCTCCCCGGGCCGGACCTGCTCGCCGCACTGGTCGCAGCAGACCACCGGGTTGGCCTGGTTGCCGCAGTTCAGGTGCTGCCAGACGACGGGCGCGTTGTCGCGGCCGAGGATGTGCTTGTCGCCGTACGCCTGGAGCACGAGCAGCACCATCGCGAGGTCGGTGCCCTTCTCGGTCAGCGTGTAGTCGAAGCGCGGCGGGTTGTCCTGGTACGCCGTGCGCTCGACGACCTCGTGCTCGAGCAGGCTGTTGAGGCGCTGGGTGAGCACCTTGCGGGAGAGGCCCAGGTTGCGGTGGATCGCATCGAAGCGGGAGACGCCGATGGCGATGTCGCGCAGCACCAACGGCGTCCAGGGGTCCCCGATGATGTCCAGGGTCCGCGCCACCGAGCACTGCATCTCGCTGAAGTCCGCTCGCTGCATGACGTGGATCATAGCGGAGTGAGTTCCCAGAAGAAACTCACTCTGCTAGGTTGAAGGCCATGCTCGACCGCATCGCCAGCCTGACCTGGCACCACCCGCGCAAGGTGCTCGCCGCCGTCTTCCTCTTCGCCGCTGTCGCCGGGTTCGTCGGGCATGACGTGGAGCACCACCTCAAGGCCGCCGGCTTCACCGACCCAGCGTCCGAGAGCGAGAAGGCCGGCGTCGTCCTGGCGGATGCTCTCGGGTACGCCGCAGAGCCCGGGCTCGTCGTGGTAGTCAAAGCGAACGACGGCGGGGCGTTGAAGCTCAAGGACCCCGCCATCGTGGCTGAGGTGGCCCGCCTCGCCGACGAGCTCCGAGGAGCGACGTATGTCGGCATGGTCACCAACCCGCTGGACAACCCCGCGGCGTACGGGAGCCTGATCGAGAAGGACCGGCGTTCACTGGTCCTCACCGCCCACCTGTCGACCACCGACCTGGAGGACGCGGGCGGGGACGCGGACGAGTCCGTGCGCGAGCGCGTGACCTCTGACCTGCTCGACCTGTCGTACGGCGGCTACGCGCCGACCTTCAACGAGGTCAATGACCAAACGCGCAAGGACCTGGTCAACGCCGAGCTGATCGCCTTCCCGATCCTTGGGCTGCTGCTGCTCATCGTCTTCCGGGGCGTCATCGCCGCGTCCATCCCGCTGCTGATCGGCGGCCTCTCTATCGTCGGCACGCTCTTCGCGCTGCGGATCATGTCCTCGATGGTCGACACCTCGCTCTTCGCACTGAACCTCGCGACCGGCCTCAGCCTCGGCCTCGCAGTCGACTACGCGTTGTTGTTGGTGTCCCGCTATCGAGAAGAGGTCGATGCGCAAGGCGCAGGGTTCGAGGCGCACCGGCGCACGATCCGCACCGCGGGCCGCACCGCCCTCTTCTCCGGTCTGACCGTGGCCGCAGCCATGTCGGCGATGATGCTGATGCCGCAGCGGTTCCTCTACTCAATCGGCCTCGCCGGCGCTGTCGTGGGCGTGCTCTCGGCGGTCATGGCGCTGCTCGTCGTACCGTCGCTGCTGGCTGTGCTCGGTCCGCGCATCAACATGTGGTCCATCCGGCGGGGCCCTGCGGTCTCCGCCACGTCGAGCCGTTGGCTGAGTCTCGCGCAGGGCGTGATGCGGCGCCCCGTCCTCGTCGCGGTGTCGACGTCGGTCGTCCTCCTCGCGCTCGCCGCGCCACTCCTCGACACCACCTTCACCGGTCCGAGCGCGCAGGCGGTGCCACCGGGCCAGCAGTCCTACGCGACCAACAAGTACCTCACCGACCACTACGGCCGTGAGGTCAGCGAGGGCGTCTCGCTCACGGTCAAGGGGTCCGTCACGGACGAGCAGCTGGCAGCGATCGCCCAGGACATCGGCCGCGTGCCACACGTCGCCGCCGTCGCACCGTTCGTCCGTGCCAGCGGGGACGTGGCCTTCACGACGGCCGCTCTCGACGACTTCGCCCTCTCGGGCACGTCGCAGGACGCCGTCCACGACGTGCGCGACCTCGCCACCCCCGCAGGCACGGAGCTGCTGGTGACGGGCAACACCGCCCGGTTCGTCGACGAGAAGGCCAGCCTGGTCAAGAACGCGCCCTTGGTGATCGGGCTGATCGTGCTGCTCACGTGCGTGCTGCTCTTCCTGCTGACCGGGTCCGTACTGC
>DATILB010000092.1:0-13102 GCA_035477015.1 Nocardioidaceae bacterium | reverse complement strand
TCGAGGCTGTCGCCAAGGAGGCCATGCGGCTGCGACCCGTGATCTTCCAGGCCACCCGCAGCCTCACCCAAGACACCGACGTGGCCGGATACCTGCTCCCTGCCGGTGTCGTCGTCTCACCCGCCCTCGGCCTCGTCGGGCTCAGCGAGGCACTCCACGACGATGCCGGCACGTTCCGACCCGATCGCTTCCTTGCCGGGAACCCGGCGTCGAACACGTGGATCCCTTTCGGAGGAGGTCCTCGGCGGTGCATCGGAGCAGCCTTCTCACTCGTCGAGTCAGTTGAGATCCTCCGCGAGCTACTGCGTGCGTTCGATTTCGAGGCGATCCGAGACCGTCCCGAACGCCTCCGCCCCCGGGGCATCATCAACGCCCCCAGCGATGGCACCAGGATTCGGATCAGGGCCCGCGTCTCCTGGAATCGCGGCGAGGAGGATTCATGACAGACCCCACGGCTATCGACGAACTGCTGGCGCATGCCCGGCGCAACCTCGACCGCGTGCCGGTCGAGGACCTCGCCGATGAAGTCGCCCGGGGAGCGATCCTCATCGACATCCGACCACTCGAACAGCGGACCCGCGACGGCGACCTGCCCGGCGCCATCGTGGTCGATCGCAACGTCCTGGAATGGCGACTCGACCCGACCTCGCCGGACCGGCTGCCCATCGCAACCGGGCCCGACGTGCGACTGGTCATCGTCTGCGACGAGGGATACAGCTCGAGTCTGGCCGCCGCGACGCTGCAGGAGTTGGGAGTCCGCTCCGCCACGGATCTGGTCGGCGGATTCCAGGCTTGGCGTTCAATGCATCGTTGAGGGGCAACGAGCACGTCGCTGTCACCGCACCACGGCCGCGGGATTCGATCCGGGTCCATTTACTAGCCGAGATCTCGGCCTTTGATGGATGGACTCAGTAGCTCCTCACGACGGCCGCGTTGCGTGAGCCACCAGATAGCGTGGCTTTCAGAATTGGCCTCGAGAGGTGGAGTTCCCTGATGTTGGCACGAGACCTTGCGCAATCGTTCCCGACGGTCACCTTGGAGACCGATGCCTTGGACGCTGCTCGTCTGTTGGCGGAGCATCGTCTGCCTGGCTTGATTGTGCTCGACGAGTCCGGTCAGCCATACACGGTTCTGCCGGGGTCGCAGGTGTTGCGGTTCGTCGTGCCGACGTATGTGCAGGACGACCCGGCATTGGCGCGCGCGTACGACGAGAAGTCCGCCGATCAGTTGTGCGCCAAACTGGTGAGCCGCCGGGTGCGCGACGTGCTTCCCAAGCGGGGCGATGTGCTGGATCTCCCGATCGTGCCGCCCGACGCCACCGCCATCGAGGTCGCTGCGCGGATGGCCGGAATGCGTAGCCCCATTATCGCAGTCGTGGATGGAACGACTTTGCTCGGTGCGATCACCGTGAGTGGACTGCTCGCCCACCTGCTGGATACCGGGACCACTCGTTGACGACCTGGCTGGTGATCGCGGCATTCGTCGCGGCTTACGTGCTAATCGCCACCGAGCGGATCCACCGGGTCGCCGCAGCCCTCACGGGAGCCGCAGCCATGGTTCTCCTCGGTGTGGTCGACGCCCATACCGCGTTCTTCAGCGAGGAGACCGGCGTCGACTGGAACGTCATCTTCCTGCTGCTCGGCATGATGATCATCGTCAGTGTGATCAAACAGACCGGCGTCTTTGAGTACATCGCGATCTGGTCGGCCAAGCGCGCCCGTGGCCGCCCCTTCGCCGTGATGGTGACGCTCATCGTGATCACCGCGGTCGCCTCGGCGCTCCTCGACAACGTGACCACCGTGCTGCTCATCGCACCAGTCACGCTGCTGGTCTGTGACCGGCTCGGCGTGCGACCGATCCCGTTCCTCATCGCCGAGGCAATGGCTTCCAATATCGGTGGCACAGCCACCCTGATCGGCGACCCACCCAACATCATCATCGCCAGCAAGTCCGGCCTGACGTTCAATGACTTCCTGTTCAACCTGGCACCCATCATCATCGTGCTGCTTGGCGTGTTCGTACTGATGTGCCGGGTGATGTTCCGCTCTGCGTTCGTCTACGACGCGCAACGCGCCGCTGATGTCATGGAGCTCGACGAGCGTGAGGTCATCACCGACAAGCGGCTCCTGACCCAGTGCGGGGTTGTACTGACGCTGGTGATGATCGGGTTCATCGGCCACTCGATCTTCCACCTCGAACCATCGATCGTCGCGCTGCTCGGCGCGGGGGCGCTTGTCGCGGTGTCACGGACCCAACCGAACGAGTTCCTCGAAGATGTCGAGTGGCCAACCCTGGTGTTCTTCATGGGCTTGTTCGTCATGGTCGGAGCCCTCGTCGAGGTCGGGGTCATGTCCGACATCGGGAACTGGCTCACCGACTCCGTCGGCGACCGGTACCTCCTCGCCGGCACCGGACTGATCTGGGGCTCCGCTGCGCTCTCGGGCATCGTCGACAACATCCCGTACGTCGCCACGATGGCGCCCATCGTCAACGACCTGGTCCACGCAGGCGGCGGGTCCGACCAGGCGAACGCCCTGTGGTGGGCACTCGCTCTCGGTTCCGATCTCGGCGGCAACGCCACCGCGGTCGGCGCCAGCGCCAACGTCGTGATCATCGGTATCGCCGCTCGCAACGGACACAAGATCTCGTTCTGGCACTTCACGAAGTACGGCCTCATCGTCACTTTCGTGACCATCACCATCGCCTGGGCCTACTTCTGGCTCCGTTACTTCGCGTTTGCGTGACGCAGGAAGCCAGCGCGTTGAAGCAGCCCATTCCTACGCACGCGTGGACGGGCGTACTCTGGCCGTTGATGGTGCGCCGGGAAGACTGGTCGGCAGAGAGTCAGGTCGACCATGCGCGCAGCCATCAGCCAGTTGGACGCCCACACGTCACCCGAGTGGACGGCGACCATACCCCGCATCGACCGGCCTAGCATCGGATTTCCGCAGAGCCGGCTCCTCTTCCCCTACAGCGGATCCCCGACTGCTGACAACGCGTTGGACGCTGCCGCGGAGTGGGCTCACGCACTGCGAGCCGACGCGTGGGCCATCTACGTTCGTGCGTGGGACACCTGCCGTGGCGGGCACTACTACGTCGAGACCCCAGCCGAGGCGAGCGCCGTTGCCCAGGTCGCCGTGAATCGGCTTCGTCAACAAGGGGTGACCACCAGCGGGGTCGTCCGCGATGCCGACCGCGCACATGTTGCGCGCGCGATCGTCGCGGAGGCTGAAGCGCTTGACGTTCGGTTGATAGTCCTCGGCACCCGCGCTCGCTCAGTTCTCGGCACCGCGCTGCTGGGCAGTACCTCAACGGCGGTCGCACGCCGGGCCAGTCGGCCGGTGATCCTGGTCCATGGCACCTGCAGTAGCGCGGGACGAAGACAGCTCCGTCGGTAACAGGCTGACCGGGTCAGGGTATGAAGCGGTATCCAATGCCCGGTTCAGTGAGGAGATATATGGGGCGGAGATCACCGCGCCGTAGGTAGGACGTCAATGGGGGAGTGGTCCCCGTATTGATTTCGTCAGGAACCGCCATCCCGGCTGGCATTGCTTCCGGTGGCTGGCTTGAGTAGTCGGGCGGTCGCCGATCTGGCGGCTTGCCAGTCGAGTCTCTTGAAGGGGTTCCGCTCATGGCCGACCTGACCCTGATCGTGCTGACGATCCTGTTGTTCGGGCTGTTGGCCCTCGTGTTGAAGGGGATCGAGCGGCTGTGACCCTGGTCAATCTGATCGGCCTGGTTCTCGCCACCGGACTCGGCATCTTCGTCCTGGTCGCACTGCTCTTCCCGGAGCGGTTCTGATGAGCGCGGGCTGGGCGGCGGCGCTCTTCGTTGTCGCGCTGATCGCCGCCTGGGCTGTCGGTTACCGGTTCTTCGGTGACTATCTCTTTCGTGTGGTGACGGCATCGCGGCACATGCGGGTGGAGCGGGTCATCTATCGGCTGGTCGGGGTGAACCCGGACAACGAACAGAACTCCGGGGCCTACACCCGCAGCGTCCTCGCGTTCTCCGCCCTATCGATCCTCCTGCTGTATGGCCTGCAGCGGCTGCAAGGCCACCTGTGGCTGGACGGCGGCATGCCCGGCGTCGAGTCTCACGTCGCTTGGAACACCGCGGTCAGCTTCGTGACCAACACCAACTGGCAGGCCTACTCGGGCGAGTCGACGATGACCCACCTGACCCAGATGGCCGGTCTGGCGGTGCAGAACTTCGTCTCCGCGGCCGTCGGCATCGCGGTCGCGGTCGCTCTCATCCGCGGTCTGGCCCGCAAGCGGTCCGACCACCTGGGCAACTTCTGGGTCGACCTGACCCGCTTGGTGATCCGGGTGCTTCTCCCCGTCGCGATCCTCGGCACGATCATCTTCGTCGCCGCGGGCATGGTGCAGAACCTCTCCGCGGGCACCGACATCACCACGCTCACGGGTGGCTCGCAGACGATCACCGGCGGTCCGGTGGCGAGCCAGGAGGTCATCAAGGAGCTCGGTACCAACGGCGGCGGCTTCTACAACGTCAACGCCGCCCACCCGTTCGAGAACCCCACGACGTGGACCAACTGGCTGGAGATCTTTCTCCTGGGTCTGATCCCGTTCGCGCTTCCTCGCGTGTTCGGCCGCATGGTCGGCGACAAGCGCCAGGGCCTGGCGATCGTGGCCGCGATGGGCATCATCGCCGTCACCTCCGTGGGGCTGCTCAACGTCGTCGAGCTCGCGCATCCGGGCACGGTCCCGAGCGCGGTCGGAGCGTCGATGGAGGGACGCGAGGTGCGGTTCGGGACGGGAAACTCCGCTACCTATGCGGCGATGACCACCCTGACGTCGACCGGGTCGGTGAATTCCTTCCATGACTCCTACTCCTCCCTGGGCGGTGGAGTGCAGATGTTCAACATGATGCTCGGCGAGGTCGCACCCGGCGGGGTCGGTTCGGGGCTCTACGGGATGCTGGTCCTCGCGATCCTCACCGTCTTCGTCGCCGGACTCATGGTCGGCCGAACACCGGAGTACCTGGGCAAGAAGATCGGCTCACGGGAGATCAAGCTGGCCTCGCTCTACTTCCTGGTTACACCTTTCCTGGTGCTGGTCGGCACAGCGTTGGCGATGGCGAGCCCCGGGCAGCGGGCATCGATGCTCAACACCGGCAGCCACGGCTTCTCCGAGGTCCTCTACGCCTTCACCTCGGCCAGCAACAACAACGGCTCCGCCTTCGCTGGTCTGACCGTCAACACACCCTGGTACGACGTCGCGCTGGGGCTATGCATGCTGCTGGGCCGGTTCCTGCCGATCGTGCTGGTGCTCGCACTCGCCGGCAGCCTTGCCCGGCAGGCACCGGCGTCCGCGTCCGTCGGCACCATGCCGACCCACACGCCGCTCTTCGTCTCCATGCTGATCGGCGTGACCATCGTTCTGGTCGCGCTGACGTTCCTGCCAGCGCTCGCGCTCGGCCCGCTCGCAGAAGGACTCGCCCGATGAACGCGCCCGCCACCGCGAGTGGCCTCCTCGACCCCAGGCAGCTCGCCACGTCCCTTCCTGAGGCGCTGCGCAAGCTCGACCCACGCATCATGTGGCGCAATCCGGTCATGCTCATCGTTGAGGTTGGTGCGGCGTACACCACCGTCCTCGCCATCACCGACCCGTCGGTGTTCGCCTGGCTGATCACCGGGTGGCTCTGGGCCACCGTGGTGTTCGCCAACCTCGCCGAGGCGGTCGCCGAGGGCCGCGGAAAGGCCCAGGCGGACAGCCTGCGCAAGACCCGTCAGGGCACCATCGCCCGCCGCGTCAGTGACTGGACTCCCGGCAAGTTCATCGCCGTGGCGGACGTCGAAAGCGTCGCCGCGCCGAAACTGGCGAAGGGCGACATCGTGCTGTGCGAGGCCGGGGACATCATCCCTGGGGACGGCGACGTCGTTGAGGGCATCGCCAGCGTCGACGAGTCCGCGATCACCGGCGAGTCCGCCCCGGTGATCCGGGAGTCAGGCGGCGACCGGTGCGCGGTCACCGGCGGCACCAAGGTGCTCTCGGACCGGATCGTCGTCCAGATCACCCAGACACCGGGCGAGAGCTTCATCGACCGGATGATCTCCCTGGTCGAAGGAGCGGACCGGCAGAAAACCCCGAACGAGATCGCCCTGAACATCCTGCTCGCTGCGCTGACCGTGATCTTCCTGATGGCCGTGGTCACCCTGCAGCCGCTGGCGATCTACGCCATGGACGTCAACGCAGCTGCGCCCGACACTGCGGCCCTCGACGGCAATGGCGTTACCCCGGTGGTCCTGGTCGCCCTGCTGGTCTGCTTGATCCCCACTACGATCGGCGCGCTGCTATCGGCGATCGGTATTGCTGGCATGGATCGACTGGTGCAGCGCAACGTCTTGGCCATGTCCGGCCGGGCCGTCGAGGCCGCCGGTGACGTCAGCACGCTTCTGCTAGACAAGACCGGCACCATCACTCTCGGCAACCGTCAGGCCTCACAGTTCGCGCCCGTCACCGGCGTCGAGGTCTCGGACCTCGCCGACGCCGCACAGTTGTCCAGCCTCGCCGACGAGACCCCCGAGGGCCGCTCCATCGTGGTCTACGCCAAGCAGGCCCACGGCCTGCGTGAACGGCAACCCGGCGAACTGGCACACGCCACCTGGGTGCCGTTCACCGCGCAGACCCGGATGTCCGGGGTGGACGTCGATGACCGGCAGATCCGCAAGGGCGCCGCCGCGGCGGTCATGCATTGGGTCCGCGAGAATGGCGGCCATCCGACCCAAGACGTCGGGGCCACCGTTGACGCGATCAGCGCCGCAGGCGGGACGCCTCTGGTCGTCGCCGAGAAGCGCGGTGGCGAGCCAGCCCGCGCGCTGGGCGTCATCCACCTCAAGGACGTGGTCAAGGACGGCATGCGCGAACGGTTCGACGAGATGCGCCGCATGGGCATCCGCACCGTCATGATCACCGGCGACAACCCACTCACAGCCAAGGCAATCGCCGACGAGGCCGGCGTCGACGACTTCCTCGCCGAAGCCACCCCCGAGGACAAGCTCGAGCTGATCAAGACCGAGCAGGCCGGCGGTCGACTCGTCGCCATGACCGGCGACGGCACCAACGATGCCCCCGCACTGGCCCAAGCCGACGTCGGCGTCGCGATGAACACCGGCACCTCGGCCGCCAAAGAGGCCGGCAACATGGTCGACCTCGACTCCGACCCGACCAAGCTCATCGAGATCGTCGAGATCGGCAAGCAGTTGCTGATCACCCGCGGCGCGCTGACGACATTCTCGATCTCCAACGACATCGCCAAGTACTTCGCGATCATCCCGGCGATCTTCGTCAGCGTCTACCCAGGCCTGGACAGGCTCAACATCATGGCCCTGGCCAGTCCCCAGTCGGCGATCCTGTCCGCGGTGATCTTCAACGCCCTCGTGATCATCGCGCTCATCCCTCTCGCCCTGCGCGGCGCCTCCTACCGCCCCGGCGGCGCCGCGGCACTGCTGCGCCGCAACCTGCTTGTCTACGGCGGCGGCGGCGTCATCGCGCCCTTCGTCGGAATCAAACTCATCGACCTGCTGGTCCAATTCCTCCCCGGGATGTCCTGATGCGTATCAACAACCCCTTCATAGCCCGCCACGTCGCGGCCGGCCGAGCCCTGGCCGTCTTCACCGTCCTCCTCGGCTTCGGCTACCCGCTGACCATGGTCGCGGCGGCCCACATCCCCGGACTCGACACACACGCCGACGGATCCCTGGTCACCCTCGATGACCGAGTCGTGGGCAGCCGGCTCGTCGGCCAGTCCTTCACAGACACCGACGGCAACCCGATCCCCACCTACTTCCAGTCCCGCCCCTCCGCCGCCGGCGAGGGATACGACCCCACCGCCACGTCCGCGAGCAACCTCGGGCCCGAGGACGTCGTCGACACCCCCGACCGGGCGAGCCTGCTCACCCAGGTCTGCGGCCGCAGCCTCGCGGTCGGCGACCTCGAGGACGTCGACGGCGGCCGCCCCTACTGCACCGGCGACGGTGTCGGCGCCGTCCTCGGCGTCTACTACTCCCGCGGGCTCACCGGGGACGTGGTCCGCGCGGTCAGCCTCAACGAGACCGACGGGACCCCCTTCATCTCCGAGTACGGTGGCGTGCGCGTTGAGCTCGCCGATCCGAACGAGGACTACTCCGGCGCCGTCGTCATACCCATCCGCGGCGACGCTCCCGCCGACCCGGCCGTCCCCGCCGACGCGGTCACCGCCAGCGCCTCCGGGCTGGACCCCCACATCTCCCCGGCCTACGCCGAACTCCAAGCGCCCCGTGTCGCCCGCGAACGCGGCATCGACCTCGCCCAGGTGGAAGAGTTGATCAGGAAGCACACCTACGGACGCGCCCTCGGACTGCTCGGCGAACCTGGCGTCAACGTGCTGGAACTAAACATCGCGCTCGACGAGCACTAACCGCAGGGATGACCGAGGCAGACAACGAAGGGAAGGTGTGGCGATGACGTCTCGCGGCAAGCTCCGCGTCTACCTCGGTGCCGCACCCGGCGTCGGCAAGACCTACCGCATGCTGGAGGAAGGCCGACGCCGGCAGGAGCGAGGCACCGATGTCGTCGTCGGGTACGTCGAGACCCATGACCGGCCCAACACGATCGCGGCAGCCGAAGGACTCGAGATCGTCCCGCGCCGCCGCCTCGGCTACCGGGACGCGGAGTTCACCGAGATGGACCTCGACGCCATCCTGGCCCGCAACCCCAAGGTGGCACTCGTTGACGAGATGGCCCACACCAACGTGCCCGGCTCGGGACACGAGAAGCGCTGGCAGGACATAGAAGAACTGCTCGCCGCCGGCATCGACGTGATTACCACCGTCAACATCCAGCACCTGGAGTCGATCAACGACGTCGTCGAACAGATCACCGGCATCAAGCAACAGGAGACGATCCCGGACGCAGTCGTTCGCGCGGCCGAACAGATCGAGCTCGTCGACATGACCGCCGAGGCGCTACGCCGTCGGATGGCCCACGGCAACATCTACAAGCCCGACAAGGTCGACGCCGCCCTCGGCAACTACTTCCGGGTCGGCAACCTGACCGCACTGCGCGAACTGGGTCTGCTGTGGCTGGCCGACAAGGTTGACGTCCAGCTCGACCAGTACCGCCGCGATCACGACATCGAGGGCACCTGGGAGGCCCGGGAACGCGTCGTGGTCGCCCTGACCGGCGGCCCAGAGGGCGACACCCTGGTCCGCCGCGCCGCACGTATCGCAGAACGCGCCCGCGGCGCAGACCTGCTCGCGGTCCACGTCCTACACAGCGAGGGCCTCACGGGCCCAGACCCGGCGCACCTCGCCCGACAAAGGGCCCTCGTCGAGAGCATCGGAGGCACCTACCACCAGGTCGTCGGCGACGACATCCCCGACGCCCTCCTCTCCTTCGCCCGAGGCGTCAACGCCACCCAACTCGTCCTCGGCGCCAGCCGCCGCGGACGTTTCGCTCAGCTGTTCTCCCGGGGCATCGGCATCACCACCGTTGCCGAATCCGGCCCCATCGACGTCCACCTCGTCACCCACGAGGAAACCAGACGGCCCCGCCTGCGCCGAACCTGGCGTAGGGACCAGCCGCTGGGAAGACTGCTCGTCGGACTCGCCCTCACTGCGATCCTCATGCCGCTGCTGACCGTGGTTCTCCAGCCCATGCGCGACGACCTGTCGCTGTCCAGCCTCATCCTGATCTTCCTCGTCGCCGTGGTCGCGGCGTCGCTCGTCGGACGGCTCTGGGCCGCCCTGACCGCAGCGGTGGTCAGCTCGCTCCTGCTCAACTACTACTTCACACCGCCTGTCCACACCTGGACGATTGCGGAGACCGAGAACGTCCTGGCACTGGGCGTTTTTCTCCTCGTGGCCGTCACCGTCAGCGTCACCGTCAACGTTGCGGTCCGACGAACCGAGCAGGCCGTGCGTGCCCGGCGCGAGGCTAACGCCCTCGCCACGGTGGCGGGAAGCGTGCTCCGTGGATCCCGCCCGTTACGGGCTCTACTTGACCAACTCCGGGAGTCCTTCGCCCTGGACTCCGTCACACTGCTCGAACGCAATCCCGACGTCCCTGACTCGCCGACACAACGGCGTGACTCGAGCCGCTGGACCGTCGCGGAGAGCGTCGGCTCTCCAGCCTGCGGCGCCCCCGGACAGGGAGATGTCGACCTACCGATCGACGACACGCTCACCCTCGTCCTTAAGGGGCGACCACTCGCCGCCGCCGACCAGCGGGTCGTGGAGGCCTTTGCCGTGCAGGCTGCCGTGGCCCTGCGCCAGCAGCGACTCGGCGAGGAGGCTGCGGCCGCCGCGCCGATCGCCGAGGCCGACAAGCTGCGCACCGCCCTGCTGCGCGCTGTCAGTCATGATCTGCGGACGCCTCTGGCATCGGCGAAGGCTGCCGTTCGCGGGCTTCGTACCCTGGATGTGGTGTTCGATGAAACCGATCGCCAGGAGCTGCTCGCCACCGCCGACGAGTCCCTCGACCAGCTCGCCCACCTCGTCGAGAACCTGCTCGACATGAGCCGCCTCCAGGCCGGCGCGCTCGGCGTACACCCTCAACCGACCAGCGTCGCAGAAGTCATCCCCCTCGCGATCGACGAGCTGGGCGACGCCGCCGACGAGGTCCGGATCCGGCTCGCCGACGACCTGCCCGACGTGATCGTCGATCCTGCGCTCCTCCAGCGAATCCTGGCCAACCTGGTCTCGAATGCGCTCAAGTACTCGCCGCCTGGCGCGCCCCCTGCTGTATCAGCCAGCAGTCACGGCGACAGGGTTCACATTCATGTCATCGACCACGGTCCCGGGCTGCCCGCCGATGAACGCGAACGCGTCTTCCTGCCGTTCCAGCGCTCCGGTGACCAGAACGGGCCGCCAGGCATCGGGCTCGGCCTAGCCCTGTCCAGGGGACTTGCCGAGGCCATGAACGGCAGTCTGGACGCCGACGACACCCCCGGTGGCGGACTCACCATGGACCTGGCCCTCGTCGTCGCCCCGGCCCATGGGCCCGCGCCCGAGCGAACCGAAGAGGCGATCACGTGATGCGAGTCCTTGTGGTCGACGACGAACCCCAGATCCTTCGGGCGCTGCGGATCAACCTGCACGCCCGTCACTTCGAGGTCAGCACAGCTGCCGACGGTGCGACCGCACTCAACGCCGCAAAGACTGAACGCCCAGACGTCGTCATCCTTGACCTAGGCCTCCCCGATACCGACGGTGTCGACGTGATCCGAGCGCTGCGGGCATGGACCGACGTTCCGATCATCGTGCTCTCAGGCCGTGCCGGGAGCAGTGACAAGATCGTCGCGCTCAACGCCGGTGCCGACGACTACGTCACCAAGCCCTTCAACATCGAAGAGTTGCTGGCCCGCATGAACGCCGTCGGCCGACGCCTTCGGCCCGACATCATCGACGTCGAGCCAGTACGAATCGGCGCGCACACGGTGGACCTGGCCGAGAAAGCCGTCCAACACGAAGGCGGAGAACTGGTCCATCTCACTAAGACCGAATGGGAGCTCCTCGGCATCTTGGTGCGCAACCCGGGCAAGCTCGTGAGCCAACGCCAACTTCTCCAGGACGTATGGGGACCGACGTATCTCAACGAGACCCACTACCTGCGTCAGTACATGGCTCAACTTCGAAAGAAGCTCGAGCCAGATCCCACGCGCCCTCGCCACCTGCTCACCGAGCCGGGAATGGGCTACCGCTTCATGCCATGAACGCCAACGCCGGGGAGACTCGTGCCCTCTCCTCAAACCGCACGCGCGAGCGCAGTTCGTTGACGACTTACCAATGCGAGCCGCGCACCTACACGCGACCTGAGGGTGCGCCGACTCCTCGCAGATTTGCTCGCACCAGTGCGTAGGGATTCCGTCAAGGCATCTCCGCAACAAGAACTATCCGGGCCAGACTGAGTGTGTCCGTTGTCGTGAAGGAGTGAGTCCTATGCCCGGAAGGCTGGCCGACTGGCCACAGGCCCCGTGGTGGCGTCCGTCAGTGCGAGCTGGTGCGGTCCTCGCGCCATTGATAACGGCCGCGATCTTGTCGAACGTCCGCGACGACGTGACTGCGGCGACCTCGGTGTTGGTCCTGGTCGTATGGGTTGTGGTGGCCGCAGCGACCGGTGACCGGGTTGCCGGCGTCCTGGCCGCACTCTCCGCCGGCGCTTGGTTCGACTTCTTCCTCACCGAGCCGTACCTACGCTTCACCATCGCCGATGCTGACGACATCGAGGCGACCGTTCTGCTCGTGGGGATTAGCCTCGCGGTCACGGAGGTTGCCTTGTGGGGCTATCGACAGCAGAAACAAGCTGCGCGCCGCTCGGGCTACCTCGACGGGGTCCTCGGTGCAGCACGCGCGGTTGCAGAAGGCAACATGCCGGTAGGTGCCGTGGTTGACGTCGTCGCCCGTCAGATCACCGACGTTCTGGCAGCCGACAAATGCCGGTACATCGAGGGGCCGGTGCGCGATGCTCGTGTAGCTGTCCTGGACCACGACGGCCTCCTAACCCGGAACGGCCACCTCGTCGATGTCGATCGCGACGGGCTGCCGACTGACGAGTACGTTGCAGTCCTTGTGCAACGGGGACCGACCGTCGTCGGTCACTTCCTGGTGACCGCAACCTCGCAGCTGACCTACCCAACGCGTGAGCAGCGACGCGTCGCCGTCCTCATGGCCGACCAGGTGGCACCATCTGCGTAGTTTCGAAGACCCTCCATCAACCCTCCGGATTCAGTCGGCAAGGGCAGGAAACGATCTGCGCGGCCATGAATCCTGGTCGGAGGGATTCGACCGCTGTCCACTTACGGTCCACATTGGGTCCGTCCTGCTCGGTAGTGGACGGGTATCCTGAGGTTGGAAGCAAGGGCGAATCCCTTGCCATACCGAGCGCATCGGTAGCTTCCGGCCCGAAACCGTAGTTGTCGCAGAGCCTCTGATCACGCCCAGAGGGTTCCGGTTCAAATCCTCTCTCCTCGGGCCTTATCGTCGCGCCGCCCAACCCTGTCCAGCGGCGATGACGCGGCTGAGCCCTGGCGTCATCGGCCCTGCCCCCTTCGGCGGGGGAGTGCTGCGCGTGGGGTGGCTCCGCGCTCCGCGCGGGCAAGGCTC
>DATILB010000091.1:0-3096 GCA_035477015.1 Nocardioidaceae bacterium | reverse complement strand
CATCCGCCGCCTCGTCAGTGCTGTTGCTCAGATCTCGACGGCAGCCGGTGCCGACGACAAGCGGCTGGCGTCGCTGGCTGCGTCCCTCGAGGAGACCCTGGTCGCCGTCGCTCGTCGCGACAGCCAGCTCGCCGAGTCCCTCGACCTGCTGCCGGGTGTGACCGGCACGCTGCGCAGCTCGATGGCCAGTGCCGGTCGACTGACCGACCAGCTGACCCCGACCCTGAAGTCGCTCAACGCGGCAGCGAACGACCTGCCAGCCGCGCTGAAGCGCCTCAACCGCACGGTTGACGCGGCCCACCGCCTGGTCGACGTGGCCGGCCCGGTGATCGCGAAGGCCCGCCCGGTGATCGCGGACCTGCGTCCGCTGGTCGGCGACCTGCGCGCGGCGATGGGCGACCTGGCTCCGGTCACCTCGACCTTGCCCGAAGCCACCGCCCGCATCGTGCCCTGGCTCGACGACCTCGGGGCCTTCGTCTACAACACCGCGTCGTCGTTCAGCCTCGGTGACGTCAACGGCAACATCGGCCGGGCCCAGGTGGTCCTGAAGGTCACCGACCCGACAGGTGGTGCTCTGTGAGATACGTCCAGATCCTCCGGCGGAACTCCGCCCTGGCCACGGTCCTGACCTTCGCGACCGCGTGCGTCGCTGGGTTCGTCTTCCTGTGGACCCAGTCAGGCGGCTCCGTCCCGGGCCTCACCGAGTCGAACGACTACCGGCTCGCGTTCACCACCGACGACATCAAGAACCTCGCCGAGCTCGGTGACGTGAAGATCGCCGGCGTGAAGGTCGGCAAGGTCGAGTCGACCGAGCTCGCGGATGGCCAGGCTCGCGTCGTCCTGAGCATCCAGGAGGGCGTCGCACCGCTGCACGAGGGTGCGACCGTCCGGATCGGCGTGAAGTCGCTGGTCGGCTCGTCGTACATCGACGTGGTCGACGGCGGTGGTGCCGCGATCGAGAGCGGCGAGACGTTGGCCGACCAAGCCGTCGTCCCGGCCGTGGACGTGGACGAGCTGCTCAGCACGCTCGACGCTCCGACCCGCAAGTCGCTGTCCGCAGCCGTCCAGTCGCTCGCCAAGGCCACCGGCGGCACGAAGGCCGACCTCGACAAGATCATGACCGGGCTCGGTCGGATCGGGGAGCAGGGCTACACGGCCGTCGACGCACTCGCAGCCCAGTCGAAGGACCTTCAGGCCCTGACGCGCGAGGCCACGATCCTGCTCCAGACGCTGGACACCGGGCAGGGCCAGATCGCCTCGCTCGTGGCCGACGCCCAACGGCTCACCTCCGCGACGGCGAGCAAGCGTGACGCCGTCGAGGAGACGGTGCGCTCGCTCCCGGGTCTGCTCAGCGAGGTCGAGGTCGCCGCGTCCAAGCTGCGCGAGCTCTCGGGTCCGCTCGCTCCGATCGCCGCCGACCTGCGCAAGGCCGCACCGGACCTGAACCAGGCGCTCCTCACCCTGCCCGCCACCACGGACGACCTTCGAGGGCTGCTGCCCAGTCTCGACGGGACGCTCGACGAGGCCCCGGCCACGTTGAGCCGGGTGCCGGCGTTCGGCAGCAACGTGAGTTCATTCGTCCCCGACGCGGACACGCTGTTCCGCGACCTGGACCCGATGCTGGGCTACCTCTCGCCGTACGGGCTCGACCTCGGTGCGATGTTCGCCAACTTCGGCGCATCGTTCGACACCCTGGCCGAGGACGGGATCCGACCGATCCGTCTGACCGCCACGGCTGAGGGCCTGCGCAGCATCAAGGGTGTGCCGGTGAACCTGCCGCCAGACCCCTTCTCCTGGACCAACCCGTACCCGGCTCCGCACACGGCCGACGAGCCCGCACCGTTCCGGGGGGACTACCCCCGCGTGCAGCGGATCCAGTAGAGGTAGTACCGATGACAGGCCGTCGCTTCCTTCTTCTCGTGACCGCCGCCCTTGCGGCGGTGGTCGCGGGGATCGGGCTGAGCAAGGTCGAGATCGACTCGTCGATGACATCGTTCCTCCCGAAGGGGGATGCCGTCTACGAGGCGACTGAGGCCAAGGCTCGCACGTTCGGTGGTGACCCCATCGTCGTGATCCTCGAGACCGAGGAGCGGGGTGGGCTGCTGCTCGAGCAGGACAAGCTGCTCAGGCTGCTCAAGCTCGAGGGCGACCTCGCCGACCTGCCGGACGTGGCCGCGGTCTACGGTCCGGCCAGCGTGCTGAACCAGACCGCCGGAGCTGCGCAGGACATGCTCGCCCAGATCAGCGGGCGCCGCGACGCCGTACAGAAGCTGGCCGAGAGCCGGGCTCTCCAGGAGGGTGCCTCCGCTGCGGAGGCCAAGGCGGCTGCCGACGAGGCCGTTGCTGTGTTCGACCGTCGGTACGGCGCGCTGCTGGTCCGGGCACTGCCCGCCGGGCTGCCCACGCTGAAGAACGGGCGCTTCGTCGAGACCGTGATGTTCGACGAGAACGGCACCCCGCGTCCCCAGTGGCACTTCGTGGTGCCGTCGCCGACGTCGGTCGCTGTGCTGGTGCGGCCACGTCAGGACCTCGACCAGGACGCAGCGTCGCGACTGGTCGCCGCCGTCCGCTCCGCCGTGTCCGACTCACAGTTAGAGCCGTCCAAGACCACCGTCACCGGCGTCCCCGTTGTCACGTCCGCGCTGACCGATCGTGCCCGCGCCGAGCTGCCCCTGCTCGGTGGCCTGTCGGTGCTGCTGGTCGCGGCCGTGTTCCTGTTGGTGCCATGGACCTCTCGTCGTCGGTCCCGGCTTCGTCCGGTGATCGCCGCGCTGTGCGGTACGGCGGGCACGGTCGCCGTCTTCGGCTGGATCGGCCACTCGCTCTCGCTCGGGGTCGTCGCGTTCCTGCCGATCCTGCTCGGCATCGGCAGCGACTTCCCGTTCTATCTGTCCCGCCAGGGTGGCGTCCGCCGGGTCGTGGTGGCCGCGCTGGCCGCCGCAGTCGGCTTCGCCTCGCTCGCGTTGTCGCCGCTCCCGTTCGTCCGCGAGCTCGGTCTCGCCCTCGCGCTCGGCATCCTGCTGACGGTCTCGGTCGCGTGGGGGATGCGTGCAGCGTTCGGCGTGGTGCCGTCGCCGGTCGTGGTTCCTCGCGAGG
>DATILB010000090.1:0-3191 GCA_035477015.1 Nocardioidaceae bacterium | reverse complement strand
GCCGCCGATCGGCGTGACCACCGTCGGGGACTCGTCGTCGTGGTAGTCGATGTCGGTCGTGTCCGTCTGGACCGCCGAACGTGGCCTCAGATCGGCGGTCAGCTCCGGGTCGTCGACGACGCCGGCATCCACGGCTGCCTTGACCCGTCGGACCAGCTGCTGCAGGACGCGGGCGTCGGACGGCCGTAGGTCGCGGTCACGGGCGGTCGCGCGGGCAACCAGCGCGTCGACGTACGTCGGGATGCCGGGGGCGATCGCCGAGGGAGCCGGGACGTCCTCGTGCACGTGCTTGTACGCGACCTGGATGGCGGTGTCGCCCTCGTGCGGTTTGCGGCCCGTGAGCATCTCGTAGATGAGAACGCCGGCGGAGTAGACGTCGGAACGGGCGTCGGCCTTCCCGTCGACGACCAGCTCAGGTGCGAGATAGGACACCGTGCCGATCAGCACGCCGCCGGTCGCGGTGTGCTGCGTCTCGGCGCTGATCGCGCGGGCCAGGCCGAAGTCGGCCACCTTGATCCGGCCGTCCGGGGCGAGCAGTACGTTCTCGGGCTTCACGTCGCGATGGATCATGCGCGAGGCGTGCGCACCCGCCAGCGCCGACAGGACAGGGTCGATGAGCGCGAGCGCCTTGGCCGGCGTCATCGGAGCTTCCTTGCGGATCACGTCGCGCAGGGTGTGCCCGGGGATGTACTCCATGACCAGGAAGAGGGTGCCGTTGTCGTCGCCCTGGTCGAAGACGGAGACCACGTTGGGGTGCGACAACTTGGCGGCGCTGCGTGCCTCACGCACGAACCGAGCGGCGAAGTCGTCGTCGTCGCCCATGCCCTGATGCATGATCTTGACCGCGCACAGGCGGTCGAGTCGCTCGTCCATGGCTTCGTAGACGGTCGCCATTCCACCGCGTGCGATCCGGGGACCCACGCGGTAGCGACCGTCGAGCAACCGACCGATCATCGGGTCGGCGGCAGGCTTGTCCAAGGAGTCAGTCCTCTGGTTCGGGTCGGGCGAGGGGAAGGTAGCCCGGCTCAAGAGGCGATTCTAAGTTCTCCGCCAAGCCATGCCCTGCCGTGTCCCGTGTCCGGCGTGGCGAGCGCCACGCATGGTATGTCCGATTTGCCGGAGTTGGGACCCGGTTTGGTGGTGAGCAGCCCGGCGCGGCAGAGTTGGCCCGTGAACGAAACGGCAGATCTGTCAGGGCTCGTGGACGAGTGGTGGGACTGGGCGCAGACCGGCGAGGCGCTGGGCGTCCCGGTGAGCAAGGTCCGTCAGTACATCCGCGAGCACCAGCTCGCCGGTGCCGTCCCTGTTGAGGGCGAGGGGCAAAAAGTCCCCGCAGGGTTCGTCCAGGACGGGGAGATCGTGAAGGGCGTCCCCGGTCTGCTGACCCTCCTGCACGACGGCGGGTACGACGACCGCCACGCGATCGAGTGGATGTTCACCCCCGACGAGACGCTGCCGGGCCGCCCCATCGACGCGCTGCGGGAGAACCGCGGCGCCGAGGTGAAGCGCCGCGCCCAGTCGATGGCCTTCTGAATTTCAGGAAACGCACCCCCTCCCGCATCTGCGAACCGCGGGCTATCGTCGGACTATGAAGCACGTAAGCCTCTGCACCCACTGACGACCTCGGCGCTGCGCCGGGGTCGCTCTCGTTTCAGGAAGGGTTATAGATGAGCGGTCTTGCAGCACTCCTGGCCGGACACAATCCGCCAGACATTTACCAGTGGCACAGCGCAGCGCATGTTCCCGACGTACAGCACGCGGTCGAGCATGCCGGCTGGAAGTTCGCCTACCTCGACGGCTGGACCATCGAGGACAAGGACACGTTCCTCAAAGCCGCGGCCGACGCGCTGCACACCGAGCAGCAGGGCGAGAACTTCGACGCCCTCTCGGACAGCCTGTCTGACGTCACCGCCGGCGACACCAACGGCATCGTCTTCATGTGGGACGGCTGGAGTCCCTTGGCCCGCCACGACGAGCAGGCGTTCTCAGTGGCGCTCTCTGTGCTCGGTGGCCGGGTCAACGCTGACAAGGGTGGCAAGTTCGCCGTCGTCCTGCGCGGGGAC
Organism: Nocardioidaceae bacterium; assembly: GCA_035477015.1. Taxonomy (GTDB): domain Bacteria; phylum Actinomycetota; class Actinomycetes; order Propionibacteriales; family Nocardioidaceae; genus SSC3. Next base: position 1,128 of record DATILB010000090.1, on the reverse strand, counting down.
GGCCCGCCGCTCGACGTACCGGAGCTTCCGCACAAGCACTAGAGGTTTCGCTGGGTGGCGGCCGCCGCGAGTTCACGGAGCACAGCACGGGCCGACTCCGTGACGGGGGCCGCCGCCAGCGCATCGAGGCACTGCGTCGTGAGCGCGTCGATACGACGTTCCACGTCGGCATGAGCCCCTGAGCGCTCGATCAGGGCGCACAGCTCGACCACCTCGTCGGGCGACAGTGCCGTGCCCAGTCCGGCGTCTAGCTTGCGGGCGTCTTCGTCAGCGAGCGCGCCGATCGCCAGTGCCACCAGCACGGTGCGCTTCCCCTCGACCAGGTCGTCGCCTGCCGGCTTGCCCGTGACGGACGGGTCGCCGAACACCCCAAGCAGGTCGTCGCGCAGCTGGAACGCCTCACCCAGCGGTATGCCGAATGCCGTGAGCGACTCGATGGTCTCCGGCGTGGCGCCGGCCAGTGCAGCGCCGACGTGCAGCGGCCGCTCGACGGAGTACTTCGCGGACTTGTAGCGAAGCACGCGCATCGCCTGCTCCACGTCGCTCGCGCCCCGGGCTTGGACCGACACGTCGAGGAACTGCCCGACGATGACCTCGCTGCGCGTGGTGTCGAAGTACCCCAGCGCCTCGAGGACACGCTCACTCGAGAGGCCGCAGGTGCGGAGCAGCTCGTCCGCCCAGGACAGCAGCAGATCGCCGAGAAGGATCGCCGCCGCGGCGCCGTACTGCTCCGGGTTGCCCGACCAGCCCTTGTCCCGGTGCACCGTCTCGAACGCGCGATGGGTCGATGGCCGGCCGCGTCGGGTGTCGGAGGCGTCCATCACGTCGTCGTGCACGAGCGCGCTGGCGTGCAGCAGCTCGAGGGCCGACGCCGCCCGGATCAGTGACTGCTCGTCGTCGGGCTCGACGACGGCCCGGAAACCCCAGTAGCAGAACGCCGCCCGGAACCGCTTTCCCCCGCGCACCGACTCGCGTGCGGAGTCGACCAGCCGGGCCGCGTCATCGCCCAGGAGCTCGAGCCGATGGCCCTGCTCGTCGACGAACGAGTCCAGCGTCCGCTGCACCTCGGACCGGAAGAGGTCGATGTCCCACACGAGACGCGAGCCTAGGCCACTGCCCCGTCCCTCT
>DATILB010000089.1:0-9690 GCA_035477015.1 Nocardioidaceae bacterium | reverse complement strand
GTTGACCAGTGTGTGGTCGCAGGTGTCGGGGCCGGGAGTGGTGGCGTTCGGGAACGCGGCGGCGGTGGACACGTCGGCGAGCTTCTCGGTGGCGGGTAGCTATGTGCTGCGCTTGAGTGCGAGTGACGGTCAGCTCGGGGCGCAGGACGAGGTGACGGTGGCGGTGAGTCCGGCGGCGCCGGGCAACACTGCGCCGGTGGTCAACGCGGGTTCGGACCAGCAGATCACGTTGCCCGCAGGTGCCGTGATGGCCGCGACGGTCACCGATGACGGGCTGCCTACGGGCACGCTCACGCATTCATGGACCCAGGTCTCAGGGCCTGGTACGGCGACCTTCTTGCCCAGCCCGGCGGTCGAGGACCCGACGGTTTCGTTCTCCGTGGACGGAACGTACGAGCTCCGGCTGGAGGTCGGGGACGGTGCGCTCAGCGGCAGTGACACCGTGACCGTCATCGTCAACCCGGACACCGGAGGTCCGACCAATGTCGCGCCGACGGTGAGTGCCGGCACCGACTGGGAGATCACTCTGCCCGGCGCCGCGGGACTCGATGGCACAGTGACAGACGACGGCCTGCCCGCACCACCGGGCGCGGTGACCACCTCGTGGACCACCGACTCCGGCCCGGGTGCGGTCTCGTTCGTGGACGCGTCGTCGGTCGACACCACGGCGACCTTCTCCGCGGCCGGGAACTATGTCCTGCGGTTGACGGCGAACGACGGTGCGCTGTCGGCGTCCGACACGGTCGCCGTCGTGGTCCATCCCGCCGGGGGCGGCGTACCGCAGACGCTCGAGGTACGCGTGGCGACCGGGTCCGACGACGCCGAGCAGTCCGTCCGGTCGGGCAAGACCGCGCTGACCAGCGCCGATTTGGAGATCACGACCGACGGCAACACCGTGCAGCTCGTCGGCGTCAGGTTCGTCGGTCTCGGCATCCCGCAGGGAGCGACAATCACCAACGCCTACGTGCAGTTCCGGGTCGACACCGTCAGTACCGTGGCGACCTCGGTCACCATCCGTGCCGAGAACGCCGACAGCACACCGACGTACGTCTCTGTGAACAACAACCTCGGCCTACGCGCGCTGACTACGGCGAGTGTCGGCTGGGTGCCGGCACCGTGGCAGACCGCGGGAGCCTCCGGGGAGGCGCAGCGGACTCCCGACCTCAAGACCTTGGTCCAGGCTGTCGTCAACCGGTCGGGCTGGGCGACCGGCAACGCGATGGCCTTCCAGCTCTCCGGGACGGGCATGAGAACGGCCGAGTCGTTCGAGGGCGGAGCAGCGTTCGCACCACTCCTGCACGTGGAGTACACGATCGGCTGAGCGCACGTCAGGAGGAGGCCGCGCCGGCTCGGAGCATCTCCTCGTGGTCGACCACCTTCACCCGAGCGCGTCCTTCGGCCTCCCCGAGGGCGATCTCGTGAGCATCGAGCCGTTCCCAGTGCTCGAACGTCGCGACCTCGACCCCTCGCTCGCTGAGGTACGCCGACAGTGCACCCGGGTCCCGCTGGGGCGCAGTCGGCGTCGTCTCGGCGAGAAGGTGCGCAACCGTCTCGGCGGCATCGCTCTTGGTGTGTCCGATGAGACCGACGGGCCCGCGCTTGATCCAGCCTGTGACGTACATGCCCGGGATCGGTACGTCGTCGAGGTCGAGCACGCGGCCGCCGTCGTTGGGGATGACCGCGGCCCGGTCGTCGAAGGGCAGATCGACCAGCGACGTACTGCGATAGCCGACTGCACGGTAGACCGCCTGCACGTCCCAGTTCGTCCTCTTCCCGGTCCCGACCACTGAGCCGTCACCGACCAGGCGGGTGCGCTCGGTGCGGAGAGTCGTCACGCCCTCCTCGCCCTCGATCGCAACCGGCTGCTCGAGGAAGTGCAGGTGGATGCGGTGAGCCTTGCCGGTGGGTTCGCGACCGACCCAGTTGCTCAACGTGTCGAGCACCATCTTGGCCTGCTTGTTCTTGGCGATGTGCTCCATGCTCGCGTCGTCGACCTCGAAGCCTTCGGGGTGCACGATCACGTCGACGTTGGGGGAGTGGGTCAGCTCGCGGAGCTCGAGCGGCGAGAACTTCGCGTACGCCGGTCCGCGGCGCGCGAACACGTGCACGTCGGTGGCCTGGTTGGCGCGCAGCCCGTCGTACACGTTCGGCGGGATGTCCGTGCTGAGCATCTCGTCGGCCGTCTTGGCGAGTACGCGAGCCACGTCGAGCGCCACGTTGCCGACGCCGAGCACGGCGACGCTTTTCGCAGTGAGCGGCCAGGTGCGCGGGACATCGGGGTGCCCGTCGTACCAGGACACGAAGTCAGCGGCCCCGAACGAGCCGGGCAGTTCTTCGCCGGGGATCCCGAGCGACCGGTCGGCCATGGCACCGGTGGCGATGATGACTGCGTCGTAGAACTCGCGCAGCTCCTCGAGCTTGACGTCGACGCCGTACTCGATGTTGCCGAGGAAGCGGACCTCGGGCTTGGCCAGCACCCTCTGCAGCGCCTTGACGATCTCCTTGATCCGCGGGTGGTCCGGCGCGACGCCGTACCGGACGAGCCCGAAGGGCGCAGGAAGCCGCTCGAGGAGGTCGACGGACACGGGGGTCTCGGACTTGGTGAGGATGTCGGCCGCGTAGATGCCCGCAGGGCCGGCGCCCACGATCGCGATGCGAAGTGTCATGTCTCAACCCTGCTGGGCGTGAGACGCCGACGGAACGAGGACAGCCTTGTGATGTTACAAGGTAGCCTTGTGACCCATGCTGAGTTCACACGTCCCGGACCTGCGGGCCCTGGAGCTGCTGGCCGTAGTCGCCCGCACGGGGAGCCTGAACTCCGCAGCCCTCGAGCTCGGCATCAGCCAGCAGGCCGCGTCGTCCCGGATGCGCACGATGGAGGCCCTCGTCGGCGCCCCACTGCTCGCGCGGACCAAGCGAGGCTCCGCCCTGACCACGACCGGCGAGCTCGTCGTCCAGTGGGCGAGTCGCGTCATGGACGCCGCCGAGCAGCTCGACGCCGGCATCACCGCGCTGCGCCAGGGCAGCCGAGGTCACCTGGCGATTGCGGCCAGTCTCACCATCGCGGAGTACCTGTTGCCCGGTTGGCTGGTCGGCGTCCGCACCCAGCAGCAGCACCTCGGGGTCACCCCCACCGAGTTCACGATGACGGCCACCAACAGCGAGCGGGTGGAAAGCCTGGTCGCGAGTGGGGCAGTGGACCTCGGCTTCGTCGAGGGACCGGAGCCACCCCGAGGGCTCAAGCATCGGCTGATCGGCATCGACGAGCTGGTGGTCGTCGTCGGACCGACCCATCCGTGGGCAGAGCGTTCCAGCCGTCGGGTGAGTGCCCGGACCTTGGCCGCGACCCCGCTCGTCGTTCGGGAGTCAGGATCGGGCACTCGCACGGTCCTCGAGCGAGCTCTCGCAGAGCTGCCGACGGTTCCGCCCGCCCTTGAGCTGTCGAGTACGGCGGCGGTGCGCGCGGCGGTCGCTGCCGGCGCTGGCCCAGCGGCACTCAGCAGCCACGCCGTCCGGGACGACCTGGCGAGTGGGCGGCTGATGGCAGTCTCGGTCGCCGGGATCGATCTCTCCCGTCGGTTGCACGCCGTGTGGACCGGGGGCTCTGCCCCGTCGGCCGGTCCGGCTCGCGACCTCGTGGCGTGGGCCGGCGGGCATGCCCGACCCTGACGGCTCAGCCCTGACCTAGGTTTGATCCATGTCCTTGTTGATGTCCCGCCGCGATCTCGAGTTCTTGCTGTACGAGTGGCTCGAGGTCGAGAAGCTCACCAGTCGTCCTCGGTACGCCGACCACTCGCGGGAGACGTTCGACGCCGCGCTCGAGCTGGCAGAGGCGATTGCCACAGACCACTTCGCGACGCACAACAAGCTCGCCGATGCGAACGAGCCGACCTTCGACGGTGAGCGCGTCCACCTGATCCCTGAGATCAAGAAGGCGCTCGACGTCTACTTCGAGTCCGGGCTCCTGTCAGCGTCGTTGGACGAGGAGGTCGGGGGCGGGCAGCTCCCACACGTCGTCTCGGGTGCGCTGACGTCCTGGCTGATGGCTGGCAACGCTGCCACGTCGGGCTACGCCCTGCTCACCGGCGCGAACGCCAACCTGCTCCTGGCTCACGGGTCGCCGGAGATGGTGGACACCTTGGTGCGCCCGATGCTCGAGGGCAGGTATTTCGGCACGATGTGCCTCTCCGAGCCCGGCGCCGGATCCTCGCTCGCTGACGTTGCCACTCGCGCCGAGCCCAGGGACGACGGCAGCTACCGCGTGTTCGGCAACAAGATGTGGATCTCCGGGGGAGAGCACGATCTTTCGGAGAACATCGTGCACCTCGTGCTGGCTCGCGTCGCGGGTGCGGTCGAGGGCGTCAAGGGACTGAGCCTCTTCGTCGTACCGAAGGTGCTGGCTGACGGGACCGGCAACGACGTCACGTTGGCGGGCCTCAACCACAAGATGGGCTACCGCGGCACGACCAACACGCTGCTCAACTTCGGCGAGAAGGAAGGCGCTGTCGGCTTCCTCGTGGGAGAGGAGAACAAGGGCCTGTCCTACATGTTCCACATGATGAACGAGGCCCGCATCGGTGTGGGAATCGGCGCGATGGCCCTCGGCTACACCGGCTACCTCAAGTCCCTCGACTACGCCAAGACCCGACTGCAGGGCCGGCCGCCCGGCACCAGCGGTGGACCTCAGCTGCCGATCGCCGAGCACGCCGACGTGAAGCGGATGCTGCTCGCTCAGAAGTCGTACGTCGAGGGCGCCCTTGCGCTGCTGCTCTACTGCAGCCGTCTGGTCGACGAGGAGCACACTGCCGGCACGCAGGAGGAGCGCGACGCGGCTCACCTGTTGCTCGACGTACTCACGCCGATCGCGAAGAGCTGGCCCTCGCAGTGGTGCCTGGAGGCCAACAGCCTGGCGATCCAGGTGCACGGTGGCTATGGCTACACCCGCGACTACGACGTCGAGCAGCACTACCGCGACAACCGGCTCAACCCGATCCACGAGGGCACGCATGGCATCCAGGGCCAGGACCTGCTCGGCCGCAAGGTGATCATGCAGGGCGGTGCCGGCCTGCTCGCGCTGCACGCTGCGATGGCCGACACGATCAAGAGGGCCGGCGACCACGAGTACGCCGCGGCGCTCAGCGCGACCCTCGACCGCGTGGTTGAGGTGACCCAGAAGGTCTGGGAGCCGATGGACCCGCAGCTCGCGCTCGCCAACGCTTCGGCGTACCTCGAGGCCGTCGGGCACACCGTGCTGGCCTGGATGTGGCTGGAGCAGCTCCAAGCCGTGGGGGAGTCGGAAGGCGACTTCTACGACGGCAAGCGTGCCGCGGCCGACTACTTCTTCCGCTACGAGCTGCCCAGGACTGGCCCGCAGCTGGACCTGCTGGCCAGTCTCGACCGCACCACCCTCGACACGAAGGTGGACTGGCTCTAGTGGCGGGGCTCGACCGGCGTCAGGCGTACGTGCTGACGGCTCGGCCGATCCGCTCGACGGCGACGTCGATGGGGCCGGTGACCTGAAGGAGGTGGCTCAGGGTCAGGCGGACCATGCTGTCCACCAGGGCCTCGAGTTCCGCACCCTTCGGGCCTGATGCGCCGTGCACCGCCTGCAGGGTCGAGCTGACCAGTGCCGACGCCTGGCTCAGGACCGCCTCGGGGCGCACCGTCAGGAGCGCCAGCAGCTCCGGGTCGTGACCGGGCTGGACGATCGCCTTGAGCATCGCGTTCTGCTCGCCGTACTCCAGGGCGAAGCGGGCCGCAGCGGTCAGGCCTTCGACCACGGAGTCTGGGTGGCTCTCGATGCCTTGACGTACGCCGGCCAGGAAGCGGCCGACCTCGCGCTGGACCACGGCCTCGCCGAGCTCGGACTTGGTGCCGACCTCCTTGTAGAGGCTCTGGCGGGGTACGCCGGACCGCTCGGCCACACGGGTCATCGTCAGCTTGTCCCAGCCCTCCTCGGTGATGATCGCCACCGAGGCGTCCAGCAGACGTTCGAGGCGAAGGGCACGGAGCTCGTCGTAGAAGGCGGGTGCGCTCATGGATCCAGTGTACGACATAATTTAATGTCTTGTCAGAAATGGCGACAACTATTGACTTGCTGTCGCACCTGGAGCGCCTCGCCCAGTGATCAGACCAGGGTGAAGTCGATCGCCAGGGCGCGGTAGGTGTCGGCAGCGCGGGTGTCGGCGCTGAGCAGAGTGAGGTCGTGGTGGCGGGCGGTCAGCGCGACGAGTGCGTCGTACGTCGAACCGCCGGCGAGGTTCAGCTCGACCAGCTCGTCCAGCAGTCCGGCGGCGCGAGTGGTCGTGAGTCGTTTCGTGTGCGGGAAGTTGGTCCTGATGAGGCGAAGGGCTGTGGCAGGAGTCAAGCGTTGCGGAGCGGGCAGTCGCGTCAGGACGGAGTAGGTCTCCAGCTCAGCGTGGCCGGCCAGGCCGAGGCTGCGACCGCGCACGACGGCGCGGACGACGGCGTGCTTGGCGTGGTTCGGCTGCACCAGGGCGATGGCCGCGCTGGTGTCGAGCAACAGCGGCTCAGCGCTGGTCGGCAAGACGCAGGTCGCGGACGTCGGCGTCGGTCATGGGTGGACCGTCGGGCAGGAGAAGGAGCCCGTCCTCTTCGGTGAGCTGGTCACCGGCGACCGGGCTGATTCGCAGCGCGTTGCCGTCGATCACGATCTCGACCTCCCCAGGAGTGATTCCGACGCCCATGCGTAGCGCTTTGGGAAGTACCACCCGCCCTGCCGCATCCATGGTAGTTCGCATGCCATAAAGATACCATCAGGTGTCGAGAGACCGTTCGGTCGTGATTGACACGGCGATGCGGCAGTGCGACGGTGGCGAGACCATGGAGAAGCCCGCCACCCTGGACGACCTGTCGAAGCTGACGTACGACGACCTCGCGGCGCTATACGGCGGCGGCACGGTGCCGTCGGACTTCACCGCCCTCGACAACCACCCGAAGGGGCGGATGCTCGCCGTTCGTGGCATCGAGAAGACACCACTGAAGAGCGTCGTGTCCGGCCTCGCGAAGCTGGGCATCTTCCCCTGGGACGGCAAGAGCATGGCGTCGACCGGCACCACCACCGGCGACGGCATCAACCGGATCAACCTGGGCCCGCTCAAGAGCAACTGGTTCAAGTTCAAGACGAGCGTGCAGAAGTCCATCATCGACGGACAGGACACGATCGTCCTCGACTATGAGCAGCCCGGGAACCCAGCCTTCATCAGGAAGATCCACGACGAGATCCGAGAGGTCTCTCCGGGTCTCTACATGGGTCCCGCGATGTGGAAGACCGGTGAAGGCGCTGCAGCCACCGCGCTGTGGTTCGCCTTGGACACCAACCAGTGACCGCCTGACCTAGCCGGGGGGCACGATGTTGTTGTTCAGCCGGAACAGGTTGGTCGGGTCGTAGACCGCCTTCAGGTCGGAGAGTCGCTGGAAGTTCTTCCCGAACGCGCTCTCGACCCCGACGGTCGTTGGCTCGTCCTCGACGCCGGTGAAATTCAGGTAGACCGAACCGGTGCCGTACTGGTGAACGGCGGCCCATGCTTCGCGCACCCACGAGATAACCCTGGCGTCGTCGCTCTCATCGATCCAGTTGCCGTCGATCGAAACCATCCAGTTCGCCTCGCGCTCGCTGTAGGCGGTCTCCTCGGGCCCGACGCTGTTGATCTGGCCGCCCATGAAGAAGGTCACCACGAATACGCGGTCGTGCGGCCGGTTGCGAGCCTTGTCGACGAGGAGGTCCAGCACCGGGTCGGTGAGCTGGTCGAGGAAGGTGGACTTCCAGTAGCTGCGCAGGGCGCCGCGCTGGAAGAACTCGTCGAAGGCCGTCTGTACGCCGACGAACGGCAGCGGGCCGGAGATGTCGGCCAGCGGCGTCCCGATCTCGCGAAGGGGCTGGATGATCCTCATGCCCTCGTCGGGATCTCCCGAGTAGACCGCACCCGTGACGATCATCGGAGTGTTGTGGATCTCCGGCGGGGTGTGCTCGCTGGCCGGCAGCGTCGAGCAACCGATCAGGGCCGAGATCTCGTCCGGGGCAGTGCTCGCCCAGTCACGGAACTTCCGATACACGTTCTCCGCGTCGGCAACGGGGTGGAAGACACCGGCGAACGCGACGATCGGACCCACCGGATGGCACTGGAACGTGAACGAGGTCGCGACGCCGAAGTTGCCGCCGCCACCTCGGATCGCCCAGAACAGGTCCGGGTTCGAGTCTGCGGACGCTGTCCGGACCTGGCCGTCCGCGCCGACGATCTGCGCGGAAAGCAGGTTGTCGATCGCGAGCCCGTGCTTGCGACGCACCCAACCTTGGCCGCCACCCAGAGTGAGCCCCGCGACACCGGTCTCCGAGACGACGCCGGACGAAGCCACCAGCCCGAAGGCCTGGGTCTCGTGGTCCATGTCGCCGATCAGCGCACCACCTTGGACCTGCACGGTGCGTGCTTCGGGGTCGACCTGGACGCCGTTCATCCGGGAGAGGTCGAGCAAAAGGCCCCCGTCGACACTGGAGAGCCCGCCGACAGAGTGGCCACCGCCGCGTACGGCGATGAGGAGGCTGTTGTCCCGCGCGAAGTTGACCGCGGCGACGACGTCCGCAGTCCCGCTCGCCTGGACTACCAGGCCCGGCCGACCGGGGTGCATCGCGTTGTACGGCGAGCGCACGTCGTCGTACCCCGAATCTCCAGGGGCGAGGACTGCTCCTCGGACGGCCATCCGGAACTCCTCGAGACTCTCGTCACCGATCTGCGCCTCGGAGCCTTCCAGCGTTGTCAAAGTCGTTGTCATCGCGTGCTCCTTCACCAAGAGATTGGGTCATCTCGTCAGCGTAGGACTGGTGAGGGTCGTGGGGATTCCTGGCTAGCCCACCCGGTCGCGCAGGATGCGTTGGCTCGCCAGCTTCCCTGGAGCGCCGATGACACAGCCGCCCGGATGGGTGCCGGAACCGCACTGGTAGTAGCCCTCGATGGGCGTCCGGTACTGGCTCCACCCGGGGGCGGGGCGGAAGAAGTACATCTGGGGAGCCAGGAACTCGCCGGCGAAGATGTTGCCCTCGGTGAGGCCGGTGACGCGCTCGATGTCGACCGGCGTGACCACCTCGCGGTGCAGGACGAGGTCGCCGAAGCCGGGGAAGTGCGACTCCAGCACAGCCTGAGCCTTGTCGCCGAAACGCTCGCGCTCGGTCTCCCAGTCGCTGCCCTTGAGCTCGTACGGCGCGTACTGCACGAAGCACGACATCACGTGCTTGCCGGGCGGCGCCATGTCGGGGTCGACGACGGACTGGATTGCGCCGTCGATATAGGGCTGCTCGCTGTACCAGCCGTACTTCGCGGCGTCGAAGGCCTTCTCGACGTACTCGATGGTCGGGCCGAAGTTGAGGAAGCCGCCGTAGTGGTCGGTCGTGTCCGGCAGCTTGGGGAAGACCGGCAGCCCGTCGAGGGCGAAGTTGACCTTGGCCGAGACGCCGCGGAACTTCATCCGCTCGATGTTGTCGACCAGGTCGTCGGGCAGCTCGCGAGGGTCGACGAGCTCGAGGAAGGTCCGGCGTGGGTCGAGCGCGGAGACGACGACCCGTGCGTGGAACTCAGTGCCGTCCTCCAGTACGACGCCCGTCGCGCGACCGTCCTTGGTGAGCACCGACGTCACCGGGGCCTCGGGGCGAATCTCGGCGCCGAACGCCTCAGCGGC
>DATILB010000088.1:0-3631 GCA_035477015.1 Nocardioidaceae bacterium | reverse complement strand
AGACGCACACCCAGGTGTCCGGTAACTCAGGTCTTCGCGAGCTCGTGACCGCCGCGATCGACACGGCCGACGTCGAGGGTGACGACGCGCACCTGTGGATCGACACTATGGTCCCGCTCATCCGTCAGCTCGCCGGCAAGCCAGGCAACCGCTGGAGCACCAACCAGCGGGCCGACTACGACACCTGGCTGACGGGCAACGACGGCGACGGGGCTCGCGAGCTCTGGCTCTACCACGCGTGCGAGTCGGGTGGGTGCAACGGTCGCTACTCCGCCGACCAGTCGACGGCCTGGAACGCGCCGTACTGGAACGGGTGGGCGAGCTACGCCATCGACGCTCCGGCCTCGCAGTCGCGCGCTGCCTCTTGGCTCGCCTATGAGTACGACGCCACGGGGGAGCTCTACTACGACACGACGCTGCGCCTCTCCCAGGCCTGGGACCCGTGCACCACTGTCATCAGCGGCACGATGGGCAACTGCCTCTACGCGTTCGGTCTCAACGGCGACGGCACCTTGTTCTACCCCGGAAAGGCCTGCCCCGTCGGGAACGGGCCGGGCTGCATCGGCGGCACGAAGGACATCCCGATCGAGTCGATGCGTCTCAAGCAGATCCGCGATGGCCGGGAGGACTACGAGTACCTCCACCTGCTCGACCAGTCGGGCGACCCGTCGGACGCAGCGTTCGCACAGCAGACTGCTCTCGGCGTCTTTGGTCCCACCTTGGACACAGCCTCCCACTCCACCACGGTGACGCCGGAGTCGATCCAGGGCGCGCGGGCTGCGCTGGCAGCCCGGATCATCGACGTTGTCGACCAGGCTCCGACCGTCTCGGTGCAGGACGCGTCCGTGGCCGAGGGCACAGGCGGTGCCTTCACCCCGCTCAATGTCGTCGTCGCTCGCTCCGGAGATCTGTCGCAGCCGTCGTCGGTCGCGTACACGTTGGGCGGCACCGCCCAGGGGGACGACTACCACGACGACACGCCCGGAGGGGTCGTGGCTTTCGGGGTCGGGTCAGCCGAGAGCCTGATCTACCTAGATGTGGTGCAGGACGCAGTCGACGAGAGCGACGAGACGATCACTGTGACGCTGCACGACCCCGTAGGTGCCGCCATCCTGGACGGCTCCGCCCTGCTGACCATCCTCGACGACGACGGGCCTGTCGCACCGCCCGCGACGTACCTCCCGGACGTCCTGCTCAAGAAGGCTGGGGGCAGTTACGTCGGGGGGAACGTCCGCAACCGCACAGGTGCGGGTCAGACGGTCACAATCACGGCGAAGCGTGGGGTCGCCAAGACGGTGTACCTGCTCGTGCAGAACGACGGCAACGTCGCCGACTCGTACTCCGTCGTCGGTACCCGCAGCCAGCGAGGCTTCAGCACGAGGTACTTCCTCGGCAGTGCCGATGTGACCGGAAGCGTCGGCACCGGCACCGCGACCTCCGGTGCACTCGGCCCGAACGGCAGTCGGCTCTACCGGCTCGTCGTCAGGCCTGGGCGCAAGGTGCGTGCCGGGGTGGTGCGCACGTGGACCATCCATGCCGTGAGCTTCAACAGCACCGCGGACCCCAAGGCGCGCGACACCGTGGTCGTCCGGGTGCGGGTGCGCTGACCTCCCTCCCAAGCCGGTTTGTCCACAGGCTCCGATCCGCTTCTCCTCGACGGATCGCGATTCTTCCTAGTCTTCCGGCATGCGCCCACAGCCCGTGCCCGACGAACGTCTCTCGGAGATCACGCGTCGAAGACTTGCCCTGCTGAGCGCGGAGATCGCGGGCGATAGGGGGGACCAGCCACTTGGGCAGGAGCAGGAGCCAGTGGTGGTCGACGAACCAGCTCCCGCACCCGTCCGTCCAGGTCGGCATGCGCGGCGATCGGTCGGGGGGTGGGGGCTGCTGGGTGGGTGGTTCCACGACCGCCTGCCGGCAACGTTGCAGGGGCGAGTGCGGCTGGAGCCGGCTCAGCTGGGCCTGCTCGCGCTGACCCTCGCAGTCGGCCTGGCGCTGTCGGCCTGGTGGGTCTTGCGGGCCGATGACTCCGGGACCCTGGTCCCCGTCTCATCGCCGTCGATCGTCTCTCCGAACGTCCTCGTCACGCCGTCCCCCTCACCGACTGCAGCCGGCCTCGTCGTGGTCGACGTGACGGGAAGGGTCCGCCGGCCCGGAATCGCGACGCTGCCCCTCGGGTCGCGCGTGATCGATGCGCTGCGGGTTGCGGGGGGCATCCGGGCCGGGGTGGACGTCACGTCGATCAATCGCGCCAGGCTGCTGGTCGACGGCGAGCAGATCGTGGTCGGTGAGCCGCCACCTTCAGGCGTGGCCGCCTCGGGGCTGGGTGCGGCGGGTTCGGGTGCCCTGGTGAACCTCAACAGCGCGGACCAGGCGGCGCTCGAGTCACTGCCCGGCGTCGGGCCGGTCACCGCTGTCGCGATCCTCGCCTGGCGCGAGGAGAACGGCGGCTTCCGATCCATCGACGAACTGCTGGAGGTCTCCGGGATCGGTGATGCGACCTTCGCCGAGCTCGCCCCGCATGTCACTCTGTGACCCGTTGCGCCCGACCCTGTGACCGCTGCGCCCGATCTGCGGCTCCTGCTGCCTGGTGGCGCGGCCTGGCTCGGCTCGCTGAGTGGGTTCCTGCTGCCGTGGTGGGTGTGGGCCTCGCTCGTGCTCGCGGTGGCCGCGACGGCCTTCCGGATCCGCACCCTGGCGCTGCTTGCCGTCGCGGTGACCCTAGGCGTGTCGGGCGCCTCGGCGACGCTCAGGGTGGCGGAGCAGAGTCACAGCCCGGTCGCGGCCGCAGCCGCTGAGCGCGGCTACGTCTCGGCCACGGTGCGCCTCACCTCGGACCCGGTCGAGCGCGCGGGCCGGTTCGGGGGCTACGTCGTGGCACGAGGGACCGTCGAGTCGGTCGAGTGGCGGGGCCGGGCCGCGCACACACGCGCCCGCGTGCTGCTGCTCGGACGGGGGGACTGGTCGGGCGTAGGCCTTGGGGCGATCGTGCGAGTCTCAGGGCGGCTGGCGCCCGCTGACTCGGTCGACCTCGCCGGCACGCTGTCCGTCACGCGCGCTCCCGTACTGCTCGCCCTTCCGCCGTCGATCCTGCTGGGAGCATCGACGGCACGGGGGTGGATCCGCGAAGCCTCGTCGGGTGCGTCGCCCGTAGCCCGCGAGCTGGTGCCGGGACTCGTGGTCGGCGACGACGTGGGGCTGCCCGACGAGGTCGTCGAAGAGTTCCGCGAAGCGGGTCTGACCCACCTGACTGCGGTCTCCGGGACCAACCTGACCTTGGTGGTCGGTTTCCTGCTCATCGTGGCCCGCTGGTGCGGAGTTCGGTCCCGCGGCCTGGTCCTGGTGGGCCTGCTTGGCGTCGTCGGGTTCGTCCTGCTGGCCCGTCCGGAGCCGAGCGTCGTGCGAGCCGCGGCCATGGGCTCGGTGGCGCTGCTCGGCCTCGGAGCGGGTGGCCGCGGCCGTGGGGTCCGGGCGCTGTCCGTTGCCGTCCTGGTCCTGCTGCTGCTCGACCCATGGCTGGCCCTGAGCGTGGGGTTCGCTCTGTCCGCCACCGCGACCGCAGGGATCCTGTTCCTCGCGCCACCCGTGCGTGACGCGCTCGCGCAATGGTTGCCCCGGTGGGCGGCGGAGG
>DATILB010000087.1:0-12279 GCA_035477015.1 Nocardioidaceae bacterium | reverse complement strand
GAAGTCGCCGATGCGCGCACCGACCCGCGGCGGCCCTTCGTCATGGCTGAACACCCCGAGCGGCAGGTTGTCCACGTCGTACGCCGAGCCGGCAGCGCCGTCCACCCAGGTGGTCACGGCTGCAGCAGTCCCAGCTCGATGAGGTCCTCCAGCGGGTCCTCGACCGCGCAGCACCCGAACGACGTGAACCAGCGACGAGCTGTGTCGAAGCCGTCGGTCTGGATCTTGATGTCGCTGGTCTCGAGCTCTGCGATGACGTCGCCACGAGGCGCCCCGTCGAAGGCCGCTGCTGTCGCGGCCAGGATGTTGAGGAAACCGTGCTGGTGATCGGTGCGTACGGCGTGGTGCAGGCCGGCTGTGCACTTGAACGGCAGCTCGCGATCGAGGGCGGCATCGATGCCGGCGGCAAGCTCGGTCGCGCTCGGGAAGGCGTCGAGGTCGACCCCGCCGGTCCGGAACTTCAGCCGCAGCCCGGCCGAGGCGATCTCGTCGAGCGCGGCCAGCCACTGGTGGCTCGGGCCGTCCGGGATCCGTGGCGGTTCGACGTACACAGGGATGTCGCCGAGGTCTTCCCGCACATGGTCGATAGCGGTGACGACGCGCGAGGCGTTCCGGGCAAGGTCGTCCTCGTTGCGCAGAGGCGTCTCCAGCGCCCGCACGTCGAGCAGCCCCGACCTGGTCGCCCACCGCACGGCGGGCTCGATCGCCCCCGCGCCGCCGGTCACGACGACACTGACCGCAAGCGCCTCGGTCGAGTCCTCGAGGACCTCGAGCAGGTCGGGAAGCTTGATATCGCTGATCACGAAGGGGCCGACCATCGCGGCGTACGAGCTCGCTCTGTGCTCCCGGTGGGCAGCTACCGCCTCGGGCAGCGGAATGCTCGCGGGTGGGAAGAGAGCGGCGTCATCGACGAGGTCGGCCAGGAAGCTCGGCACGGTTGACACGCCCCCGACCCTAACGCATGGTGGACGTGCTCAGCGGATAGGCAAGTTCGATAATAGGACGGTCATGGCGCACTACCGACAGGTCGGCGAGGTTCCGCAGAAGCGGCATACCCAGTTCCGCAAGGACGACGGTTCGCTCCACTACGAAGAGCTGATGGGCGAGGAAGGGTTCTCCAGCGACTCCTCCCTGCTCTACCACCGGGGCGTGCCCAGCGCGATCGTCGACTCCCAGGTGTGGGAGCTTCCGTCGCTGGTGACCACGGCCAACCACCCGCTCAAGCCTCGTCACCTCAAGCTGCATTCGCTGTTCAGCGACGAGAAGGTCGACGCGGTGCTGGGCCGTCGGCTCGTGCTCGGCAACAGCGACGTCCGGATCTCGTACGTCGTGGCGAGCGAGCCGTCGCCGTACTACCGCAATGCCGTCGGCGACGAGTGCGTGTACGTCGAGGCCGGCAGCGGCACCGTGGAGACGGTGTTCGGGGTGCTGTCCTACGAGCAGGGCGACTACGTGATCGTGCCGCGGGCGACGACGCACCGCTGGGTCCCGGCCGAGACCAGCCGGCTCTACCCGATCGAGGCGAACAGCCACATCGCACCGCCCAAGCGCTACCTGTCCCGCTACGGCCAGCTCCTCGAGCACGCGCCGTACTGCGAGCGCGACCTCTACGGCCCCACCGAGCCATTCCTCGTGGACGGCACCGATGTCGACGTGCTGGTCAAGCACCGCGGCAACGGACCGAGCGGACTGGTCGGCAGCCGGATGACCTATGCGACCCACCCCTTCGACGTCGTCGGCTGGGACGGCTGCCTGTACCCCTACACGTTCAACATCCGCGACTTCATGCCGATCACCGGCAAGGTGCACCAGCCGCCGCCGGTGCACCAGGTGTTCGAGGCCTACAACTTCGTCGTCTGCAACTTCCTGCCTCGCAAGGTGGACTACCACGAGCTCTCGATCCCGGTGCCCTACTACCACTCGAACGTAGACAGCGACGAGGTGATGTTCTACGTCGGCGGTGACTACGAGGCACGCAAGGGGAGTGGCATCAACATCGGCTCCATCTCGCTCCACCCCGGCGGCTACGCGCACGGGCCCCAGCCGGCGGCGATCGAGGCGTCCCTCGGCATCGACTACTTCGAGGAGTCGGCGGTCATGGTCGACACCTTCCGCCCACTCGAGGTCGGTGAGGGTGGGTTGGCGTGTGAGGACCCGGCGTACGCATGGACCTGGGCGGGACGCGGTCCGGACTCCGGGGACCCGCCGGCCGTCTTCAGCAACAGCTAGATTCGGGCGCATGCCGCACCACATCGCCTTGCTCCGCGCAGTCAACGTGGGCAAGCGCCAGGTGAAGATGGCGTCACTGCGCGACTGGCTGACCGAGGCGGGCTTCACCGACGTCGAGACCTACATCCAGACCGGCAACGTCCGGGTCGGCACGGCACTTCGGTCGGCGACAAAGGTTGAAGCGCAGCTCGAGGCGCTGCTGCGCGAGAAGTGCGGCTTCGAGGTGCCATGCATCATGTTCAGCCCGGCCGAGCTCAAGCAGGTCTACGACGATGCGGTGGCGATCGAGAGGCCGCCGTACGCCGACCGGGAGGACTGCAAGCGCTACGTCGTCTTCTTCAAGGACAAGCCGACCATCCCGGCGTACGAGTCAGAGCTCGAGCGCATCCACGTAATCGGACGCGCTGCCCATGTCTGGATCACAGGTGGGATGGCGGACGCCCAGCTCTTCAAGGTGCTGGCCAAGTCGCTCGAGCCCGGCACCAACCGCAACTTCAACGTCCTCACGACGATCGCGCAGAAGTGGGGCTAGGCGCCCAGGACCGCTGAGGCGTCCCGAAGAAACCCCCAGGACCGCTGAGGCGTCCCCAAGAAACCCCCAGACCGCTCGAGACGTCGGCAGCCGACGGACGTGTCGGTAGTCCCTGGTGTCGCTTAGCGACGGGTCAGCGGTCCTGACGGTCGCCAAGCGACGTGTCAGCGGTCCCTCAGTCCTCGAGCGCCGGGTAGTCGGTGTAGCCGCGCTCGTCGCCGCCGTAGAACGTCGCCAGGTCGGGCTCGTTCAGAGGAGCGCCGGTCCGGAGTCGCTCGGGGAGGTCGGGGTTCGCGATGAACGGGCGCCCGAACGCCGCCGCGTCAATGAAGCCGGACTCGATCAGCCGCTCGGCCTTCTCGACCGAGTAGTTGCCGGCGCCGACGATCACGCCCGGGAACGCCTCGCGGAGGTGCGTGCGGAACTCGTCGTCGAGCTGCGGCCCGCCCGCCCAGTCGGGCTCGGACAGGTGCAGGAAGCCGATCCCGCGCTCTTGGAACTCCCGGGCGAGGTGCAGGCCCATCGGCTGGCCGGCGCTGTCGTCGAGGCCGTTGAAGATCCCGAGCGGCGAGATCCGGATGCCGATGCGTGCTGCTTCCCAGGCGTCGATGCAGGCGTCCAGGGCCTCGAGCGTGAAGCGCGCACGGTTCTCCAGCGTGCCGCCGTACTCGTCGGTGCGGTGGTTGCTGTCGACCGACATGAACTGGTGCAGCAGGTAGCCGTGGGCCGCGTGGATCTCCACCTGGTCGAAGCCGGCCGCACGCGCGTTGACGGTGGCTCGTCGGTAGTCCTCGACCACCTCTGCGATCCCGTCGACGGTCAGTGCGCGCGGGGTCGGGCAGTTCGCCCGGGTCGGTCGACCGTCCTCACCCTTGATCGTCGTCCGGTTGCGGTACGGGAGCGCCGATGCGGAGACCGGGAGCTCGCCGCCGTGGAAGGACTCGTGCGAGACCCGGCCGACGTGCCAGATCTGGGCCGCCATCAGCCCGCCCTCCTCGTGGACCGCGTCGGTGATCCGACGCCAGCCGGCGACCTGCTCGTCGCTGTAGATGCCGGGGGTGTCCATGTACCCCTTGCCCTGCGGCGAGATCTGGGTGCCCTCGGAGATGAGCAGTCCTGCGCTCGCCCTTTGGCGGTAGTACTCGCGCATCAGGTCGTTGGGCACGTCGTTCGGCGGCGTCGCGCGCATCCGCGTCAACGGCGCCATCACGATGCGGTTGGGAAGCTCGAGGGGGCCTTCGGTCAGGGGTGCGAAAAGGGGTGACGTCACGTGGTCAGACAACCACGGCACCCGCCGCCTTTATTTCCTCGATGGCGGCCTGGCCTGATTCAGGAGCGACGGCGGCGCAGAGGTCGGTGAGTACCCGGACGTTGAATCCCTGCTTCGTCGCGTCCAGCGCGGTCGCGCGCACGCAGTAGTCCGTGGCGAGCCCGCACACATCGACGTCGGTGATCTCCTCGCCGCGCAGCCAGTCGGCCAGGCCAACGCCGTCTTGGTTGGAGCCCTCGAAGCCGGAGTACGCCGCCGCGTGCTCCCCTTTGCGGAAGATCGCGCCGAACGGCTGCGGGTCGAGGTTCGGGTGGAACGCGACTCCGTCCGTGCCCACCACGCAGTGCTGAGGCCAGCTGTCCTGGAAGTCCGGGTCGTCACTGAAGTGGTGGCCCGGGTCGATGTGGTGGTCCTGGGTGGCCACCGCGACCGCGTAGTCGGGGGCCTTCGGGTCCTGCTCGGTCCAGTGGTGCAACAGCTGGCCGATCTTGTACGCGACTTCCGCCCCACCCGAGACGGCGAGGCTGCCGCCTTCACAGAAGTCGTTCTGGACGTCCACGACGATCAGAGCACGCTTCATGTTTTCGAGACTAGCCGGGAAGCGGAGGCAGGTGAATGGTCTCGATGCAGGGCTCGCCCTTGGAGAGCTGGCGGGCGGGCAGTGGCAGCTCGTCGCGGCTGGCGAGATGCCGGGCCCGGGCGTCCTCCAGGCTCGAGCGTCCGACCACGGAGCCACCCTGGACGAGCGGCACGAGGAGGGGGCGGTCGTTGTAGTCGCCCTGCGGCGGTGTCCCGATGCCGACGACCTCCTGATCGGCGACTCCGTTCTCGTCGACGCGGCGGAGAGCGTACTTCCGGCCTCCCACCGACACCTTGTCCTTGGTCCGCTTAGCCACGTCGACCATCACCCCGTCGTCGCCGGCCCGCGACACCAGCTTGTAGACGAAACCACAGGTCGGCTCCCCGCTCCCGGTGACGAGCTGGGTGCCGACGCCGTACCCGTCGACAGGGGCGGCGGCGAGCGACGCGATCGAATGCTCGTCGAGGTCGGAGGTGACGATGATCCGCGTGGCCGTCGCGCCGAGCTGGTCGAGCTGAGCTCGGACCTGGTGAGCCAGGACCCCGAGATCCCCGGAGTCCAGCCGTACGGCGCCCAGCGACGGCCCGGCGACCTCCACCCCGAGCGCAACGGCCTCGCGGAGGTCGTACGTGTCCACCAGCAGCGTGGTGCCCCGGCCGAGCGACTCGACCTGCGCGGTGAACGCGTCCCGCTCGCTGTCGTGGAGCAACGTGAACGAGTGGGCACTGGTTCCGGTCGTCGGTACGCCGTACCGCTGCCGGGCCATGAGGTTCGAGGTGGCACTGAAGCCCGCGATGTACGCCGCCCGCGCGCTGGCCACCGCAGCCTCCTCATGCGTGCGCCGCGAGCCCATCTCGATGCAGGGCCGGTCGCCCGCCGCCCAGGTCATCCGGGAGGCCGCCGAGGCGATCGCCGAGTCGTGGTTGAGGATCGACAGAAGCACCGTCTCGAGCAGCACCGCCTCGGCAAAGGTGGACTCGACCACGAGCAGCGGCGAGTACGGGAAGTAGATCTCGCCCTCGGGGTAGCCCCAGATGTCGCCGCCGAACGAGTAGCCGGCCAGGAACTCCCGCGTCGGCCCGTCCACGATGTCGTTCGAGCGAAGGAAGTCGATGGCTTCGGCGTCGAAGCGGAAGGACTCGATCGCGTCCAGGCAGCGATCCACGCCGGCCACCACGCCGTACCGGCGCCCCTCGGGGAGGCGCCGGGGGAAGAGCTCGAAGACCGACGGCCGGTACGCCGTACCGCTCGCCAAGGACGCCTGGAGCATGGTCAGCTCGTAATGGTCCGTGAGCAGCGCGGTGGAGGCTCGGTTCACCCGCCACAGACTATTGTCAGTGCCGTGTCCGCGCCCATGATGTCCCTCGGACCGGTTGAACTCGAGCAACCGGAGACCGCAGAGCTCACGTTCGTGGACCGGCCGTGGCAGACGATCGTGTGGAACGACCCGGTCAACCTGATGTCGTATGTCACGTTCGTCTTCCAGCAGTACTTCGGGTACTCCCGCAAGAAGGCGGAGAAACTGATGCTGCAGGTCCACAACGACGGCAAGTCGATCGTCTCCAGCGGGTCGCGCGAGGAGATGGAGCGGGACGTGCAGGCACTGCATGAGTACGGCCTCTGGGCGACCCTCGAGAAGCAGGACGCGTAGACGATGGATGGTTTCCAGCGCGCAAGAGGCGGCGGCGCGATCGCGACGTTCAGCGGGTTCGAGGCGGACCTGCTCCGTTCCCTCGCCTCGCAGCTGGTCGAGCTGCTGCGCAACGAGATGGCGGCACCGAAGTCGGGCGACGATCCGCTTGAGGAGCTGCTGGACTTCAGCGGCCCGACCAACGAGCCCGACGACCCCGTGCTGGCGCGTCTGTTCCCGACCGCCTACACCCAGGACGACGAGGCCGCGGGGGAGTTCCGCCGGTTCACCGAGGGCACCCTGCGCGACGGCAAGGCCCGCAACGCCGCGCTCATCATCGACACGCTCGAGGAGGCCGGGCTCCCTAAGGAGCTCACCGAGGACGGGCTGATGATCGATGTCGAGCTCGAAGCGGAGGACGTGCTTGCCTGGATGAAGTCCTTCACCGACATGCGGCTGGCTCTGGCCACCCGGCTCGGGATCGAGGATGGCGACGAGGACTACTGGGACACCGTCCCCGAGGACGATCCGCGCGCGCAGGTCCACCACATCTACGGCTGGCTCGGTTTCCTCCAGGAGACACTCGTCGAGGCCGCCACGCCATAAGGTCGCGCTGTGAAACGTGTTCTCGCCGTCGGACTGCTCATCACCGCTCTGTGCGCTCCCGCCTTCACCGAGGCAACCGCTCGGACTCTGCCTCGCCCAGGCACTGTGGTGTCGGCGAAGCTGTTGCCGACCGAGCGGTGGATCCCGAATGCCACGCGCAAGGCGTTCCTGCTCAAGTACATCACCACGAACGCCAAGGGGCAGCGGACGTACAGCACTGGTCGCGTGTTCCTCCCGAGGGGCACTCCGCCGGCGGGTGGCTGGCCGGTCGTCTCCTGGGCGCACGGCACGGTGGGCCTCGGCGACTCGTGCGCCCAGTCGAAGCTCCCGCCGTCCACTCGCGACGGGAACTACCTCGGCACCTGGATGCGTCAGGGGTACGCCGTCGTCGCGAGCGACTATGCCGGGCTCGGCACCCGCGGACTGCCGGCGTACCTGCACGGTCGGTCCACGGCCCACAACGTCGTCGACATGGTGAAGGCGGCGCGGGCCTTCACCGCGGACCGCCGCCCGTGGATGAAGCTGTCGCGGAAGTGGGTCGTCATCGGTCAGTCGCAAGGCGCGGGCGGTGCGATCTACACCGCGCGCTATGCCACGGCCTTCGGCGGCAAGGGACTCGACTACCGCGGTGCCGTAGGGACCGGCACCCCGGCGTACATCGAGAACCTGATGATGCCGCTCGGGCCGGGCATCCTGCCCGTGGCACTGCCTGGGGCTCTCAACGCCTATGTCGCCTACATCTTCACGTCGCTGCGCGCCGTACACCCCGAGCTCGGTCTCGACTCGATCCTGACGACCGACGGGAAGCAGGTCCTCGACCAGGGGGAGACGCTCTGCTATGGCCCGTTCGTCGAGGCGATCGCGAGCACTCCGATCGGGGACTGGTTCAGCGCCCCGGTCGCGACGCTTCCTGGATTCAACGAGACGATCCGCGCGTACATGGCCATGCCGGAGGACGGGTTCGACAGGCCGTTCTTCATGGGTCACGGCACCTTGGACACCGATGTCCCGCTGGCGACGACGCTGCCCTACGTGGCGGCACTGACGCTCGGCGGGGAACCGCTGACCTTCCGCACGTACATCACCAACCACAGCGACACGATGGCGGCTTCGCTGCCGGACTCCATGCCGTTCGTGGCCCGGCTCTTTCGCTGAGACCGGCCGGTCGAGGGTGAACCCGTTCACTTAGGCTTGTCCGTGTGCTGACCATTGACCGGGCGACGTATGACGCCATCGTCGCGCACGCCAAACGGGACCACCCCGACGAGGCGTGCGGCGTGGTCGCGGGCCCCGAGGGCTCGGACCGACCGGAGCGGTTCATCCCGATGGTCAACGCAGCGGGGAGCCCGACGTTCTACGAGTTCGACTCGATGGAGCTGCTCAAGCTGTACCGCGACATGGATGACCGCGACGAGGAGCCGGTGATCGTCTACCACTCCCACACCGCCACCGAGGCCTACCCCTCTCGCACCGATATCGGCCTTGCGAGCGAGCCGAACGCGCACTATGTGCTGGTTTCCACACGCGAGCACGGGAATAGTGAGGGCCCTGTGGAGTTCAGGTCCTACAGAATCATTGATGGAGACGTCACCGAGGAAGAGATCTCGGTGGTCGACGAGCTGAAGGGCATCTGATGGGCATCGAGGTCCGCATCCCGACCATCCTGCGCACCTACACGGGCGGAGAGAAGGCCGTCGACGGGGAGGGCGCCACGCTCGCCGAGCTCATCGACCACCTCGAGTCGAAGTACACCGGCATCAAGGAGCGGCTGATCGACAACGGCGACCTGCGTCGCTTCGTCAACGTCTACGTCAACGACGAGGACGTGCGCTTCACCGGTGGGCTCGAGACGGCCGTGTCCGACGGCGACCAGGTCGTCGTCCTGCCGGCTGTGGCGGGCGGCTGACCTCTTGCGCTTCGACAGCTTGCTCGACTCGGTGGGCGGCACTCCGCTCGTCGGTCTGCCGCGGCTGTCGCCGACCCCCGACGTGCGCCTCTGGGCCAAGCTCGAGGACCAGAACCCCACCGGCTCCATCAAGGACCGTGCGGCGCTCAAGATGGTCGAGGTCGCGGAGAAGGACGGCACCCTCCGCCCCGGCTGCACGATCCTCGAACCGACCAGTGGCAACACCGGCATCTCTCTGGCCATGGCGGCCAAGCTCAAGGGCTACCGACTCGTCTGCGTGATGCCCGAGAACACCTCCGAGGAGCGGCGCCAGCTGCTGCGCATGTGGGGCGCGGAGATCGTCTCCTCGCCTGCCGCCGGTGGCTCCAACGAGGCCGTGCGAGTCGCCAAGCAGATGGCCGAGGAGCACCCCGACTGGGTGATGCTCTACCAGTACGGCAACCCCGCGAACGCGCTCGCGCACTACGAGGGCACCGCGGCCGAGATCCTCGCCGACCTGCCCGAGGTGACTCACTTCGTGGCCGGGCTCGGCACAACCGGCACCCTGATGGGCGTCGGGCGCTACTTCCGTGAACACGCCTCGCACGTCCGCATCGTCGCCGCCGAGCCCCGCTACGGCGAGCTCGTCTACGGCCTGCGCAACCTCGATGAGGGCTTCGTCCCCGAGCTGTACGACGCCTCGCTCATCGACTCCCGCTTCTCGGTCGGCCCGCGCGACGCCGTACGTCGGGTGCGTGAGCTGCTCGAGCTCGAAGGGATCTTCGCCGGCGTGTCCACCGGCGCCATCCTGCACGCCGCCCTCGGTCAGGCCGCCAAGGCTGTCAAAGCGGGGGAGCGAGCCGACATCGCGTTCGTCGTACCCGATGGTGGCTGGAAGTACCTCTCCACCGGTGCGTACGAAGGCACCATCGACGAGGCGGAGGATAAGCTCGAAGGCCAGCTCTGGGCCTAACAGCGACGCGATCCACGCACGCTAGCCGCGTTGTCGTCGTCGCGCGATCGCTCCGCTCAAGATCGCGCTTCCTCCTCCGCCTTGCTATCGCACGCGCCTCGCGCCGCTGGCACTACGCGGCCTGGCGGATCGTGTACGCGACCAGCGCGTTCGCGTGTCCGTGGCCCAGTCCGTGCTCGGACTTGAGCAGAGCGACGATCTCCATGTGCCTCGTCAGGGCGGAGGCGATGATGACTTCCTGCCAGTGCTCGATCGGCTTGCCGTACTTCGCGACGATCGACGGGAAGTACGACGCGGGTCCCTGCGGTTTCTCGGTCATGTCTGGTTGACCGCTCGGAGGCCTGAGATTCATCGGTCCGTCCACGCTTCAGCGGTTACTCGTCCGTACGCCCGTGCGGATGACACCCTTGGGCCGTGCTCTACGAGACGATCCATCCCGTCGTGTCGCCGTTGGCCAAGGCCATCTGGCGCCCGACTGTCGAGGGCCTCGACAACGTCCCCCGCACGGGCGGGCTGCTGATCGCCAGCAACCACCTCTCGTTTGTTGACAGCGTGGTGCTGCCGATCGTCGCGCCGCGCAAGGTGGTTTTCCTGGCGAAGGCGGAGTACTTCGAGAAGCCGCTGTCGCGTGCCTGGTTCGAGGGGATCGGAATGGTGCCGGTGGACCGGGATGACACCAAGGCGGCGGTGGCCAGCCTCGAGATCGCGCTCGAGGTACTGGGGCGAGGCGAGGCGTTCGGGATCTACCCGGAAGGGACTCGCAGCCGGGACGGGCGGCTCTACCGCGGCCGCACGGGTGTCGCGGAGCTGGCGCTCACGGCCGGCGTGCCCGTCGTACCGGTGGGGCTGCAGGGCACGGAGAACATCCAGCCGATCGGCCAGCGCTTCCCGAAGCGCGCAAAGGTCACCATCAAGTTCGGCGAGCCGATCGACTTCACGGGCCGGTTCGACGGCGTACCCAAGGGCAAGGCGCGACGTGAGGTCACCGACGAAGTGATGGCCGCGATCCAGCGGCTCTCCGGCCAGGAAGCGGCCGGCGTCTACAACGACATCAGCCCAAGTCCGACAGCTTAGGGCGTTGGACCTCGGCCCAGCCGGGCTGCGCATCGCCACGGACGCACGCTGGCCACGTTCTCGTCGGTCGCCGGGGAACACCGCCCCGCCTCCCTCCTCGGCCTTGCCATCGCACGCCCGCGACGCCGCTCGCTATCCGCCTGGGCCGAGGTCCAACGCCCTGAACTCGCTGCCCCGCACCGGCGGCAGCCCGAGGGCATCGTTGATCAGGTTGGCGGCGTCCCCATTGCGGATCGGCTGCACTCCGTCGTACGTCGGTCGGCTGCGGCCGGGCTCGAGCAGGTCGGGATTCAGCGCGTACAGGTCCGCGCCGGCCGCTACCCCCGGCCCCCAAGCGAAGAACGGGATCCGGTAGTTGGCCAGCCGGCGAGCCGCGTCGTGGTGGAGCCTGTTGGTGCCGTGATCCGACGTCAGTACGACGAGCAGGTGCTCGGACAGAGCTGGTGACGACGCGATGGTGTCGAGCAGCTGCCCGATCAGGGCATCGGTGGCGCGGACGGCGGAAAGGTACTCGGGCGACATCCCGCCGAACTCGTGCCCGGCCACGTCGGGACCCCCGAGGTGCAGGAACGTCAGCCGTCGGGGGTGGTTGAGCAGCTCCCCGGCCACCCGCGAGGCAAGCGTCTCGTCGCCCTGCCGCCGCAGGACGAACCGGTCGACCTTGTCCCGCCCGTTGTCCGCGCCGACCAGGTCCCGGGCCCCGTTGCGGCCGTCCCAGGACCGGTCGAGGAGCCGGAACTTGTCCTTGGCGACGTACATCGCCGTGCGACCGCCGTGATCGTGGACCACGTCGAAGATCCCCGGGATGTAGCGGCCGGCTACCTTCCGGAGCGTCGACCCGTTGTCGCTGTTGAACCGGACGCCGTGGCCGCGTGGGAGCTGCGCGCGGAGGCCAGTGAACATGCTCGTGTGGTTCGGGAGTGTCTCGGTCTCCTCGAAGAGCGTCCGCGCGTTGAGCGTGCTCGCACCCTCGGCGATCAACCGGTGGAACGCCGGTGCGCCCCAGGCGCCCAGCTCGGTGATCGCCCTCGGGTTGAGGGCATCGACGGAGATCAGCAGCACCCGCGTGGGAGAGGCCCCGACGGACGGCGCCGGGTCGGCGGGGCGGTCCCCGCAGCCCGCGGTAAGGACGGCGACCAGAACCAGGGTGGACAGGATGCGCACCGGGCCAGAGTAGGCGAGGCGTGTCCTCCTACGAGCCCGCGGCGCCCGGAACTACTAGGGTTGGGGCGACATGGCAGACGCTCCGGTTGGCATCTTCGACTCAGGCTTCGGTGGACTCACCGTTGCCCGCGCCGTCATCGATCAGCTCCCGCACGAGCCCGTCCTCTACCTGGGAGACACCGCGCGCCAGCCGTACGGTCCGAAGCCCATCGGTGAGGTCCGCGAGTACGCCCTCGAGTGCCTCGACCACCTTGTCGACCAGGGCGTGAAACTTCTGGTCATCGCCTGCAACTCGGCGAGCGCTGCCGTCCTTCGCGATGCCCGCGAGCGGTACGA
>DATILB010000086.1:0-5994 GCA_035477015.1 Nocardioidaceae bacterium | reverse complement strand
GCCTGGCGTGCGGCGTTCACACGCTTCGCCTGCATGGAGCAGGAGAAGCCGGTCGCGTTCGAGGACGGCGCCGTGGTCTTCGAGGGCGAGCGCTACGTGATCAGCGACCACGACCTGGCAGAGGCGTGCGTCGTTCGCCTGCCTGAGGACCACCCGCTCCCCGCGAAGGTGCGCAAGGCCCTGCGCAGCGCGGCCTGACTCAGGCCAGCCCCTGCAGGCGTTCACGACCCTGAAGCACGCCACCGGCTTCCGTCAGGTCTAGCGCTGAGCGAGCCAAGGCGGACGCGGCGGCATCGTCCAACGCAGCCGCGACCTCGGCCTGCGCCCATCGGGCCTCGAAGTGGCCGAGTGGCGGCCCCTCGCCGAGCGCACGCTCCACGAGCGGAGCAGCAGCGGTTGCATCATCCTGCGCCACCAGCACCATGGCCGCGCGCGACAAGGCCCAGCAGGCGAACAACCCGAGGTTCTCCGAGAGCTCCAGCGAGCTCCGGAACGCCTGGAGAGCGTCGTCCAGGTCGCCGCGCTGCTGAGCAGCGAGGCCCACCGCGCGCCAAGCGGTGGCGGTCCAGCCGCGGTGCCCGATCCGAGTAGCGATGGCGAGCGCTTCGGCCGCCTCCGTTGCCGCCTCGTCGCCGCGCCCCAGCGCAGCAAGAGCCTCCGACCGGTGCCACAGGGCGTAGGCCTGTCCCTCGGGATGTCCCAAGGTCCGCGCCAGCTCGAGCGCAGCGGACGTGTGGACGAGGCCCTGCTCGGGTTGGCCTGCGAACACCAGGGCGTGACCGCCCGTCGACCGAGGAGTCACCACGCGGACCAGGTCGCCGGAGTCCTCGAAGAGGTCGGCGACCCTCCGCAGCGCCGCCTCGCCGCCCCGGACATCGCCGTCAGGGAACTGAGCCATCGCGCGCGCGTCGAGAATGCGCGCCATGCCGTTCGCGTCCCCCAGCCGCTCGTACAGAGCGAGGGCCTCGGTCGCCCGCTCGGCCGACCTCTCGCCGCGTTGCAGGTTCATGTCGAGCACGGAGGCGACTTCGAGCGCTCGTGCTCGGACCGGTGCATCGTCGCCAGCCTCCACCACCGCCAGCTCGGCCAGCTGTGCCGCCCGGACGATGTCCTCTGCTCCTGACGAGAGCATGGCCAGCCTGGCCAGGATCCTGGCGCGAGGCGGCCCCGACGGGTGTACGGCGAGCGCGGACCTGAGGTCGTCGCGTGCACCGGGGATGTCGCCCAGCCGATGCCGCGCCTGTCCCCGGATCTCGTGCAGCAGGCCGGTCACTTCAGGGGGAGGCACGAGCCGCAACCCGACCTCCGCGAGGTGTGCGGCCTCCTCGTCGGCAGAGGACTCGAGCGCCCGCTGCGCCGCCAGGGCGAAGGCATCGGCGGCCCCGCGCACATCGCCGGCCTCGCGGAGGTGGTGAGCCAGCAGCAACGGGTCGCCCTCGGACTGAAGTGCGCGGGCCAGGCCGGCATGCAGTCGGGCTCGCTCGACGGCGTCCAGCCCCGACGCCACGACGTCGGTCACCAGGTCGTGGCTGGTCGCCCAGCCCGTTTCGCCGAGTCGCACGAGGTCGCGCCGGAAGAGCTGCGACAGGGAGTCCAGCACTTCGGACTCGGCGGTCCCGGCGGCCGCGGCCAGCGTCGAGGCCCTGGTCTCACATGCGAGGAGCGCGAGCAGCGCGAGGAGCTGGCGGTCCGCATCGGACTGGGCGGCCACGCGCGCGACGATGGCAACGCGTTGCCCCTCCTGGGCGAGCACCGTTGCGCGCTCCGAGGCGTCAGCGAGCGACTGCCAACGACCGTCGGGCGACGCCGCCACCAGTCCTTCCGTGGCCAACGCCCTCAGCACCTCCGACACCGCCATCGGCGTCCGGTCGGTGTGACTGCACAGGGCGTCGACGACTCCGGTGTCCTCCACCAAGTCATGGAGCGCATCCTCGGAGAGGGCGCCGAGGTGTATGCGCAAGGCGACATCCGACCGGTCGAGAACAGCGGCGAGCTCGCCGTCGTCGGCCACCTCCTCAGGTCGAAAGGCCAACAACGTCCCGCGGCTCTGCATCCGAGCTGCTGCAGCCTCGAGCACACTGAGGCTGCTCGGGTCGCACCACTGGGCATCATCGACGGCGACCGCGGCGCCCGCGGCTTCGATCAGGCGCAGCGACGCCTCGTGGACCAGGATCCGTCGGCTCTCCGGGTCCGGGGCGGTGCCCTCGCGGGCATCGAGCTCGGGCAGCAGCCACGCCACAGCCGAGGCCATCGGTGGCGGCAGCTCTTCGACGTACGCGATGTCCTGGGCGAGGACCTCGCGGAGCAGTGTGCGGAGCAGGGTCCAGGGCTCGGAGCGCTCGGGCAGGTACGCGCGGGCGCGGATCAGGGGTACGTCGCGCTGCAGCCGGTCGAGAAGGCGGGACTTCCCCGAACCCGAAGCGCCACTGACGGTCACGACCGCACCGCGACCGGTCACCTCGTCGAGGGCCGCACGCAGCAGCTCAAGCTCCTTGTCCCGCCCCACGAACGCGAGCTCACTGAACTCGCGACCACGTCGGCGTCGGGGCGACGCATCCGGGGCCGGGAGTCGTTGCAGCAGTCGCCGATGGAGCGAGACCGCCTCCGAAGAGGGGTCCACTCCGAGCTCGTCGGCCAGCGCGCGCCGGAAGTCGTCGTACACGATCAACGCCGCGGCGTCGTCGCCCGCCGCCTCGAGGGCGTTCATCAGCAGGAGGATGGCAACCTCGCGCAGCGGCTCGGCCTCCACCGCACTGCTGGCGAACTCCACCGCAAGATCTGGGCTGCGTTCCGCCAGCATCAGCTCGGCGGCGAGCTCGAGTGCGTGCTGGCGAGTCCGGAACAGCTTGGCGCGGTAGTCGACCGCCCAGTCGTCGTACGCCTCCTCGGGCAGCGGGTCCCCCTGCCATAGGGCGAGAGCCTCGCGCAGCGTCTCCCGGGTGTGCGTGATGGAGCCCACCGCTGCGAGGAAG
Source organism: Nocardioidaceae bacterium (assembly GCA_035477015.1). Taxonomy (GTDB): domain Bacteria; phylum Actinomycetota; class Actinomycetes; order Propionibacteriales; family Nocardioidaceae; genus SSC3. The sequence continues at coordinate 3,022 of DATILB010000086.1, read as the reverse complement.
CGCTCCGTGTCCACCACGCAACCAGCGCTGAGCGTGTAGCCACCCTGCCCGGTGATGATCAGCGACGCGTCGCCGAGTGCGCGCCGGGCCCGGTTGACCAGGACCTGGAGGTTCGCCACCGGATCCGAAGGCAGCCGGCTGGGCCAGAGCGCCTCGGCCAGAGCGTCGTTGCTGACGAAGCTTCCCTGGTGGGCGGCGAGCACCTTCACCAGCGTGCGGACCTTGCGGCCGGCGAACGCTGCCTGGGGGATCTCCACGCCATCCCGCAGCGCGGCGAAGCGACCTAGCAGGCGCAGCTCCACGCGTCCGGCTTCCGTCACGCGCTCATCATGGCGAACCGCAAGGAAACCGCAAGGCGCCCTTCCTAACTTTGGGATCACCGCCGCAAGGGCGGCCAGAACCCACAGGAGTGGACATGAGTACCGAGCAGACCATCGAGCAGCGTGACTTCGCCGACGCGGACGAGATCCGTACCTTCGAGAGTGGCCGGCTCGAGCTGCTGAAGGTCGGTGGCATGGAGATCGGCCGACTGGTCCTCTCCCCGGGGTGGCGCTGGTCCGAGCACGTGAAGCCGATCGCCGGCACCGACCTCTGCGAGGCCCCTCACTTCCAGTACCACGTCGCCGGGACGATGCGGATCCGTACGGCGGACGGCGACGAGTTCGACGCCACGCCCGGCCAGGTCACGTCGCTGCCCTCCGGCCACGACGCCTGGGTCGTCGGTGACGAGGAGGTCGTGGTCGTCGACTGGTTCGGCGCCAGCCACTACGCCCTGTAGCCCAAACGTGGGTGCGGCCCAGGCTGGCTCGACTAGCCTGGGCCGCGTGCTTCCCGCCATCATCGACTCCCACATCCACCAGTGGGATCCCTTCACCACGCCGCACCCGACTTCATCGATGGCCAAGATCAACCGGGTGGCGCCGTGGTTCGTCGACTTCCTCTTCGCCCGGGTCATGCCGCGGAAGATCACCGAGTTCCTGCGGACGAGCGAGAACGTCCTCCACCCCTACCTGCCTCCGACGTACGCCGCCGACGTGGCGCCACTGAAGGTAGAGGGCGTGATCCACGTGCAGGCGGACTGGCAGGGCAAAGGCCCGATGGGTCCGGTGGGGGAGACGCGCTGGCTGGAGACGCTCCCGTTCGGCCAGGACGGCCTCCCCGAACTGCTCGCCATCGTCGGGCACGCCGACCCGCGCACCCCCCACTTCGCAGACGTCCTCGACGCGCACCTTGAAGCGAGCCCGCGCTTCCGCGGCGTTCGGTGCATGGGCGCGTGGCACCCGGACAAGCACATCCACGCGTACGCCGACGAGGGTGGCATGTTTCGCGAACCCGACTTCCTACGCGGCTTCGCAGCGCTGGCGGATCGCGGGCTGACCTTCGACGCGTACGTGTACTCGAACCAGCTCGACGACGTAGCCGTGCTCGCCAAGGAGTACCCCGACACGACGATCGTGCTCGACCACTACGCACCGCCGGTGGGCTGGGGCGGGCGGATGGGCGACACGGGCAAGACCGAAGCCGAGCGGGCCACGATCCTCGATGCCTGGCGCGACGGGATCAGCCGTCTGGCCGAGCAGCCGAACGTCGTCGCCAAGCACTCCGGCCTGGCGTTCCCGATGCTGGGCCTGCCGACTGCGACGTACACCCGGGCCTCGCTCGCCGAGATTGTCGCGCCGATCGTCGAGCACACCACGGCCGTCTTCGGTCCGGACCGGTTGCTGTTCGGCTCGAACTACCCGATGGACAAGGCGCTCGCGCCGTACCCGGAGATCGTCGGCGCATTGACCGACCTCCTCGCCCCGCACGGCGAGGACGTCCTGCGGAAGGTGTTCCGCGAGAACGCCGAGCGCGTCTACCGGCTGAAGCTCGCGGCCTAGGAGGTTCCGGTGAGGACTTGCGGAGCCTGCGGCGCGACCGGCCACGCCGACACCGCCGTTTTCTGCTTCGCCTGCGCCAATCCCCTGGCGGGGGACCCGACCTGCGGTTCCTGCGGGAGCGAGGTGCCTCCGGAAGCACGCTTCTGCCCGAACTGCGCCTCTCCACTGGCTGCAGGCGCGGCCCCTGTTCTGCCCGCGCCAGTGGCCACGCCGAGGGGCTCGGCAAGGAAGATCACCAGTGTCCTGTTCGGCGACCTGGTCGGGTTCACGACGCTGTCCGAGAGCCGGGACGCCGAGGAGGTCCGCGAGCTTCTGACGGAGTACTTCGACGAGTGCCGTGCGGTCATCAGCCGCTACGGCGGTGAGCTGGAGAAGTTCATCGGCGACGCGGTGATGGCGGTCTGGGGGCTTCCCGCCACCCGGGAGGACGACGCCGAGCGTGCGGTCCGCGCCGGACTCGAGCTGGTCGAGCGGGTGACGGCGCTGGGTGACCGGATCGGGATGCAAGGACTCGCACTTCGGGTCGGGATCACCACCGCTGAGGTGGCCGTGACGCTTGGTGCGACCGGTCAGGGCATGGTGGCCGGTGACCCGGTCAACACCGCGGCGCGGATCCAGTCCACGGCGTCACCCGGGGAGGTCTGGGTCGACGAGACCACCCGGGCGTTCTCCTCCTCTTCGATCGCGTACGACGACGCGGGCTCGCACGCGATGAAGGGCAAGGCCGAGCCGGTCCCGCTCTGGCGGGTGCGCGCGGTCGTGGCAGGTGCGCGAGGCGACCGCCGCGACGACGGGCTTGAAGCCGAGCTGGTCGGCCGCGACGGGGAGCTTCGCCTGGTCAAGGAGTTCTTCCACCGGGTCCAGGAGACCCTGCGCCCCGGCCTGCTCGTCGTCGACGGGGAGGCAGGGGTCGGCAAGACCCGGCTGGGCTGGGAGTTCGAGAAGTACGTCGACGGCTTCGAGGCCAACGTGCTCTGGCACCGCGGCCGATGCCTGTCGTACGGCGAAGGCGTCGCCTACTACGCGCTGGCCGAGGCCGTCCGGGGCCGGCTCGCCATCCTGGCTGGTGCCGACGATCAGGCCGGCGCCGACAGCCGCCAGCTGCTGACCCGCGGCCTGGCTGCCTGCGTGCCGGAGACAGC
>DATILB010000085.1:0-12097 GCA_035477015.1 Nocardioidaceae bacterium | reverse complement strand
TCGTCGTGCGAGGCGTTCCGCCAGGCGCATGGTCTCGCTCATCAGCTCGCTCGGCGGCACGGCGCGGGTGATGAGGCCGATCTCGGCGGCCTCTGTGGGCGACAGCGGTCGGCCGTCCAGACAGAGCTCCAGCGCCCGCGTCGTACCCACGGTCCTCGGCAGCATCTGGGTGCCACCGCCACCGGGGATCAGCCCGACCAAGATCTCGGGCTGACCGATCTCGTAGGGGCCGTCGGCCATCAACCTGATGTCGCAGGCCAGGGCCAGCTCACAGCCGCCTCCCATCGCGCGACCGTTGATCGCCGCGATGAAGATCTTGTCCGATGACCGCATGATGTGGGTGACGGCGTGGTACTCCCGCAGGTCGAGGACGCCCTGGCCGCCGGCTGCGGAGAGCCCTGCTTTCGCACCGGGCACGTGGGATGCAGCTCCCAAGGCCCTGATCGCGGCACCGGCGACTCGAGGGGAGAGCTGGACGGGTAACGACTCGACGCCCCCGAGGATCTCGGAGACGTCGTAGTGGCTGATGAAGACGTCCGGTACGGCGCTCGTCAGCACCACGACCCGCACCTCGGGCTCGTCGTCGAGGCCATCGAGAATGACGTGCAGCTGGTGCATCATCGCGGCCGTCAGGAAGTTGTACGGCGGGTTGTCGAGCAGCACCGTCATCACGGCTCCGTCGCGCTCGACCGTCAGCTGACCACTCATGTTCTGTCCTCTCGAAGGTCAAGGTCATGATCATGGCCTGCCGCTGGCGCCCAGGGTTGAGCGGGTCTTCTGACGGACAGCTCGAGTACGACGTACCTTCGTTGCATGATCGAGGAGGGGGCGAGGCGCGGCCGGGTCAGCAAGGCCGCCGCGTTCGCCGCGCTGGGGCTCACCTCGATGGCACTGGCTGCGCTGCCGTCGCGGCCGGGGCCGGCCCAGGCCGAGCCAATCGTCGCGCGCAGCCCCACACTGGTCTTGGCCGCGGGGACGTCCGCGACCTCGCGCGCCAAGGTTCCGGCCGAGCTGCCGTTCGGCAAAGGCCCGATCTACCCAGGCCGCATCCTGGTCGCCTACTACGGCACGGCCGGCACCGGCGCTCTCGGCGTCCTCGGCGAGGACGACCCGGATGCCATCACCAGGCGTCTGAGGAGGGCGGCGGCTCCGTTCGCGACGGAGGATCGTCCCGTCCAGATCGTCTACGAGCTCATCGTCACGGTCGCCGACGCCGGCCCCGGCGACGACGGCGACTACTCCCACGACATCGCCCGGGAGAAGGTCGAGACCTACATCAAGGCTGCGCACCGCAACAAGGCGCTGCTGGTCCTCGACCTTCAGACCGGGCGCAGCGACTTCCTCACCGTCGCCAAACGGTGGAAGTGGGCACTCCGCGATCCGTGGGTGGGGCTCGCCCTGGATCCCGAGTGGCGGATGGGGCCGCGCGAGGTCCCCGCCCAGGTGATCGGGTCGGTCGGCGCACGCGAGGTCAACCGCGTCAGCGAGTGGCTCGTGGGGGTGAGTCGTCGCAACGACCTACCCCAGAAGATCTTCATGTTGCACTCGTTCCGCACGAGCATGATCGAGAACATCAGCGACGTCGTACGCCGGCCGCGGCTCGCGACGGTGCTGCACATCGACGGCTTCGGTACGCCGGGACAGAAGCTGGCCACGTTCCACACCGTCGCGGACACGAGGCCACGGCACATGCGGATGGGCTTCAAGCTGTTCTACGACGAGGACATCGCCCTCATGTCGCCGAGCCGAGTCCGGGAGATCAGGCCACTCGTGGAGTTCGTCAGCTACCAGTGACCCCGGACCGCCAAGTCGAATGCTGGGACCGCCGTACCAAATATTGGGACGCCAACTAGACTCGCTTGACGAGGGATCGGGCCGACGGCGACCGTTGGGCCATGCGGTTGGAGATTCTCGTAGTACCGACGCGACGCGTCCACTGACCAGACAGCTGTCAGTACGCGTCACCCCTCGCTTGCCCGAACGGGCCGAGGGGTTTTTTGTTGAGATCGAGGACTCACAGGACAGGGAAGATTGAGATGAGCGAGCAGGGCCCACAAGGCGACAGGGTCACCGGCGCGCAGAGCCTGATCAAGGCACTCGAGGCGGCCGGTGCCGAGAACATCTTCGGCATCCCCGGAGGGGCGATCCTCCCGGCGTACGACCCGCTCTACGACAGCAAGATCCGGCACATCCTGGTCCGCCACGAGCAGGGCGCGGGCCACGCTGCCCAGGGCTACGCGGCGGCCACCGGCAAGGTCGGCGTCTGCATGGCCACGTCCGGCCCGGGTGCGACCAACCTCGTGACGCCGATCGCCGACGCGATGATGGACTCTGTCCCGATCGTCGCGGTGACCGGTCAGGTGCCCAGCGGCGCGATCGGCAGCGACGCCTTCCAGGAAGCCGACATCCGCGGCATCACGATGCCGATCACCAAGCACAACTTCCTCGTCACCGACCCCGCCGAGATCCCCCGCACGGTCGCAGAGGCCTTCTATATTGCATCCACCGGCCGTCCTGGTCCGGTGCTCGTCGATGTCGCCAAGGACGCCCTGCAGGCCATGACGACGTTCACCTGGCCGACCGAGCTCAACCTGCCCGGCTACCGACCGGTGACCCGCCCGCACGCCAAGCAGGTGCGCGAGGCCGCCCGGCTCATCGTCGAGGCCAAGAAGCCGGTGCTGTACGTCGGCGGTGGCGTGATCCGCGCCGGCGCAGCCAAGGAGCTGCGCGTCCTGGCCGAGACCACGGGCATCCCGGTGGTGACGACCCTGATGGCTCGGGGCGCCTTCCCCGACAGCCACCCGCAGCACCTCGGCATGCCGGGCATGCACGGCACGGTGGCGGCGGTGGCGGGTCTCCAGAAGTCCGACCTCATCATCAGCCTCGGTGCCCGCTTCGACGACCGGGTGACCGGCCAGCTGAGCTCCTTCGCCCCGCACGCCAAGGTGATCCACGCCGACATCGACCCGGCCGAGATCGGCAAGAACCGCCACGCCGACGTCCCGATCGTGGGCGACTGTCGCGAGGTGATCGCCGACCTGGTCGTGGCACTCCAGGCCGAGGCCGAGGCGGGTCACCAGGGTGACTACGAAGGCTGGCAGAAGTTCATCTATGGCGTGCGCGGCAACTACCCGCTCGGGTACGACGTCCCCGCGGACGGCTCGCTTGCGCCCCAGTACGTCCTCGAGCGCTTGGGCAAGATCTCCGGCCCCGAGTCGATCTACTGCGCCGGGGTCGGCCAGCACCAGATGTGGGCCACGCACTACCTCGGCTTCGAGAACCCCCGGACCTGGATCAACTCCGGCGGCCTGGGCACCATGGGCTTCGCGGTTCCCGCGGCGATGGGTGCCAAGGTCGGCATGCCGGACACCACGGTGTGGGCGGTCGACGGCGACGGGTGCTTCCAGATGACCAACCAGGAGCTCGCCACCTGCGCGATCGAGGGCATCCCGATCAAGGTCGCCATCATCAACAACGAGTCCCTGGGAATGGTCCGCCAGTGGCAGACGCTGTTCTACAACTCCCGCTACTCCAACACCGACCTCGACTCCAAGCGCATCCCCGACTTCGTGAAGCTCGCCGACGCCTACGGGTGCGTGGGACTCGCCTGCGACTCGCCGGCCGACGTCGATGCCACGATCGAGAAGGCGATGGAGATCAACGACGTCCCGGTCGTCATCGACTTCCGCGTGCACCGCGACGCCATGGTCTGGCCGATGGTCGCCGCCGGCACCAGCAACAACGACATCAAGTACGCCCGCGACCTGGCTCCGGCCTTCGAGGAGGACGAGCTGTGACCCGCCATACTCTCTCCGTATTGGTCGAGAACAAGCCCGGCGTGCTCGCCCGTATCGCGGGCCTGTTCAGCCGACGCAGCTTCAACATCGACAGCCTCGCGGTCGGCCCGACCGAGAACCCCGATGTGTCGCGGATGACGATCGTGGTCAACGTCGAGGAGTCGCCCCTCGAGCAGGTCACCAAGCAGCTCAACAAGCTCGTCGAGGTCCTCAAGATCGTCGAGCTCGACGGCCCGCAGTCTGTGACGCGCGAGCTGCTCCTGGTCAAGGTGAAGGCCGACGCCGAGTCCCGCGGCCAGGTGCTCGAGACGGTGTCGCTCTTCCGCGCGAAGGTCGTCGACGTCGCCCCCGACGCGGTCACGATCGAGGTCACCGGGAGCGCCGAGAAGCTCGAGGCGTTCCTGCGCGTCATGGAGCCGTTCGGCATCCGCGAGCTCGTCCAGTCCGGCATGGTCGCGATCGGGCGTGGCTCACGCTCGATCTCCGACCGCACCCTCAAGCCCGTCCCGGTCCCGGCACCCGCCGCCAGCTGACCGACGTACCCGAAAAACAGGAAAAAGGAGAAGCCCCCGTGGCTGAGATGTTCTACGACGACACTGCCGACCTGTCGGTGATCCAGGGCCGCACGGTCGCGGTCCTCGGCTACGGCAGCCAGGGCCACGCCCACTCGCTGTCTTTGCGCGACTCGGGTGTCGACGTGCGCGTTGGCCTGCCCGAGGGCTCGAAGAGCCGCGCGAAGGCCGAGGCCGAGGGCCTGCGCGTGCTCACGCCCGCCGAGGCTGCCGCCGAGGCCGACCTGATCATGATCCTGGCGCCCGACCACATCCAGCGGAAGCTGTACGCCGAGTCGGTCGCCCCGAACCTGCAGGAGGGCGACGCGCTCTTCTTCGGCCACGGCTTCAACATCCGCTTTGGCTACATCACTCCGCCCGAGGGCGTCGACGTCTGCATGGTCGCGCCGAAGGGCCCTGGCCACCTGGTCCGTCGTGAGTTCACCGAGGGTCGCGGCGTGCCCGTGCTCGTCGCGGTGGAGAAGGACGCGACCGGCAAGGCCTGGGACCTCGCGCTGTCCTACGCGAAGGCGATCGGCGGCCTGCGTGCCGGCGGTATCAAGACCACGTTCACCGAGGAGTGCGAGACCGACCTGTTCGGTGAGCAGGCTGTGCTCTGCGGCGGCGCCTCGCAGCTCGTCCAGTACGGCTTCGAGACCCTGATCGAGGCCGGCTACCAGCCCGAGGTCGCGTACTTCGAGTGCCTGCACGAGCTGAAGCTGATCGTCGACCTGATGTACGAAGGCGGGATCGCCAAGCAGCGCTGGTCGGTCTCCGACACCGCCGAGTACGGCGACTACGTCTCCGGCCCGCGCGTCATCGACCCGAGCGTGAAGGCGAACATGCAGGCCGTGCTGGCCGACATCCAGAACGGCAAGTTCGCCCAGCGCTTCATCGACGACCAGGACGCCGGCGCTCCGGAGTTCAAGGAGCTGCGCGCCAAGGGCGAGCAGCACCCGATCGAGGCCACCGGCCGCGAGCTGCGCAAGCTGATGAGCTGGGTGAAGTCGCAGGACGACGACTACACCGAGGGCACCGCGACCCGCTGATCCAGCACTTTCACGGCGTCCCACGGCACCCGCCGTGGGACGCCGCTTGCCTTGTACTACCGGGCAAAACGGACAGGTGAGCCAGATCACGTGGTTCATTTCGGGCACTCGCGTGCGCCGATTTCAGCACGAAACATTTGACCGCTAGGGTCACAGTCGTTGCCATGGGGGCGTCGTGGTCGGGGGACCCGTCGACGCGGGCAGCTGGTCGCGCGCGGGGCGTGGCCTCCATACGCATCAAGAGGGGAACATCTCGTGCGCACTTACCGACCCGTCCACCGCGCTGACCGTGTCCGCACCGCGGGCGCTGCAGCGCTGGGGCTCGCCGGTGCCGTTCTGACGGCCGCCGCTCTCGTGACCGGCACCGCCGGCGCGGCAGGAGCTGACCAGCCCGACGGCCAGGTCTGCACCGACCTGGACTCCGGGAAGATCAACACCTCCGGTGACCCGCTCACCGTCACGGTGACCGCTCCTGAGGGCTTCCTCATCGACGGCTACTGCGTGAAGGCCGGCAGCGAGAACAGCGAGGGCGGCCCGCAGTACTTCGACGTCGACCCGCCGGTCGCCGAGCTGACGTTCGACTACCCCGGTGGCAAGGCTGTCAGCCACTACTCCGTCTCCTACGCTCCCGTCGTGACGGAGACCCCCACGGAGACGCTGACCGAGACTCCCACCGAGACTCCCACCGAGACGGTGACGGAGACCCCGACCGAGACGGTGACGTCGACGCCGACCGAGACGATCACTCCGACGGAGACGATCACGCCGACCGAGACCGAGACGGCCACGGAGACCCCGACCGAGACGGTCACGGTTCTTCCGACCGAGACCGAGAGCCCGGTCGAGACCCCCTCTGAGTCCGTGACGGTCAAGGGCGAGGAGACCGAGTCTCCGACGGCGCTGCCGACGGCGGTCGACGCGGGTGCCCAGGGCGCCGCGGGTAGCGAAGGGCTTCGCCTCATGGGCGTGGCACTCGGCCTGATCCTGCTCGTCGCGGCAGCTGCTCTCGCGGCCACCGGTCGCCAGCGCGGAGCGCACCAGATCTGATCTGATCTACCTGCGATGCCTCACGGATTTCCGTGGGGCATCGCTGCTTTTCGTCACTCGGCGGCTCGGCGGCTCGGCGGCGCTCCGGTCCCTCGAGCAGGATGTCCAGGACGAACTCGAACTCCGTCTGGTCGTCGCACCACCCGAGGGTGGACGCCGGGTCGTCGTGGGCGACCTCGCCGAGCATCTCGCGCTACCCGCTCAGTCAGGCTGCCGAGGTGGTCCGGCTTCAGGGCGCGTTCGATGCGCACGGCAAGACCCTCGTGGTGACCTGACGGCCGGCCCGCCCGATGCCGATTCGGAGGGTGGAAACCCGTCCGAATCGGCAAGGCCGATCAGGTACAGTGGGCGCTCGGGCACAGCGTCGTGCACGGCCTCGCCACTCCTCACTCAGGGAGCGCAGCTGAGGCCCAGGCCAGCCGGCAAACCCAGTCTGAGGAACCCACGTGACCAAGCCCGTCGTACTCATCGCTGAAGAGCTGAGCCCCGCCACTGTCGAGGCGCTCGGGCCGGACTTCGAGATCCGGCACTGCAACGGTGCCGATCGCGCCGAGCTGCTGCCCGCGATCGTCGACGTCGACGCGATCCTGGTCCGTTCCGCCACGAAGGTCGATGTCGAGGCGCTCGCCGTCGCGAAGAAGCTCAAGGTCGTCGCCCGCGCCGGTGTCGGTCTCGACAACGTCGACGTCAAGGCCGCGACCCAGAGCGGGGTCATGGTCGTGAACGCGCCGACCTCCAACATCACCTCCGCCGCCGAGCTGGCTGTCGCGCTGATGTTGGCCGCGGCCCGCCACGTCGCGCCCGCCAACGCCGCCCTGAAGAACGGCGAGTGGAAGCGGAGCAAGTACACCGGCATCGAGCTCTACGAGAAGACCGTCGGCATCGTCGGCCTCGGCCGCATCGGCGTGCTCGTCGCCCAGCGCCTGTCGGCGTTCGGCATGAACGTCATCGCCTACGACCCCTACGTCCAGGCCGGCCGTGCCGCCCAGATGGGCGTCCGGCTCGTCGGGCTCGACGAGCTGCTCGAGCAGGCCGACTTCATGTCGGTCCACCTGCCCAAGACGCCCGAGACCGTGGGGCTGATCGGCGAGGACCAGCTGGCCAAGGTCAAGCCGTCGCTCGTCCTGGTGAACGCAGCCCGGGGCGGCATCGTCGACGAGCAGGCGCTCTACAGCGCCATCAAGGAGGGCCGCGTCGCCGCAGCCGGTCTCGACGTCTTCGCGACCGAGCCCTGCACCGACAGCCCCCTCTTCGAGTTCGAGAACGTCGTCGCGACGCCCCACCTCGGTGCGTCCACCGACGAGGCCCAGGAGAAGGCCGGCATCGCTGTCGCGAAGTCGGTGCGCCTCGCGCTGTCCGGAGAGCTCGTGCCGGACGCTGTGAACGTCCAGGGTGGCGTCATTGCCGAGGACGTCCGCCCCGGCATCCCGCTGACGGAGAAGCTCGGCCGGATCTTCACCGCCCTGGCCGGCGAGGTCGCGCAGCAGCTCGACGTCGAGGTCCGCGGCGAGATCACCCAGTACGACGTCAAGGTCCTCGAGCTCGCCGCTCTGAAGGGTGTCTTCACCGACATCGTCGAGGAGTCGGTGTCCTACGTGAACGCGCCGCTGCTTGCCGCCGAGCGCGGTGTCGCCGTACGCCTGGTCACGGAGGGCGAGAGCCCCGACCACCGCAACCTGATCACGCTGCGCGGCACGCTCGCTGACGGCGGGCAGGTGTCGGTCTCCGGCACTCTCATCGGGATCAACCAGCGCGAGAGGCTCGTCGAGATCGACGGCTACGACGTGGACATCGAGCCCACCGAGCACCTCGCGTTCTTCCGCTACGAGGACCGGCCGGGCATGGTCGGCACCGTGGGTCAGATCCTCGGCAGCGCCCAGGTCAACATCGCCGGGATGCAGGTCGCGCGCGACACCAAGGGTGGCCACGCTCTGGTGGCACTGTCGGTCGACTCGGCGATCCCGGCCGGGGTCCTCGAGGAGATCCGTACGTCGATTGACGCAGTCTCGGTACGCGCGGTCGACCTCACCGACTAGTCCCTTGGCCGAGCCGGCTAGGCGACGAGGGCAGAGCGTCCGGGACGCTTCCGGGCGCGCCGACGCTGAGCCATCTGCCACGCGTCGGCAAGGCGCGTGGCCGCGTCCTCGAGCACGTCGGGGGCCGCGGTGTACGGCACGCGGATGAAGCGCTCCATCCCGCCCTCGGCGGCGAAGCTCGGCCCCGCCGCGAGAAGCACGCCGCGCTCCTCGGCGGCGGCCGTCAGGGCAGAGGAGAGTGGCAGCGGCAGCTCGCACCAGAGCGCCTGGCCGCCGACTGGTACGTCGAAACGCCAGTCGGGAAGGTGTGTGCGCAACGCGTCGACCAGAGCCCCTCGAGACTCGCGAAGCTGGGCGCGCCGGGCCGTGAGGACCGAGCCGCGTTCGGCCAGCAGGTAGTTCACTGCGAGCTGTTCGAGGAGCGGGGCGCCGAGGTCGAGGCTGAGCCGCGCGGAGACGAGGTCGCCCATCCGCTGCTCGGGGGCACGTACCCAGCCGACGCGCAGCCCTCCCCAGAACGCTTTGCTCGAGCTCCCGATGGTGATCGTGTCCCGTGCGAAGGAAGCGAACGGAGCCGGCATCTCGACGTCGTCGATCGCCAGCTCGACCAAGGTCTCGTCCACGACCGGCACGGTGCGGTTCCTGCGCAGGGTTGCGGCCAGGCGCGTGCGCTCGTCGTTGGTCAGGAGTGCGCCGGTGGGGTTCTGGAAGTCAGGGATGAGGTACGCCGCGGCTGCTGGGGCATCCCAGTCCGCCGAGGTCAGTACTCGGGCTCCTGAACGCCGGAACGCCGCGATGGCGTTCGGGTACGTCGGGTTCTCCACCAGCACGCGCTCACCCGTGCGCACGAGAGCCCTGGCCACCAGCGCGATGGCCGCCAGTCCGCCAGACGTCACCAGCACCTGTTCGGGCTTGGTCGGGAGGCCGCGCTCGTCGTACCAGCGTGCGATTGACTCGCGGAGCACCGGGACTCCGGAAGGGAAGTAGCCGGTCCCCGTGAGGTACGCCGGCAGATCGGCGACCGCGTGCTCATAGGCCTGCGCGATACCCGTGGGCGCCACCGGTGCGGCACAGGTCAGGTCGAGCGCGCCCTCTGCTGATCGACCGGGGGAGAGCAGGTTGTCGACGCCGCTCCCGGCCACTGTGGGCAGCTGGGTCACCGAGCCGGAGCCCTGGCGCGACGCGAGATAGCCGCGGTCGCGCAGGTCGGCGTACGCGCGGGTGACCGTCGTCCGGCTGACTCCGAGCGCCCCGGTGAGCTCGCGTTCGCTGGGCAGCCGGGTCCCGGGGGCCACGCGGCCGTCCGTGATGAGCAGCCGCAGCCCGTCGGAGATCCCGAGGTAGGCGGGGCTGCGGTCGGCAGCGGAGCCGAGGAGCTCGGCCGTGCGGGTCGCGGAGATGCGGCGGTCCATGCAGACCACTGTCGCACAATTGGCTATTTTTCACGAGGCCACTTTGGCTCACCATGGTGAGCATGGACCACCTCGCCGTACTCACACCGCTGGAGCAGCTGCGCGCCGGACGCATGCCCCGCCGGCTCACCCAGCTGATGGTCGGGCTCGTCCTGTACGGCGTGACGATGGCGATGATGATCCGGTCGACGCTCGGGCTCGACCCGTGGGACGTCTTCCACTACGGCCTGGCCGAGAAGCTTCCGCTGTCCTTCGGGATGGTCGTGATCGTCGTCGGCGTGCTGGTGCTGCTGCTCTGGATCCCGCTGCGGCAGATGCCGGGCCTCGGCACGATCGCCAACGCCATCGTGATCGGGCTCGCGACCGACGCGACTCTGGCCGTCCTCCCCGAACCGTCCGCGCTCGTCCCGAGACTGGCGCTCCTGATCGGCGGTGTCGCCCTCAACGGTGTGGCTGGTGCGCTCTACATCGGCGCGCAGCTCGGCCCCGGTCCGCGTGACGGCCTGATGACCGGACTGGTACGACGTACCGGACTGTCCGTGAGGTTGGTCCGCACCAGCCTCGAGCTCACCGTGCTGGTCGTGGGATTCGCCTTGGGCGGCGTCGTCGGCCTCGGGACGGTCGTCTACGCCCTGTCGATCGGCCCGATCGTGCAGCTGGTCCTGCCGTACTCCGTTGTGCGGCTTGACGGCTACTCGACGCGGGTGACCGACACCTCGACGAACATCGACGAGGTGTCCCCGCCCGAGAAGATGCCGACCAGCGGCGCGACGTCCGCGTAGTCCCTCCCGGCCGCGACCACGATGTAGCGGTTGTCCGGGGTGAGCATATTGGTCGGGTCGAAGGGCACCCAAGCGCCGTCCCACCACTCGATCCAGGCGTGCGACTCGCCGACCACCGTCTCGCCGACGACAGCCTCGGCGGAAGGGTGGAGGTACCCCGAGACGTAGCGTGCCGGAACTCCAGCAGTCCGCAAGGCTCCGATGCACAGGTGTGCCAGGTCCTGACAGACCCCGGCACGGGCATCCCACGCGTCATCGGCGTGGCTGTGTACGTGGGTGGAGCCGAAGACGTACTCGACCTCGTCGTGCACCAGGGCGCAGACCGAGCGTGCGAAGTCGGTCGGGCCCTTGGACGCGGCTCTGAGCGATCCAAGCCGAGCAGCCAGCTCCTCGCCGGGAGCCACGCGCCGCGAGATCGAAAGGTACTCGCACATCCGGTCGACGACCTTGGGGTCCCGAAGGTCGTCCCACGACAGCCACCGAGGCTGCGCGGCGTGTCGGTCCACATGCACGACCGAGGTGGACGTGACCAGGAGCTCGTGGTGCACATCCGTGACCTCGAACGCGCTGACCATGGCACCCCAGTAGTCGCGGTACTTGTAGACGAACGGTGACGGGTTCACGTCGAGACGGGTGCTCAGCACCAGCTGTCCCGGAGCAGTGATCGGCGTCATCCGTGCCTCGTTGAACGACGTCACGACCGTCCCTTCGTACTTGTAGCCCGTCGTGTGACTCACCTTCAGCTGCATGCTCATCTCATGCCCCCTGCCCAGCTGATCGCCTCAGCCGTCTCGAAGTAACGGGCGGCCACCGCCTCGGCCGCCTCGGTGCACGTGCGTTGCAGTCGCTCCATCTCCTGAGGCAGCCGGGGCAGGATGTCGGCGAGCGCGCGGTACTCGAGCTCGGCCCGAGCCCGGCCGAGGAGGCGCTGAGCCTCGTCACCGAAGCCAACTCGCTGGCCCGAGGACTCGAGCTCCTCGAGGCACTGCTCGGCCGTGGTCAGGGCCGACACGATCGACCGCGGGAACAGCCGGTCGAGCAACAGGAACTCAGCCGCCTCCTGGTCTGCCTCGATGCCGCGGTACGTGCGCAGGAACGCCTCATGAGCTCCGCAGGCCCGAAGTGCGCTCTGCCAGCCGGCTGCCGGCCCACCGGCCAGAGCGGTCGTGGTGAGCAGCCTGGCCGTCATGTCGGCGCGCTCGATGCTGCGACCCAGCACCAGGAAGTGCCAGCCGTCGTCCCGCGACATGGTCGAGTCGGCGATGCCGGCGATGACCGCAGCGCGCTCACGGACCCAGGAGAGGGCGACGTCGGACCGCATGCCCTTGACCCGCCCGCTGGGGATCGCCCGCCACGTGGTGTTGATTGCTCCCCACATCTCGGTCGACAGCGTCTCGCGGGCTCGGCGGGCCGATTCCCGAGC
>DATILB010000084.1:0-3096 GCA_035477015.1 Nocardioidaceae bacterium | reverse complement strand
TGCTGCCGCCTCCGATCAAGCGCGGCCGCTCCGGGTACTACTCGCCCGACCACCTCGCCCGCCTGGAGCTGGTGAAGGAGCTCCAGGCCCACGGGTTCACGCTCGCCGCCATCGAGAAGTACGTCGCGCGCATCCCCGAGGAGTCCACTCCTGAGGAGATCGCCGTCCATCGGGTCACCCTGCAGCCCTGGCTGGTGGAGAAGCCTCGGTTGGCCTCCCGTCGTGAGCTCGACCGGCTGGCCGGCAGGCGCCTGTCTGACGACGAGGTCAGCAAGCTCGTCGCCATGCAGGTCGTCCACGAGCAGGGGGAGGGCCATTACGAGGTCGTCATGAGTCGGCTCAACAGCGGCGTGACGCTCTTCGACACCGAGGTCCCCATGGACGTGCTCAGCGCCTGTAACGACATCTACACCCGGCATGGCCGCGCGATTGCCGAGGAGCTCACGGACGTGTTCCGGACGATGCTCTGGCCGAAGTACCGCCACGGCGACATCCCCGCCGAGCACATGGTGAAGATGCTGGAGTCGTTCCAGCCCGCGTCGGTCGCCGCGCTGGTCGAGGCGTTCAGCCAGGCGATGACCGACGTTCGCCGGGGCCACGCGGCCAAGCGCGCGAACTAGCCGGGGCTTCGGCGGAACGCCCTGCGAGGTGAGACTCGCTGGGGGATGATGCCGGGGTGACCGAGCCGCCGCTGATCGCCAGCCTGCGCCGTGCCCTCGAAGCCGCACCGGACGACGTACCGCTGCGGCTGCACCTCGCCGAGCAGCTGCTGGCCCATGAGCGCTTTGCGGATGCGGTGCGCGAGGCAGCGGCGGTTCTGGCCATCGACCCTGGGTCGACGGAAGCCCTGGCAATCATGAACCGCGCGGCGGGGGATCCCGGCGGGGACGCCCAGGCCGCCGTGCCGCGCACCGAGTTCGACTGGTCCCAGGCCGAGTCCGAGCTCGAGGGTGCCGTCCCGCCGATGTACGTCGACGGGGGTCCGGAGCCCGACGCGTCGGCGTACGACGTGGAGCGCAGCTCGGTGAGCTTCGCGGATGTCGGCGGGATGGAGGAGGTGAAAGCACGCCTCGACGCGGCGTTTCTGACACCGCTGCGCAACCCCGAGCTGCGCGCGATGTACGCCAAGTCGCTGCGGGGCGGCCTGCTGCTTTACGGCCCACCCGGGTGCGGCAAGACGTTCCTGGCGCGCGCCGTGGCCGGCGAGATGGGTGCCGGGTTCATCAGCGTCTCCATCGTCGACGTACTCGACATGTGGCTCGGCACCAGCGAGCGCAACCTGCACGAGATCTTCCAGCTGGCCCGCCGCAGCGCGCCCTGCGTCGTCTTCCTCGACGAGCTCGATGCCCTCGGACAGAAGCGCTCCCAGCTCAAGACCTCCGCCGGTCGCACGACCGTGAACCAGCTGCTTCAGGAGCTGGACGGCGTCGGCTCGGAGAACGAGGGCGTGTTCGTGCTGGCGGCCACCAACCAGCCATGGGACATCGACGCGGCGCTCCGCCGCCCCGGACGCTTGGACCGCATGGTCCTCGTGCTTCCTCCGGACGAGCCCGCCCGGTCGGCCATCGTCAAAACGCACCTGCAGGGCCGCCCGATCTCGTCGATCGACCTAGGCTGGATCGCGGCGAGGACGGCCGGGTTCTCGGGCGCCGACCTCGCCCACCTGTGCGAGACAGCCGCCGAGAAGGCGCTCATGGACTCCGTCCGCACCGGCACCGCCCGGACGATCGAGATGCGCGACTTCGAGTCCTCCCTCCCGGAGATCAAGCCATCCACGGGCGCCTGGTTCGAGAGCGCGCGCAACGTCGCGACCTTCGCCAACGCCGACGGCGAGTACGACGGGATCCTCGACTACCTGAAGCGGCACAGGAGGCGCTGACGTGACCACGGGGGACGCGCCGGACCGGGCGGCACATCTCGTCGACCTTGGCAGAGCCGACCAGGCTGTCGAGCTCCTGTCCCAGCACCTCGCTGCCCAACCCGACGACTGGTTCGCCCTGTGCCAGCTTGCGAGGGCGCACCTCGCTCGCGACGACGCGGCCAGCGCTGGCTTCGCCTCCCAGGCGGCGATCAGGGCCGCTCCCGACCGCGAGTGGGGCCACCGGCTGGCAGCCATCGCGGCGATGCGCCGGGAGGACCACGCCCGCGCGATCGCCCACGCGCAGGAAGCGGTCCGGCTCGAGCCGGACACCTGGCAGACCCGGCACACGCTCTCGCGAGCCTTCCTCGCCGCCCAGCGGATCTGGCCGGCACACGAGGAGGCCCGGTGGGCGGTGCATCTCGCGCCGCTGGAGGCGCAAGCACACCTGCAGCTCAGCATCGCCGCCGAGGCCCGGCGGTACCACGAAGAGGCGGACGCCGCCCTCCGGCAGGCGCTCCAGCTCGACCCGCTGTATCCCGAGGCGCTGCACTACAAAGCCTCCCGGGAGATGGGGCGCGGCCGGCTGGGCCGGGCTGCCCGCACCGCCATGGGCGCGATGCGGCTCGACCCGGACAGCGAGTTCGGGCACGAGAACCTCTCGGACCTGATGAACCGGCTCCTGATCCGCCTCTACATCGTCACTTCGCTTAGCGGGGTCGTCGTGGGTGGGCTGCTGGTGGCCGGGAGACAAGGCGCGCTGCCGGCGTACTGGCCACGAGCCGTGGCAGGGGTCCTTTTCGCCGGAGTGGTCGTCGGCGTCGGCTGGCTGACCCTCAGGCACGTCCCGCCGGCCACCCGCCGTCACCTGGCGGCGCTGCCTCGCACCTGGCGTGGTGTCCGGCTCGTCGCTCCTGCGTTCTTCGGTGTCGCTGCCGCCTGCCTGCTGGCGATGGCCTTCCTGCCGTCAGACGTGGCCATGGGTGGCGGCGTGCTCCTGGTCGTGCTGATCCGCATCGGCCAGATCATGTTCATCGTCTGGCTCGTCGTCAGCGTCGTTCGCGGAGTTTCCCGCTGGCTCTCCCGAAAGAACTAGGCCTGCTCGGCGGCGCCGGACTCAATCAACTTGTCGACATTTTCGATGCCCCAGGCCTCGAGCGCCTCGCGGGTGTTGCTGCCCGGGGTGCTCGGGCCCGAGCTGAGCGTCGCGTCGGTGCGTGAAAAGCGGGGTGCCGGGG
>DATILB010000083.1:0-16286 GCA_035477015.1 Nocardioidaceae bacterium | reverse complement strand
TGCTCGGTGCGGAGGTAGAGCCAGTCGAGTCCCACCGAGGAAACGTCGGTGACCATGGCGTCGCAGTCGGGCATGACAGCCAGGATGTCGCCATCCAAGATTTCCGTGTGGCCGGCGTCGGGTTCGCGCCCGGCGGCCGCGGCGATCTGAGCCAGGATCTCTCGATGTCCCTCGCGCACAGCGGGCGTGAAGCTGGTCGTTACCTTGGGGTGCGGCATGTAGATCAGTCGCACGTCGGGCACGGACAGGATCGAGCGGACGATCTTTGCCCCCATCGTGTCCACCGACGTGTAGTCGTTGTACTCGGCGTCCCCCTCCCACGTCGGTGCGTAGAGGACGGTCCGGCGCGCGCTGGCAACCAGCAGCGGGGCACGGCGGAGGTCCAGCTGTGGTCTGCCGATGCGCACCAGGCGGGTTGTGTCGAACTCAAGCAGGCCGGCGGCGTGACGCTGCACGGCGGCCTCGCCGGCAACGAAGACCCGGTCGTAGGCCTTCGCGTTGTTGCTCGCCATGCTCTGCTTGTCGCTCTCGCCGTGATTGATGTGCACGTGCAGCAGGCGACCGTCGATGAGGGACTGAAAGTTGAGCATCGAGTTGTTGCAGTAGAGCACCACCTTCGCCTTGAGCTCGGCGTAGAGGGCGGTCAGCTCGGGAAATGTCGGAGCCGCGAAGACCGGCACGGTCGTCCTGCTCCGGAGCAGGACCGCGGACTCGGTGTCACGCACGACGATCCCCACGGGATGGTTCCCGTGGAGGATCTCGAGGACGTCGAGCCACTGGACCAACTGGTAGGTCCGGGTGGGGTCGTCCGCGAAGTAGGCGATGACGCGGACCTCGTTCACGTACGAATTCTAGTTCGTCCGAACAAGGGCGACCTGCCTGGCCGAGAGTGCAATCGTGGCTGCGGTCGCGACCAAGGTCAGGGCGATGATCGCGCTTCCCTTGATCAAGACGAAGTTGAGCGTCGACAAGGACAGCAGAAGCCACAGCGTCAGGCTGCCTTTGACGACAATGACCAAGCCCCACAGCAGAGTGAGCCGCCGGAAGAGTCCCTGGATTCCCGGTCGCGCAGCGAGCGAAGCAGTGACCGGGTAGAAGTCCGGGGCGAGTCGCGCGACGATCGGTCGCGCGGTCAACAGGGACCCCAGGAAGATCGTCGCCGCAACCTCGAGGTTGAAGACCACCAGCGTCGCGGCGAGGAGGGCTGCCGGAGCGAACACCGCGACCGCCAGGCTCTTCAGGGTGCGAACGACGACCGCGCCGAGGCTCGGCCCAGGCGGCGGAAGTGCCGGGCCTAGAGCAATGCTTGTGTCCGCGGTGACGGTCATGCGACTTGGCCGGTGGCTCTCAGCGAGTCCTCGGCGGTTGCGTGATCGGGGTAGAGCTGGAGCTCCTCCGCGAGGCAGGTCAGCTCAAGGATTCGCGACAGGGCCGCGCACGGCCCCACCAGGGCCACGTTTCCGCCGAAGGCCTGGGCGCGAGTTCGGCCCCAGAGGAGCGTGCCAAGCACGGTGCAGTCGATGAAGGTCACGGCCGTGAGGTCGATGATGAGCTGCGGGTGTCGACGTAGCAGCGACTCAATGTCGGCCCTCATCGGACGCTGCTGGGCAAGGTCGACTTCGCCCTCAAGAGAGAGAACGTTCTGGAGGGGATGGAGGATGGTGGACTGGCTCTTGGGGGACATAGCGCCCTGCGCTGCCTGATAGGGGGAGCGAAGACATCCGGGGTCCAGGGGCCCTCCGCAGCAGAATCGGATGTGGCATCCGGTCCACACTCACTGTCCCACCTCGCCGGCCGGCGGTCCATGGCGCATCTGGGACCGCCACAGTGCCATGCGGTGCAGGACAGAGGCCCCCTGGCTGGAAAACAGCGAGGGGGCCTCTGTTCGCTTTCTGCGGTCAGTGACTGGTCAGAACCGGCTCCTTCTCCGTGGTCCGGATCGTGTTCACGGCCTGCTGCACCTTGGCCCGGGACGCCCACACGAGGCCCAGCCCAGCCAGCAGGATCGTCAAGCCGAGACCTGCCAGGATCCCGGTGATGGCCATGCCCATCTGGAGAGCGGAGGCAGTAACCGTGCCGACGCCGAGCTCACCGATCAGGCCATGCGCGGTGCCCGACCAAGCCTGCTCGCGAGCGATGCCCTCGATCGGGTGCTCGCGGTCGAAGTCGGTCCAGTACTTGCCGTTGACATCGAACTCGTAGGTGCCGGCCTTGAAGACCTCACCGTTGTAGGTCTGGTCCTCGTCGAGCACGACAGTCTGGGTCCCGTGCAGCGTGTGGTACGCGATGGTTGCCATCTGGTACATGTACTCGGACGCGGTGTTGACCAGAGGGTCACTTGAGTCCAGCTCTGACTCGACGACCGGGTACTTCCAGTCCTCGGTGAGGAGGGCCATGATGGCGTCCGCTTCCGCGGTCTCGCCACGGTCGACGAGGTCACCATCCTCGTTGTAGGTCAGCTCGACGTTCTGTGCCGAGCTGAATGCGTGCAGGGAGTCGTAGCCGTCCTGGACCTTGGCGTAAGCGACCCCAGAAGCCACGAGGAACGCAACACCAATCAACGCAAGTACGATTCCGAGGCTTTGAAGGCGCCTGGTCATGGGGAACTCCTAGTCGATCGAGTGATTCTTTGACATCTCCAACACTCGACGACTGACCATCCGCGCGGCAGTGCCATGAGGCGGGTATGTGCCGTGCCGAAAGGATCGTCCGCAGGGGACCAACGGCACTGCAGTCACAAGGAGACTGCGCGGATCTTTGGAGTATGAAGAGCCAAAAGGAAATCTTGGTGGCGTACGACGGGTCCTCGGACGCGGATGACGCCCTGAAGTGGGCCTCGGAGGAAGCCGTCCGTCAGGGCGCTCCCCTCCGGGCTGTGATCATCGATGACGTTTCGACGTCTCCGTGGGTTCATGAGTGGTCCGGAGATCACGACGACTCGATGCGCGCCGAGCTGATCATGAAGGAAGAGGGCGTTGAGGCAGCGACGACTGAGCGGCACCCCGGCCACGTCGTACCGACGCTCGTCCACCTTGCTGAGAAGGCTTCGATCCTCGTCGCCGGCAGCAAGGGCCACGGTCGACTGGGCGAGGTGTTCGTGGGTTCCGTCACTCAGCACCTCGCGGCACATGCGCCATGCCCCGTGGTCGTCGTGCGGCCCGCGAAGAAGACCGACTCGGGACGCATCGTGGTCGGGATCGACGGCTCGCCGGCGAGCGGCGCGGCACTCGAGTTCGCATTGGCCCGCGCTGAGGGAACCGGCGAGGTCGTCGAGGCGGTCTATGGCTGGAAGATGGGCCGCATGCCCATCGACCGCAAGGGAGAAATGCCTACCTCGGTCGGCGAGAAGCTCGACGACAAGGAGCTCCTCCTCGCGGAGAGCGTCGCGGGCGCGCGCGCGGCACATCCCGACGTGGTCCTGATCCAGACCGCGATCCCCGTGCCTCCTGGCCAGGCGCTGGTCGATGCCTCGGCGAATGCTTCCCTCGTGGTGGTCGGCTCACACGGCCGCGGGTTCTTCTCTGGGCTGCTGCTCGGCTCTGTCAGTCACGACGTCCTGCACCGTGCACACTGCCCGGTCGTCATCGTCCGCTGAGCAGGGGGGCCTGGCCCAACGACGGGACGTCTGACCGCAACCCGACTATCGTCGAGGTGTGGAGGAAGGGACGCTTGGTCGTGGGCAGCCGTTCGACGGGCCGCGCCTCGAGCTGGACCAACTGCTCAAGCAGCTGATCGACCGCGCCCAGGACGTGATGGCGGCGCAGAACCGCCTGCGAGGTCTGCTGCGGGCGAACCGAAGCATCATCGGCGACCTCGCGCTCAGCACTGTGCTGCGCAGCATCGTCGAGGCGGCCTGCGAACTGGTCAACGCCAAGTACGGCGCCTTGGGCGTGGTTGCTCCTGAGGGATCGGGCCTCGAGCAGTTCATCCACGTCGGCATCGACGAGGCGCGGGTGGAAGCCATCGGCCACCTTCCTGAGGGCAAGGGTCTCCTCGGCCTGCTCATCGAGGACCCTCACCCGATCCGGCTCCCGGACCTCGGGAAGCACGAGCGTTCGGTCGGCTTCCCCGCCAACCACCCGCCCATGAAGGGGTTCATCGGAGTGCCCATCCGGGTCAGGGAAGAGATCTTCGGCAATCTCTACCTCACGCGCGAGGACGACATCGACTTCACGGCCGAGGACGAGGAGCTCGTGCTCGCCCTTGCGGCGACCGCGGGTGTCGCCATCGAGAACGCACGTCTCTTCGAGGAGGGCAGGCTGAGACAGGACTGGCTGCAGACATCGACCGACGTGACGACGCGCCTGCTCTCTGGCGCTGACGACTCGCTGGGACTGGTCGCGAAGAACGTCCTCAAACTTGCAGACGCACACCTGGTAGCCGTGGTGCTCCCGACGGCGAGCGGCAATGAACTGACCGTCGCTGTCGCTGAAGGCGTGGATGCAATGAGGGTGATGGGCTCGACATACCCGATCGGTGACACCCTGAGCGAGCTCGTCATGCGCACCGGCGAGGCCGTTCGAGTCCGCGACGCGGAGGACACACGGGAGTTCGAGGACCGGACGATCCTCCTGGGCGGCGAGTTCCAAGTCGGCCCCGTGATGGTGCTGCCGCTCCTGGGTTCGGAGCATGTGCGTGGGGCTCTGATCGTCGCTCGCGCGCGAGCCAAACGGCCGTTCACGGCTGCTGACCTGGACATGGCGACAACGTTCGCCAACCACGCCTCTGTGGCGATGGAGCTGGCCGACGCCAGGAGGGATCAGCAGAAGGTCCTGTTGCTCGAAGACCGGGCCCGCATCGCTAGGGACCTGCACGACCACGTCATCCAGCAGCTCTTTGCGTCCGGCATGACCATCCAGGGCACCGCTTCGAGCCTGGGGGATAGTCCACACGCGGCGGCCTTGGAGAAGGTCGTCGACAACTTGGACGAGGCGATCAAGCAGATCCGGACGTCGATATTCCAGCTCCGCCCCAACTCCGAAGGGCTGCGCTCCGCCGTGCTCGATGTCGTCGGCGAAGTGCGGCCGGCGCTGGGGATGGAGCCCCACGTGACGTTCGACGGTCCCGTGGACACGCTGAGTGCTCCGGCTGACGGAGAGGGCCTCACCGAGGACGTGCGAGCGGTTGTCCGCGAAGCACTCACGAATGTCGCCAAGCACGCTGGTGCGACGAGGGTCGAGCTCCGCCTCACGGCTCGCGGCGACAGGCTCGCCGTCGTCATCGCCGACAACGGGCGCGGTCTCGGTGCCTCTGATCGTCGAAGCGGCCTGGACAACTTGCGGAAGCGCGCCGAAGCACGACAAGGCAACCTCCAGCTGGAGGCCCCGCCCGAGGGGACCGGCACTGTCGTCACCTGGACTGTCCCGCTGTCCTGACGGGATCGGGACCAGTGCCAGCCCCACCCGGGACTGTCGACCCTGATCGCGTCACCCTGTGAGCGGTTGTGTGGAGCTGTACTAGCCACCGATCAGGAGCAGGTCATGACGATTCTCCACCACCACCGGAAAGCAGCTCCGGCCCATGCATCGGAAACCCACGGGAAGCTGGGGCCAGCACACTCGACTGCTTTGGTGATGGGCTCGATCATCGGCGTGGGCATCTTCAGCCTCCCGTACGCCGTGGCGTCGTACGGCCCGATCAGTCTCGTCGCCATGGCGGTCGCGACCGTCGGCGCCGTCGCTCTCGCGTCGGTCTTCGCCGTGCTCTCGCGAAGGATGCCCGCAGGCGGTGGCCCCTACGCCTACGCCCGGGCCGCCTTCGGCGACCGGTGGGGCTTCAGCCAAGCCTGGCTCTATTGGATCACCGCGTGGGCCGGCAACGCGGCGATCGCGGTCGGCTGGGTCTTCTACGTGGAGAAGTTCCTCAACAAGGGTGGAGCCACGGAGTTGTCGATCCTGATCGCCCTAACCGGCCTGTGGATCCCCGCTCTAGTGAACCTCAGCGGCGTGCGCAACATGGGCGTCCTCCAGGTCTGGACGACCGTGCTCAAGTTCATCCCGCTCGCCCTGATGGCGACCGCCGGCCTCTTCTTCGTCAAAGCAGGCAACTTCACCCCCTGGAACACCAGCGGAGACTCCAGCATCTCGGCCATCGGCGCGGCGATGGCGATCTGCCTGTTCAGCTACCTCGGCGTGGAGACGGCTGCAGTGGCCGCCGCTCAGGTGCGTGACCCCGAGCGGAACGTCCCGCGTTCCACGATCTACGGCACGCTCGCCAGCGCCACCGTCTACATGCTCTCGCTGGTCGCCGTCTTCGGCATCATGCCCGCGTCGGCACTGGCCCAGGACGCCAACAAGGCGTCGTACTCTGCAGCGGCTGACACCATCTTCGGCGGTTCGATCGCCGGCAACCTCGTGGCGCTCGCGGTCATCATCTCCGGTATCGGTGCCCTGAACGGCTGGACCATGATCTGCGCCGAGATGCCGCTTGCAGCCGCGAAGGACGGGCTCTTCCCGAAGCGCTTCGGTGCCCTCTCCGCGCGCAAGGTCCCCGCTTTCGGGATCGTGGCGTCGACCCTCCTCGCCAGCGTCGCAGTGGTGATCAGCTACCTCGGCGCCGACGGAGCGACCGTCTTCACCACTCTGGTGCTGATGACCGGCATCACCGCCGCCATCCCGTACGCCTTCTCCGCCCTCGCCCAGCTCAAGTGGCGCTGGCAGGACCACCAGCGCGGACCGACTCCTCGCCTGGGTCTCGACCTCGGTGTCGCACTCGTCGCGCTCGTTTTGTCGATCGCCTTCGTGTACTACTCCCGCAACAGCGGAGACTCCTGGTACATCGTCTGGGGTCCGTTCCTGATGGCCGGCGGCGCGGCGACGCTAGGCGTGCCGGTCTACCTGTTGAGGAACCACACGCGATGACCTTTCACGTTGACTCAGAAGTGGGCGTGCTTAAGCAGGCCATCGTCCACCGCCCCGGCATCGAGCTCAGTCGGCTCACGCCGGCCAACGTCGACGAGCTGCTCTTCGATGACGTGATGTGGGCGAGGAAGGCGCGGGACGAGCACGATGCCTTCGTCAGGACCCTCCAGGACCAGGGGGTCGTCGTCCACCTCTTCGGGGAGCTGCTGGAGACGGCGCTTGACGAGCCGGGTGCGCGGGAGTTCCTGCAGGACCGGCTCACCACTGCGAACAGGTTCGGGCCAGCCCTGGACAAGCCGCTCGACGACCTGGTGGCCTCCGCCCCTGCTGGGCTGCTCGCGCAGCTGCTGGTAGGTGGGGTGCTGAAGTCCGACATCGCCGGGCTCGTCACGACGCCGAGCTTGCTGCTGGACTACCTGAGGCCGGACGACTTCTTGCTGCGCCCGCTGCCGAACCACCTGTTCCAGCGGGACAACGCGGCCTGGATCTACGACGGGCTCTCGATCAACCCCATGGCCAAGGCCGCCAGGAAGCGGGAGACGATCAACTCGCGGGTGATCTACAACTTCCACCCGATGTTCCGCGATGCAGGCATCCCGTTCCTCTACGGCAACGACAGCACGGATCACGGCCCCGCGACGATAGAAGGGGGTGACGTCACCGTGATCGGCAACGGCGCGGTGATGATCGGGATGGGTGAACGCTCGACGCCGCAGGGAGTCGAGACGCTGGCCCGCGAGCTGTTCCGGGCCGGCACGGTGGACAAGGTGATCGTGGTCGAGCTCCCGAAGGAGCGGGCATTCATGCACCTGGACACGGCGCTCACGATGATCGACCGTGACGCCTTCTCGGTCTACCCGTACCTTCCCGCGGAGCTGCGGTCGTTCACGCTGACCGCAATCGGGGACGGTGGGGAGTTCAAGCTCGAGGAGAACTCGGAGCTGTTCCCGGTCGTGGCTGAAGCGCTCGGCGTCGACAAGGTTCGTACTTTGCGAACGCCGATAGACCGCTTGGGTGCTGAGCGCGAGCAGTGGGACGACGGGAACAACTTCCTCGCCGTCTCCCCGGGCGTCGTCCTGGGCTACGAGCGCAACACCACGACCAACCGCTACCTCGCGAGCGAGGGCATCACGGTGCTCCCGGTGCGGGGGTCCGAGCTGGGTCGCGGGCGAGGCGGACCGCGCTGTATGACGTGTCCCATCGAGCGAGAGGCGGTCACGTCATGACGACGTTCGACCTGCACGGACGAAGCTTCCTCAGGGAGCTCGACTTCACGTTCGAGGAGTGGAAGCACCTTCTCCAGCTGTCTCGTGACGTCAAGCGCGAGCGCATCACCGGTGACCACGCCAAGCGTCTCGATGGCGCGAACATCGCCCTGATCTTCGAGAAGGCATCGACTCGGACAAGGTGCGCCTTCGAGGTTGCCGCGCATCACGAAGGTGCGCACATCACCTACCTCGACCCGGACAGCTCTCACGTGGGCCGCAAAGAGTCCGTGGCCGACACGGCGCGGGTGCTCGGCCGGATGTACGACGCCATCGAGTACCGCGGCTCCTCACAGCAGGTGGTCGAGGAGCTGGCGGAGCACGCCGGAGTGCCAGTCTGGAACGGGCTGACCGACGAGTGGCATCCGACCCAGTCGCTGTGCGACATGCTGACGATGACCGAGCACGTGCATCGCCCGGCGGAGGAGATCTCCTTCGCGTACGTCGGCGACGCCCGCAACAACGTCGCGAACTCCCTTCTCGTGGCTGGGGCAATGATGGGGATGGACGTCCGCATGGTGGCGCCCGTGTCACTGCAGCCCACCGAGTCCGTCACCACTGCCGCTCAGCGGCTCGCGACCGAGACGGGCGCACGCATCACGGTCACCGATGACGTCGCCGAGGGCGTGAAAGGCGTCGACTTCGTCTACACCGATGTGTGGGTCTCGATGGGGGAACCGCCTGAGACGTGGGACGAGCGCATCGCGCTGCTCACGCCGTACCAGGTGAACGAGGCGCTGATGGCCGCCACCGGCAATCCTGAGGTGAAGTTCATGCACTGCCTGCCGGCCCTGCACACCACGGAGACCGAGCTGGGGGACCGGCTCTTCCAGCGGACGGGCATGCGTTCCCTGGAGGTCACTAACGAGGTCTTCGAGTCCAAGCAGTCGGTGGTCTTCGACCAGGCCGAGAACCGGATGCACACGATCAAGGCCGTCATGGTCGCCACCGCGGGGAGATAGGCATGCGCATCGTGGTGGCCCTCGGCGGCAACGCCCTCCTGCGTCGTGGTGAGCGCCCTGACGCCGCCATTCAGCGCAAGCACGTGGCCGAGGTCGCCCCTGCACTCGCCAAGGTCGCGCGCGACCACGAGCTCGTTGTCGTGCACGGCAACGGTCCTCAGGTCGGCATGCTGGCGATGGAGAGCGATGCCGATCCAGCATTGTCTGCGCCGTACCCGCTCAGCGACCTCGTCGCGGAGACGCAGGGCCTCATCGGACTGTGGCTCCAGCAGGAGATGGTCAATGCAGGGTCACGCCAGGTCGCGTGCCTGATCACGCAGACGGTTGTCGACCCGGGCGACCCTGCCTTCGATACGCCGAGCAAGTTCATTGGGCCGTTGTACGACGAGGAGACTGCTGCCGACCTGGCCCGCCGCCACGACTGGACCATCCGACGTGACGGGACTGGTTGGAGGCGAGTCGTGGCCTCTCCCAAACCGCAGCGCATCGTCGAGATCGCGATCGCAGAGGCGCTCCTGAAGACGGGAGTGGATGTCGTTCTCGGGGGCGGCGGTGGCGTGCCCGTCGTCGACACCCTGGAGGGGATGCGCAGCGTCCAAGCCGTCGTCGACAAGGACCACGTAGCTGCCATGTGCGCAGAAGTGCTCGAAGCCGACCTCTTCGTTGTGCTCACAGACGTCCCCGCCGTCATGACCGACTTCGGAACGGATCACCAGCGATCAATCGGGAACGTGACGGCGGAGGTGCTGGAGCAACTCGACTTCCCGGCCGGCTCGATGGGGCCGAAGGTCCAGGCATGCTGTCACTTCGTGCGTACGACGGGCCGGCGCGCTGCCATCGGGGCGCTCGACGAACTGGCCCTGGTCATCAGCGGCAAGGCCGGCACCCAGATCGTTCTCGAGTCGACGCCTGAGCTTCGTCGGCTCGTCGAGGTGCACTGACGCGGGGCCGCTTGGCAACACTCCCCGGGACTTTGGTCCCGTGCTTGTTCGGGCGCGGGGCAGTACAACTGAGGTATGACCAAAGTGCGCGTGTTCCTTCTCGATGACCACGAGGTCGTCCGGCAAGGCCTCAGGACCCTGCTGGAGTCCTCTGGTGACATCGAGGTGGTCGGCGAGTCCGGCTCGGCCGAGGAGGCCACCAGCCGGATTCCGGCATTGCGCCCCGACGTTGCCGTGCTGGACGGGCGGCTCCCTGACGGGTCCGGAGTCGAGGTGTGTCGCTCCGTGCGATCGGTGGACCCGAGCATCCAGGCGCTGATCCTCACGTCGTACGACGACGACGAGGCACTCTTCGCCGCGATCATGGCCGGCGCCGCCGGCTACGTCCTGAAGGACATCCGCGGCACCGATCTGGTCGACGCGATCAAGCGTGTGGCAGCGGGTCAGTCGTTGATCGACCCCGCCCTGACAGCGCGAGTGCTCGAGCGCGTACGCAACGGCCCCTCGATCGCGCCGGAGCTAGCTGAGCTGACCGAGCAAGAGCTCAAGCTCCTCGGCTTCATCGCGGAAGGCCTCACCAACCGTCAGATCGGGGAGAAGATGTTCCTCGCCGAGAAGACAGTCAAGAACTACGTCTCCAGCATCTTGTCGAAACTTGGTCTCGAACGCCGCACCCAGGCCGCTGTGCTCGCCTCCAAGCTCTTAGGAGCGAGCCGCTGACACCGTCCTGGCCCCGCTACCGCGACCGTCCGCATCCCCCACCGCGGGCGGTCGCTCCATGTCAACTGGCCGGGGTTCCCTGCTGACGCAGCGCGAAGATCGTCGACCGGATCTCCTTGATGGTCACATCGAGGTCGTCCGCGGCGCGGTCGATGTGCTCGGCCATCTCAGGTGACGGCGCCTCGGCACGCAGCCCTTGGAGCTGGAGGCCGGTGGAGAAGAGTCGCTGGATCACGACGTCGTGGAGGTCCCGGGCGATGCGGTGACGCTCGGTGACGACCGCCAGCTCAGCGCGGTCCTCCACGGCCTGAGCCCGGTCCAGGGCGAGGCCGGCCTGGTCGCCGAACGAGACCAGCATCTCGCGATCGCCGACCTCCAGGGGCGGGTGCCCCTTGTCGAACAGCGCCACGAGCACGGTCAAATCGCTGAGGTGGGCGCGCAACGGGATCGCCACGGCCGTGTGGTCGCGCAGCGGGAGTTCGGCGACGGGGAGGCCGTCGGTCCCGAGCAGCGCGATGCTGCGGATGTCTTCCAGGACCGGTTCGATGGCCTCGATCGCGTCGCCGTCGGCTCCGGCGATGATCACCGGGTCCTCGTCGGCGGGGAACCGAACGAGTGCGGTCATCGCTCCTCCTGAGATGCGGCGGGCGGTGCTCGCGACCTGCTGGAGGGCGCGCGAGAAGTCGATGGGGGGCTGGAGCGACTCGGTGAGCTCGGCCGAGGCTTCGAGCCACCGGCGCCGTCGTTCGCTGAGCCCGTAGGCCCGCGCGTTGTAGATGACAAAACCCGCGGCAGCGGCGAGGCCTTCCACCAGCGCCTCGTCGTCCTCTGTGAACGAGCCTCCGCCCATCTTCTCGGTGAGGTACAGGTTGCCGAAGGCCGTGCCGCGGATGCGGATGGGGACGCCGAGGAAGCTCGCCATCTTCGGATGGTTCGGCGGGAAGCCGAAGGACTGGGGGTGATCGGCCAGGTCGTCCAAGCGGATCACCGCCGGCTCGTCGATCAGGAGACGAAGGATGCCCCGGCCGCTCGGGAGGTCGCCGATCAGCTCGTGCGTGTGGGAGTCGATCCCGCTCGTGATGAACTCGACGAGACCGCCGTTGTTGCCGATGACGCCTAGGGCGCCGTACGTCGCGTCGGTGAGCTCCATTGCGGACTCGACGATCCGGGTCAGCACACTCTTGAGGTCAAGATCGGTGGAGATCGCGATGACTGCGGCCAGCAGCGCGCGTGCCTTGGGCTCTGTCGAAGTGGCGGTCAAGGTGCGCCGACCAGTCGCTGAACGGGCATCTCGTCGTCGAGGATCCCGCCAGTGCCCAGGCGCCGACCCGAGAGCTCGGTCCAGCGCACCCTGAAGTAAAGGTTGCGCGCGCCGTCGGCCCACGGCCGCGGCGGCCACTCGTCACGGATCTGCTGGATCTCGGCCGACTCCGTGACAGGCTCACCTCGACCGTGCGCGACCACGCTCCACCCACGGTGCTCCGCATAGTTGAAGTGGTCGACCTCGAAGGCGAGCTGGGCGTCGCGCCCGTAAGTGCCAAGCACGCTGTACGGCGAGGTGCGGAAGATGATCGCGTCGTCGACAACGGAGTAGTTGACCGGCACGATGTGCGGTCCGGTGGGTGTCGACACAGCGATTCGTCCCACGACACCGCCGCGAAGCAGGCGCTCGCACTCCACACTCGTCAGCTCTCTTACCTCGGCCATTTCCTCGCTCCTTCGCTCTGTTGCACTGATGGGTCATTGGGGCATGCGCAGCTGCCGCGGTACCCCGTCATCGACGCGGCGGCCCGCCGCCAGGCGAACCTTGACGTCGACCAGCACTGCACCTTTTGGCGTGGCCATGACGGGGTTGAGGTCGAGCTCTGCAATCTCGGTCACGTCCGAAGCCAGCTGTCCCAGCGAGCAGATCAGGTGCTCGAGGTCATCGAGGTCCACCCGATCCGAGCCGCGATAGCCGTTGAGCAGCGGCCAGATGCGGAGCGAGCGCAGCGCCCTGCTCGCGTCGAGCGGCGTCACGGGAGGGAGCAGGAAGATGCGGTCGTTCCACACGCCTGTGGCAATGCCCCCGGCGGCCACCATCACCAATGGTCCGAAGCCCGGGTCGCGGACGACGCCCAGCGCGATCTCGACGCCCGTGACGACGGGCTGCACGAGCACCGGAACGTCCTCGCGGTCGAGCTCCTTGGCGAACGCGCGCACCGCGGCGATCACTTCGGGAGCGGACCGCAGACCGATCCGGACCAGTCCTCGATCGGTCTTGTGCACCACCGTCTCGTCTGCGACCTTCACCGCAACGGGAAACCCGATCTGTGCGGCCGCATCGGCAGCGGCCAACGGGTTGTCGGCAAGCTCCCCGACCGGCAGCAGCCCGTAGGGCGACAGCAGTTCGGCCACCTCGTCGGCTGCCAGCCAGCCGTCCTGACTGCGCGCGGTGGCCAACGCGTCGTGAGCAGTGGCCTGGGCGGCTGAGGCTCGTGCGTCGTCTCCGGGCGATGGCTCCTCGGACGGCAACCGCAGCCAATCCGCGTAGCGTCCTGCAAGGGCGAGCGCGTCCAGGGCGTCGTCCGTCGATCGGTACACCGTGACACCGGGCACGCCCGACTCCGGCAGGGTGAGTCCACCCATCGCCACAAGGGTCACCGGGATGTCGGGGTAGCCAGCTCGAAGCTGGGCGAGGGCACTCACCAGTGGCTGGGGGTCGGTCACGTTGGTCGCCACCAGAGCGACCACCAGTGCGTCGACCTCGTCGCTCGCGAGCGTGGCACCAGCGACCTCGGTCAGGTGCGTCGCGTCGGCGCCTGCACCGAGGTCGATCGGGTTGCTGGTGCCGGCGGTTCCCTGCACGAGCTTCCCGAGCTTGGCCCTGAGCTGCACGGAGAGCTCGGGGACGACCAACCCCAGCACCTCTGCCGCGTCTGCCGCGAGCACGCCGATGCCGCCGGCGTTGCTGATGATGCCGACCCGGGAGCCTCGGGGGAGGGGTTGCTCGGTGAGGAACAGGGCAGCCTTGGCCATCGACTCCGCACTTCGGCAGGCGATCACACCGGCCTGCGCGAACAGCGCGTCCACTCCCACGGCGGGCGCGGCCGCCGCTGCGGTGTGCGAAGCGCCCCCGCGGCCACCGCCTGCCGATCGCCCGCCGACGACGGCAAGGAGCGGCTTGCGCTGGGCGAACCGACGGGCGATGCGAGCGAACTTCGGGGCATTGCCGAAGGACTCCAGGTACAGCGCCGCAACCGTGACGTTCGGGTCGTCGTACCAAGCGGCAAGCAGGTCGTTGCCGGAGACATCGGCCTTGTTGCCGAGGGACACGAAGGAGTGAACGCCGAGACCGAGGTCCTGAGCCAGGTCGAGCATCGTGATTCCCACGCCACCCGACTGGGAGGCGATCGCG
The DNA here is from genome assembly GCA_035477015.1 of Nocardioidaceae bacterium. GTDB lineage: Bacteria > Actinomycetota > Actinomycetes > Propionibacteriales > Nocardioidaceae > SSC3. The sequence continues at coordinate 2,141 of DATILB010000083.1, read as the reverse complement.
AGCCCCCCGGCACGGGGCATCGCTCGGGTGAAGGTGGCGTTGAGCCGGATCGCCGGATCGTTGCTGAGGAGGCCGAGGCAGTTGGGTCCGACGAGTCGCATGCCGTGCTGACGGGCGAGGCTCAGGATCTCCTTCTGCAGCGCGGTTCCTTTGGGACCGAGCTCGCCGAAGCCGGACGTGATGACCACCGCGCTGGAGGCACCTGCCGCCGCGGCATCCCGCAGAGTTTCGATCACGCGCAGAGCCGGCACCGCGATGACTGCCACATCTACGTGCTCGGGCACGAGCGTCAGGCTCGAGTAGGCCGGAACCCCGGAGATCTCGGTCGCGGTGGGATGCACGAGGTGGAGTCGTCCGGTGAAACCGCCGGCGAGGATCGACCCAAGGACTGCGTTGCCGATGCCACCCCCCTCGCGGCGTACGCCGATCAGGGCCACTGACTGGGGGTAGAGGAGTGGCTGAAGGGAGCGTGCCTCGGACCGGCACTCTCGGTCGTCGGCCGCCCGGATCGCTCGGGAGGTCGCTGCGGTGCTTATCTGCAGCTCCACGACGCCGTCCGAGGACGTCCTGGTCGTGGAGAAGCCGGCGTCGAGGAACACCCGGAGCATCGCGTCGTTCTCGCTCAGCACTTCGGCGACGAAGGTCGTGACGCCGCGATCGCGGCAGGCAGCCGCGAGGTGTTCGAGGAGAAGGCTGCCAAGACCCTGTCCTCGCGCTTCGTCGGCGACCAAAAACGCAATCTCGGCCGTGTCGGGCGCGGTGCGTTCGGCGGTTGCCTGGGCAAGGACACGATCCTGGACGACCGCCAGCAAGGAGAGCACCGTGTCCTCGGTGCCCTGCATGAGGTGATCGACATAGTCGTGTGCCGCCTTGCGGCTGACGCTGAAGAAGCGCATCCGCAACGAGGTGTCGGCCACTCCGTCGTGCAAGCCCATCAGGGCGCACGCATCGCTGGGGAGCAGCGGGCGGATGACAGCAACTCTGCCGTCAGCGAGAAGGACGTCGGCAGGAGCCGGGGACAGGGTGTGCACAGGATTCATCTCAACCTCCACGACCAGCCTGGTGGCTGGACAGCGGGGCGAGCAGTGCCGTTGGACCCCACGTCCCAGGCCGATGGCCGCTGGCGACGTCGTCTTGAGGGTCGAAACCCTGGTCCGCGCGACGGGTGCCAAGGAGCTGTTGCTCAGGCTGGCCGAGCATGCGCACGTGGTCGTGCTGGGTTCACGAGGGCTTGGCTCGATCGGGAGCCTGGCTCTCGGATCGATCAGCGTCGCTGTTGCCTCGGGGGCGAACACTCCGGTCGTTGTCGTGCGGACCCCCGGCGCTGGCATTCCCCACCCTCGGCGCATCGTCGTCGGGGCTGACGGGACTGCGGCGTCGGCAGCCGCGTTGGAGTTTGCGTTCGCGCAGGCCAGTGCGCGCTCGGTGCCACTGAACGTCGTGCACTGCTCTGATGAGCGCGACCCAGAAGTCGAGGGTCTCCGTTTGGCGGAGTCCGTCGCCGGGCTGCAGGAGAAGTTCATTGACGTTGCCGCCACGTTCGAGATCGTGCACGGACGCGCCGACCGGTACCTCGTTCACGCCTCGGGTGACTCAGACCTGGTCGTCGTGGGTGCGCGAGGTCACCACGGGCCCGCGGCCGCTCTCTTGGGGTCGGTGAGCCAGTTGGTCGTCGAGCGCTCGAGCTGCTCGGTGGCCGTCGTGGTCGGACCGCGATAACCCGGGTGGCAGTCATAGACCACGAGGGCCCTCATCGCCGATCTCCTTAGCTCGCGCCGTCGGGAACCGGGACGATCTCGAGCACGCTCCGACCGGAGTGGAGCGCATGCTGCGCTACCGATCCGAGCCGGGGAAGGTGCGAGGCGTCTCCCCGGTGCCTGCCCAGGACGATGAAATCTGCCGCGCCAACCAGCTCACTCAGGGCATCCCCGGGCGTACCGTACGTCGCGACCAGGTGGGTCACGACATCGCGGTTGGCGTCGCGGATGTCTCGCGTCTGCTGGTCGAGGGCGGTGAGTGCCGCCGCTTTCCAGGCGTCCGCATCCCAGCCGGCCAGCACCGACTCGTACGGTTTGGGTGCCGTCCAGGCGTGCATGATCGTCAGCTCGTTGCCGTGAAGGCGGGCCGCCTCGAAGCCTCGC
>DATILB010000082.1:0-4921 GCA_035477015.1 Nocardioidaceae bacterium | reverse complement strand
ATCGACTTCGGTGGCGAGGCCAAGAACGGCAAGGGCTCGGCGTGGGTCTTCATGCTGCTGGCCACGATCGGCGGGATCGCCTGCCTGGTGCTGGTGCTCGTCCTCGCGTCCCGCGGGCTAGGCCTGCTCGGGATCACGGGCGGTGCGAAGCGCGACGAGGGCGCCCATGGCCACCGGGTGTCACACAAGCACTAGGCAGACCAACGACGCGATGCCGGTGAGGGTGCGGACGATGTTCCAGCGCACCCAGGGCACCTCGAACGGCCCCGGCTTGCGGCCGCCCTCCAGTTCGTTGTTGAGCGGGATGTTGAAGATCGCGGTGACCAGCAGCGTGAGTACGCCGAGCGCGGCACCGGCGATGGCCCACCCCGACCGGTCATAGAGCAGTACGGCGGCCGCGCTGGCCGGTGCCCCGAGGAAGACGACGAGGAACACCGGGTTCACGATCACCAGGTTGATGGTCCTCATCACCTCGATGAACGTCGTGTCCGGCAACCGCTTCAGCGCTGGCATCACGCTGACGGCAAAAGCGAAGTAGAGGCCGGCAAGCAGCCCGGAGGTGACCCGGGCTGCCTGCAGGACGAACTCATCCATTCCACACTCCTGTGTCGGCAGTACGCCGAACGTAGTCGCTGAAGTCGCGCGGCTCGCGACCCAACGCCGCCTGGACGCCACCGGTGAGGTAGCTGTTGTGCCCGTCGAGGATCTCCACGAACAGGTACGCCAGACCGTGTGCGTCCGCCTCGGGCAGGCCGCCCGCTACCAGGTCCTGCGCGAACTCCTCGGGCGACTGATCCCGGAAGCTCATCGCCCGCCCGGTCGCCGCACCGATCTCGGCCATCGCCTCGTCGAACGTCAGCAACCGCGGGCCGGTGCACTCGTAGACCCTGCCGATGTGCCGGTCGTCGGTGAGTGCGGCAACGACGACGTCGGCGACGTCTTCGAGGTCGACCATCGGCTCGGCGGTGTTGCCGGGCAGGGCAAGCTCGCCGGCCTGCACGGACTCGACCCAGAACGACTCGCTGAAGTTCTGCGCGAAGAACGCGCACCGTACGACGGTCCAGTCGGCGCCCGACTCGATGACCTTCTGCTCTGCGAGCTGGGCGGCTTCCTCGCCGCGGCCGGAGAGGAGGACGAGCCTCGTCGTACCGGCCTCGACCGCGGTCTTCGCGAACCGCTCGATCGTGTCAGCCGCTCCCGGAAACGCGAGGTCGGGGGCGAAGGTGATGTAGGCGCTCGTGCAGCCGTCCAAGGCGGGAGCCCAGGTGGACTCGTCGTCCCAGTCGAACCGGACGTCCCTCGAGCGGGAGCCGAGCTTGGTGGCGCGGCCCATGGCGGTCAGTCTCTCTGCGACGCGGCGGCCGGTCTTGCCGGTAGCGCCGGTGATCAGTGTCGTGTTCATGTCCCTCAGCCTCTTGGCTCGGAGCGAGACTCTCCATGGTTGATTCGCTCGATTCCATATGCGATCGTCTCAACATGGATGCTCTCGCCGGTCTGCTCGACGGTCCCCGCGCGCGGGGAGCCTTCCTGTTGCGCGTGGTCATGGACCCGCCCTGGTCGATCAGCGTCGAGGACGAAGCGCCGCTCACGCTGGTGGTGGTGACGCGGGGCACGACCGTGTTCAACGACGTCCCCGTCTCCGCGGGCGACATCGTCCTGGCCCGCGGCCCGTCGCCGTACGTCATGGCCGACTCCCCCACCACGCCCGCCGACATTCGGATCCTGCCCGGCCAGGTCTGCGTGGACCCGCGCGGCCGAATCCTCGAACAGTCGATGGCGCTCGGCGTCCGCACCTGGGGCAACGCGATCCACGGTGAGACCGAGATGCTGATCGGCACCTACGACCACGCCACCGAGGTGGGTGGCCGCGTCCTCTCGACGTTGCCATCCGACATCGTGCTCCGGTCGGTCGACACTCCCCTGGTCTCGCTGCTCGCCCAGGAGATGGTCCGGGACGAGGCCGGGCAGGAGGCCGTGCTGGACCGACTTCTCGACCTGCTGCTCGTGACCTGCCTGCGCCTCGTCTTCGACGCGTCGACGGAAGAGACCCCGCGCTGGTACGCCGCGCAGGACGATCCCGTCGTCGGCAAGGCGATCCGCCTGATCCACCACCACCCCGCGCACCCGTGGACGGTCGCGTCGCTGGCCTCAGCGTGCGGGGTGTCACGGGCAGCGTTCGCCCGGCGGTTCACGTCACTCGTGGGCGAGCCGCCGCTGTCGTTCCTTACCGGGTGGCGGCTCGCGCTCGCGGCCGACCTGCTGTCGTCCGGCGAGGCGACGATCGCCTCGGTGGCGAGCGAGGTTGGCTACGCCAGCCCGTTCGCGTTGAGCGCCGCCTTCAAACGGGTGCATGGTGTCGCGCCGGCGCACTACCGGCGCAACGCGTCTTAGCCGCCGCTCCAGTTCGGGAGCTGCTGCAGGGACCAGCGGTTGCCGTCGGGATCGGCGAAGTAGACGAACCGGCCCCACGGCTGGTCGTCGACCTCGCTCGCCTGGATGCCGCGCTCCTTCAGCGTCGCGGCCGCCTTGTCGGCGTCGTCGATGACCATCTGCAGGTTGTCGAGCGACCCGGGCGCCATCGTGGTGATCCCCTTGCCGATCGCGATCGAGCAGCCGGACCCCGGCGGGGTGAGCTGCACGAAGCGAATCTCGTCACTCACGGTCTGGTCGTGGTCCGCGTTGAACCCGAGTCGCACGTAGAACTCCTTCGCGCGATCGATATCGGTCACGGGAACGGCTACAAGCTCCAACTTCATCTCCATGACCGCCACCCTGCCACCCGGCACGGACAGTTCTGAAGCGGATTTCATCAGGCCTCAGGGTTCGGGCACGTCCTCGACGGTCGGGTAGATGTCCAGCACCCTGTCGATCTGGGTGATCGTGAGCAGCTTCTGGGTGCGTTCGGCGGGACCGACGACGACGAGGGTTCCGCCGTACTGCTCGGCGAGGTGGTGAGCCGCGAGGATCGCGCCCAGCCCGGTCGAGTCGATGAACTCGACGTTGGACAGGTCAGCGATTACCCAAGGGTTCCCGCCCTGGATCGCGCGCTCGAGATCGTCGCGTAGCGCGTTCGAGGAGGCGATGTCCACCTCAGCGGGGGCGACGACGACGGTGTAGGCCTTCTTCCCCGTGGAATGGATCGTCATGGTTGGACTCCTCGCTCTCGACACATCCCCGAGGCCCAATAGCCAAGTGGACCACGCCGGATCGGGCGCCGGGTAGGCCCGTCGTCCTCAGCGATCGCGCAGCCGGCGTACGAACTTCAGGCCCGACCACACCTCGTCCACCGCGCATACCTTCACGTCGACGACACCGAGTTCGAGGCCGAGGTCGCGGACGACGTTCTCGTCGAGGTCGGTCGGCACCTTGCTGGCCTTCTTCGGCCAGCAGATCCAGACCATGCCGTTCGTGACGGTGCGGTCGATCAGGGTCGGGAACCGCTTCTCGAGCTGCTTCAGCTCCTTGGTGAAGAGGAGGATGCAGTCGGCTTCCTTGGGCAGCCTGATCACGACCGGGTGGCCACTGAGGTCGAGGTCGTCCGGCGCGTTTTCGACGTACGCCTTCATGGTGGGCTTCAGCCCGAGCTTCTCGGCCAGCGGCTTCCCGCTGTAGCCGGCGGTCACCACCACCGGTCCGGGCGGTGCTGGTGCCACGCCAGCTCGTTCTCGAGCTGCGCGGCGAGGCTGACCAGGAGAGGCTCGCTGCCCTCGGGCCCGAGCAGCTGTACGCCGATCGGCAGGCCGTCCTCGGTGAACCCGGCGGGGATGTTGATGCCCGGCCAGCCGAGCACGTTCCACGGCCACGCGTAGGGGCAGGCGCCGATCATGATGCGGTCCGTCGCGAACCCGCCCGTCGTGTCGATCGCGCCGACCTTCAGCGGCGGCTGGGCCGTGGTTGGCGCGACGATGACGTCGAAGTCGCGGAAGGTCCTCCCGACCGCCCGTGCCGCGAGCCTCTCCAGGCGGCGAGCCATAGGCAGCGCGCGACGCAGGATCCGGCCGTTGCGGGCGCTCTCGCGCGTCCGCTCGTCGAGGAGGTGCTCGTCGGGGACGACGCGACGCCAGTCCTCGATTCCGCTCATGCCGTAGGTGATGAGCGAGAGTCCGTGCGTCGGGAGGTACCCGGGGTTGCGATCCTCGACCTGGTGACCGAGGGCTTCTATCGTTCTGGCGATCTCGCGCAGTGCCCGCTCGATGACCGGATTCAGCGTCGACGGCAACACTGTGACCGGCGACTTCGTGGAGATGCCGACGCGTAGACGACCCGGCTCCTGCGACGCGGCCTCGAAGACGCTGACCGTCCCAGGTCGGTGAACGTCCTGCGGGTGCTGTCCCTGCGAATGCTCGAGGAGGTACGCCGCGTCCGCGACCGTGCGAGCCAGCGGCCCGTTGACGGTGAGGCCGTAGAACGCCTCCCGCCACGGGTACGTCGAGATGCGCCCGCGCTGCGGCTTGATGCCGACCAGGTTCGTCCAGGCCGCCGGGATGCGGACCGAGCCCGCCCCATCACTGCCCATGCCGGCCGCGACGATCCCGGCGCTCACCGCTGCGCTGGTGCCGCCCGATGATCCTCCGGGTGTGTGCTCGCGGCTCCACGGGTTGCGGGTGTAGCCGCGCTCAGCGCTCCCGACGACGGGCCACTGCCCGAACTCGCAGGCGTTCGTCTTGCCGATGATGACCGCGCCCGCTTCTTTCAGTCGCTTGACCACCTCCGCGTCCTCCGCCATCGAGGGGAACTCCCCCACGCACCCGAACGCCGTCGGGAACCCAGCAAGGTCGGTGTCGTCCTTGATGAGGATCGGTACGCCGAGCAGCGGTCGGTCTTCGCCACGGGCCCTCGCTTCGTCGGCCGCGGCTGCCTGCTCGCGGGCAAGCGTGGCCGTGACGATCTTGAACGCGTTGAGCGTCGGCTGGGAGCTCTC
>DATILB010000081.1:0-5404 GCA_035477015.1 Nocardioidaceae bacterium | reverse complement strand
GGGTCCGAGCCCTGCCCCCAAGCTGCCCGGAACGCTGACCGAGGTCGAGTCCAAGGGCGAGGACGGCTCCCGGATCCGCGCCTGGCTCGCGCTGCCGGAGGGGGCGAGCGCGGCCAACCCCGCGCCCCTCCTGCTGTGGATCCACGGCGGCCCGCTGGCGTCCTGGAACGCCTGGTCCTGGCGGTGGAACCCGTGGCTCGCCGTCGCCCAGGGGTACGCCGTCCTCCTGCCCGACCCGGCGCTCTCGACCGGCTACGGCCTCGACTTCATCAAGCGCGGTTGGGGCGCGTGGGGCGGAGCGCCGTACACCGACCTGCTTTCGATCACCGACGCCGCCGAGACCCGCGACGACATAGACCAGACGCGTACGGCGGCGATGGGCGGCTCCTTCGGCGGGTACATGGCCAACTGGGTGGCCGGGCACACCGACCGCTTCCGCTGCATCGTCACGCACGCGAGCCTGTGGGCGCTCGACCAGTTCGGGCCGACCACCGACGCGTCGTGGTACTGGCTGCGCGAGATGACCGCCGAGATGGCGGCCGCCAACTCACCGCATCTTCACGTCGACTCGATCCGCACGCCGATGCTGGTCATCCACGGCGACAAGGACTACCGAGTGCCGATCGGGGAGGCTCTGCGGCTGTGGTTCGAGCTCGCCAGCCGCGCCGAGCACGAGGACGGTGAGCTGCCCCACAAGTTCCTCTACTTCCCCGACGAGAACCACTGGGTGCTGACGCCGCAGCACGCGAAGGTCTGGTACCAGACGGTCCTGGCATTCCTCGGACACCACGTGCTCGGCGAGGAGTGGGCGACGCCTGAACTGCTCCAATGACCAGCCCACGTGCGAGACCGGATGCGTTCCCGCGGTCAACCTGCGCTAGCGTGCCGTGGTGGTCGAACGGTCGAGCGCCGACCGGGACTCGGGAGGATCCGTAGATGGACAGCAGTGTGGAGCCCGCAGAGCGTTCAGAGGACGCCCGTTATCTCTTCTGGTCGCGATACACCGCGGTCCAGGCGCGCAACAGCGAGTTTGAGACCAAGGCGGTGAGCCGGCGCGTCGTGTCCTGCTTCCGGGACCTGTGCGACATCGTTCAGCCGACACTCGTGCTGGAGCTGGGCGCGCACGAAGCCGGGTTCTCGCGCTGGGCGAAGGGCAAGTTCCCCGACGCGCGGTGCCTGGCGTTCGAGGCGAACCCCCACGTCTATGAGATGTATCGCGACCGCGTCGAGAAAGACGGCGTGGACTACCAGCACCTTGCTGTGGCCGCTGAGAACGGCACCGTGACGCTGAACATCCCGACCGAGCACCGCGGCAAGCAACGGACGCTCACGAACCGGATGGGCAGCCTGGCCGTCCACAGCCGGAGCAGCGGGTCCGAGACGGTCGACGTGAAGTCGGTTCGCGTCGACGACTTCGTCTCGGTCGGACCCGACGACCGGATCGTCGCGTGGATAGATGTCGAGGGCGCCTCGGACCAGGTGCTCGCGGGCGCATCCAAGGTGCTGGCTGCCACGTCGGCCGTCTTCATCGAGGTCGAGCGGAAAGCCATGTGGGAGGGTCAGTGGCTCGATCTCGACGTGGCTCGCTACTTCGAGGGGCTGGGCAAGGTTCCGGTGATCCGCGACATCGAACGCCCCCATCAGTACAACGTCGTCTTCCTCGACGAGCAAACAGCTGCTGACGAGCTGGCGAGCCGGCGCGTTGCCCGTGTTCTGCTGCCGAAGCGCGCCGAGCCCGCGAAGCAGCGACGGCGGTTGATTCCACGCGGGCGTTAGGGTTCGGGGGTGATCGACCTCCGCTCGGACACCGTCACCAAGCCCTCACGCCACATGCGGCACGCGATGGCCTCGGCCGACGTCGGCGATGACGTGTACGGCGAGGACCCGACGGTTCTCGAGCTACAGGAGCGGGTCGCAGGTCTCTTCGAGATGGACGCGGCGCTCTTCACGCCGACGGGCTCGATGGCGAACGTCCTGGCGGTCCGCGCGGGGGTCGGTGTCGGCGAAGAGGTGCTGTGCTCCGCGACGGCCCACATCGCACGGGCAGAGCTCGGTATGCATGGCGCTTTCACTGGCCTCACCATGCGCACATGGGGGAGCGTGCCGCTGGACCTCGACGCCATCGAAGAGCTCTTCGCGCCGGACCTCGGCCCCTTCTTCGTCACTACCAAGATGATCTCGATCGAGAACAGCCACAACTTCAGCGGCGGACGTGTGATCCAGCCCGAGCAGATCCGCCAGCTTGGGGAGCTCATCCACCGGCACAACGCGTGGCTGCACATCGACGGAGCCCGCATCTGGAACGCCCATGTCGCCACCGGTGCGCCGTTCCCCGAGCTCGCACCCGGTGGAGTGTTAAGCGTCTGCCTCAGCAAGGGGCTCGGCGCCCCGGTCGGGTCACTCCTGGTTGGCCCGCGTGACGTGATCGACGAAGCTCGCATCTGGCGCAAGCGCCTCGGCGGCGGGATGCGCCAGGTCGGCATCCTCGCCGCCGCCGGCCTCTACGCGTTGGAGCACAACATCGAGCGGCTCGCCGAGGACCACGACAACGCCAAGCTCATCGCCGACGCACTCGGTGCCCCCACCCCCGACACCAACATCGTCGTCGTCGACGTACCCGACACCGCCGCTGTCGTGGCGGCGGCTCGCGAGCACGACGTCCTGGTGGGCGCCGTCGGCCCGCGAGCGCTGCGCGTCGTCACCCACCTCGACGTCTCACGCGAGCAGGCCGAGTCCGCGGCCGGCGTGTTGGCCAAGGTGCTCGGCGTCTGACGGTTCCCCCGACATCGGTATGCCCTGAGTGACCTAGCGGTCACGTTCGGCATACCAATATCGGGGGAACGGCCTCAGTCGCGCCTGCGCTGGCTCGCGTCCACCCGGCCGACGGCCGGCGGCAGCTGGCGCACGGCCTGGGCCAGCGACCTGAGGTCGTTGCCGAGCAGCGCCTGCGGGCCGTCACACAACGCCTGCTCCGGGTTCGGGTGTACGTCGACGATGATGCCGTCGGCGCCGACCGCGATGGCGGCCCGGGAGAGGGGCACGACCAGCTCCTTGTGCCCACCCGCGTGCGAGGGGTCGACGATGATCGGCAGGTGGCTCTTCGCCTGGACGATCGGGACCGCCGAGATGTCCAAGGTGTTGCGGGTCGCCGGCTCGAAGGTCCGGATGCCGCGCTCACAGAGCACCACGTCGAGGTTGCCGCGTTGGGCGATGTACTCCGCCGCCATCAGCCACTCCTCGATGGTGGCGGTCATGCCGCGCTTGAGCAACACCGGCTTGCCTGAGTCACCGACCGCCTGGAGCAGCCCGAAGTTGGCCATGTTGCGGGTGCCGATCTGCAGCATGTCGGCGTACTCCGCGACGACCTGGACATCGCGTGCGTCGACGATCTCGGTGACGACGGGCAGGCCGGTGGCCTCTCGGACGTCGGCGAGGATGCGGAGGCCCTTCTCGCCCAGACCTTGGAAGGCGTACGGCGACGTACGCGGCTTGAACGCGCCGCCGCGCATGATCGTGGCGCCGGCGGCCTTGGCCATCTCGACCGCCTCGAGCGTCTGCTGGGGTGACTCGACTGCGCAAGGCCCGGCGATGAACGTGAAGGTGTCCGGGCCGATGGGCACACCGCGGACCCAGACCGTCGACCGGTCCGGGTGGTGCTGCCGGCTGACCAGTTTGAAGGGGTCGCTGATCCGGTGCACGTCGGCGACACCGGGGAGGGTGCGCAGGTTGAGCCCGTGGAACGAGTCGATGTCGCCGACCAGTCCGATGATGGTGCGGGTGAGGCCCTTGCTGACGAAGGCCTCGCCGCCGACGCTGGCGACCTTGTCGACGACGTGCGTGATGTCTTCCTCGGTTGCGTCCGGGGACATGACGACGACCATGCTGCTACCTCTTACTCGTTCGGGCCACGCCCGGTAGGGCGTGAAAAACGCCCCTCGGCAGCGCGGCCAGGGGCGTTGGTTCTTGGCAGTAGTGCAGGCCTAGTCAGCCAGCTGCCCGGGAACCCCCGGCAGGTGACCAAACAGATACGTGCGCTGCTGCATGCCGAGCAGCCTAGCCGGTGCTGTCCGAGGGGTGGGCACCCCATTCGCGATACGGACGCGCAATGTCCATTGGGCCGAGCGTGGCTCCGGGTGAGGCGGCGTCCACGCACTCGCAAGCGAGCGAGGGCGCCGCGTGCCTCTCGCCACGCTGCCGCCTATACCTAGCCGGCGCCGTTCGACTCCGCAGCGGAGGCGATGTCCTCCAGGTCGTGCTCGAGCATGCGCCGCGTGGAGTGCAGGCTGACCTCGCCCCAGAGCGCCCAGGCGATGGCCCCGCCGACGCCGCGCTCGTGCATGTCGTCGACGAGCGTGAGCGACAGTCGCGTGCCCGACTTGAGAGGCGTGAGCGTGTAGGTCATCGTGACGACGTCCTTGGCACGCGTGGTGCGGACGGCGAAGTGGCTCGGCTCGTGAGCCTCGACAACCTCGAGCTCCTCGGTGCCCTTGTGGCCCATGAGAGCACGGTTCTCGCGCCAGCGGGTGCCGACGTTGAACGCGGAGTGACGGTCATCGATCTGGACGTTCTCGACGCTTCGGATCGTGTCAGAGCTGTGCTCGATGTCGGTGAGCACCTGCCAGACCCGCTCGGGGGTGGCGGCGATCAGCCGGTCGAGGTGGATGACGTGTCCGGACATGGGCACCTCCTTCCCTGGCCATGATGCTCCCCTCCATCGGGGTCACACAACGAGGTGAGCGACCTCGCCCTCGATCTTGCGTCGGGGGACCAGTTCGACGATCAGCATCGCGGCGAGCACCAGGCTGCCTCCGGCGAACATCCGGATCGTCGTGTCCTCACCACCGAGGAGTACGGCGAAGAAGGCTGCGAACACCGGCTCCATGCTCATGATGATGGCGGTCCGCGTGGGCGGGAGGTGCGCCTGCGCCCAGGTCTGCCCAGCCATCGCTGCAGCCCCGGCGAAGAGCGCCATGTACACGAGAGAGACCCAGTCGCCGGTGGTGCTGGGCAGCTGGATCCCGTGGGGGATCGCGCCGACGAAGCAGATCGCGGAGATCACACCGAGCTGGACGATCGACATGCCCATCGCCTCGGCGGGAGTGCTCCACGCGCCGAGGCCGACGATGTGCAACGCGTACAGAACCGCGGCGACGAGGGTGAGCGACTCGCCGTAGCCGACGGCGAACCCTTCGAGCGTCAGCACCCCCAGACCCAGGACAGCCAGCCCGACTGCGGCCCAGGTCCAGCCGCCGATCTTCTGCTTGAGCAGCACCGCGGCCAGGAGCGGCGTGCACACGACGTACATGCCCGTGACGAAGCCCGAGACGCTGGCTGCGGTGTGCGCGAGCCCCGCCGTCTGCAAGATCTGCGCCGTGCCGTAGAGGCAACCGAGGACCATTGCCCG
>DATILB010000080.1:0-9433 GCA_035477015.1 Nocardioidaceae bacterium | reverse complement strand
CCCCGAGAACACCAACCCCGCGGCCTCGAGCCGGTCCCGGTAGGAGTTGTTGACCTCGTAGCGATGGCGGTGCCGCTCCTCGACCTTGTCCGCGCCGTACGCCTCGCGCACGACGGAACCTGCCTTGAGGTTCGCGGGGTACAGCCCGAGTCGCATGGTGCCGCCCAGGTCACCGGCGCCCTCGACGTACGCGTGCTGCTCCGCCATCGTCGCGATCACCGGCTCGGGGGTGTCCACGTCGAACTCTGACGAGCCTGCCTTCTCGAGGCCCAGCACGTTGCGGGCGTACTCGATGACCATGCACTGCAGCCCCAGACAGATGCCGAGCGTCGGGATTCCGTGCGTGCGCGCGTAGCTCAGCGCGCCGATCTTGCCGTCGATGCCTCGGACGCCGAACCCGCCCGGCACCAGCATCGCGTCGACGTCCGTGAGGTGCTTGGCAGCGCCCTCGCGGGTCTCGCACTCGTCGGAGGGGACCCAGTTGATCTTGACCTTGGCCTCATGCGCGAAGCCACCTGCTCGCAGCGCCTCCGCAACGGACAGGTAGGCATCGGGCAGGTCGATGTACTTCCCGACCAGCGCGACGGTGACCTCCTCGTTCGGATGGTGCACTCGACGCAGCAAGTCGTCCCAGAGCGTCCAGTCGACGTCGCGGAACGGCAGGTTGAGGCGTCGTACGACGTACGCGTCGAGACCCTCACGGTGCAGGACCTTGGGAATGTCGTAGATCGAGGGCGCGTCGACGGCAGCGGTCACCGCCTCCTTGTCGACGTCGCACATCAGCGAGATCTTGCGCTTCACGCTGTCCGGGATGGGACGATCCGCGCGCAGGACGACCGCGTCGGGCTGGAGACCGATGCTCCGAAGGGCCGCGACCGAGTGCTGGGTGGGCTTCGTCTTGAGCTCACCCGACGGGCCGATGTACGGAACCAGGGAGACGTGCAGGAAGAAGACGTTGTCGCGGCCGACGTCATGGCGCACCTGGCGCGCGGCCTCGAGGAAGGGCAGCGACTCGATGTCGCCGACCGTGCCACCGATCTCGGTGATCACGACGTCGATGTCCGGGCCGGCCATCGCCCGGATCCGGTCCTTGATCTCGTTGGTGATGTGCGGGATCACCTGCACGGTGTCCCCCAGGTAGTCGCCGCGTCGTTCCTTGGCGATGACCGTCGAGTAGACCTGCCCGGTGGTCACGTTGGCGATCCCCGCCAGGTCCGTGTCGAGGAAGCGTTCGTAGTGACCCACGTCGAGGTCGGTCTCCGCCCCGTCATTGGTGACGAACACCTCGCCGTGCTGGAACGGGTTCATCGTGCCCGGATCGACGTTGAGGTACGGGTCGAGCTTCTGCATGGTGACACGCAGCCCACGGGCCTTGAGCAGGCTCCCGAGAGAAGAGGCGGTGAGTCCCTTGCCGAGAGACGAGGCGACGCCGCCGGTGACGAACACGTGCTTGGTGGGCTGGCGGTCGGCCAAGAGAGTCTCCCGTGGTTCATGTGCGGCGAGAAAAGTCTCGCCCGTCCACGGGGTTCTAGGTTAGCAACAGAACGCCGGGTTCGGAGAATCCCCGCCGGTGTTTCGAGACTCGGATCATCCGATCGGGCCGACGCCGGGGTACAACCCCGTCACACCAGCCCCACCGCCGTACTGTCCCGCGCCTTTTGCGGCCTGCTCTGCCAGCGCCAGCACCGTGATGATCCGACCTGCGGGCACGTCCGCGATATCTACCGTCGATACGGCCGTCACGGCTGCGGTGTCGTTGCGCACCGCAGTCAGCACGCCGGCAGGATCGGCGGCCGACAGCGGGCCGGCGACGACCACGCCGCCGCTGCCTGCGTCGAGCGCCTTGGCAAGACTCGTCACGATCGAGGCGCCACCCGCGTCTGCGTCTCCCCCGTCCCCGGCAGGTCCGGCGACGACCAGCACGAGGTTGCCCCGCCGCTGGAGTTCCTTATCCATCGACAGGAGACCCGCTGTGGAGAGACCTGCGAGGATCCCCTTGCCCTGCTGGTCGACAGGATCACCCGCCGGCGCGGCCGTGCTGACAGCGAACGCCAGCAGTGCACCGATCCGGTCGTACGTCCCTGCGCCCGTGTCGATGATGACCTTGGTCGCGCTCGCCTCCAGCTGCCCGCCTAGCTCGTCCACGAGCTGGCGCTTGGACGGATTCACCAGGTCCTCACTGATCCGCACAGCACCGGCGAGGGAGGCGCCGGCCTGGGTGACGGCGCTGGTCAAGGCGGTCACCTGGTCGGGAGCCGCACCCGGTAGGACCAGCAGCGTGACCGTGCGGCCGCGTAGCCGAGCGTTCGTCATCCCTGCCTGCAAGGACGCCGCGAAGCCGTCGTTGACGCGCGTGTAGGCCTCATCCTCGGCACTGGACTGGGGTGCCCCTGTCGTACTCGTCGTCTCCGGCTTGTTCTCGCGCTCCAGCGGTCCGCTGCCCAGGGCGACTCCGGCTCCCAACGCCAGCAGCACGGCGACGAGGGAAACGATGTGGTAGCGAAAGGAGATCACGTCAGTCCTTGGATCCAGTCGGAGAAGGAGTCCCACCAGTCCTGCCCGACAGGTGTCGTGGCGACGGCGGCGGCGACGGCCATGAGGCCAGCGAGCAGCACGAGGGCGAGGTGCCAGAGCCGCACTCGTCCGGCGTAGAGGTGCGGAACGCCCTTGGCATCCACCAGCTTCGGCCCGACCCGAAGACGTGTGAGGAAGGTGCTGGCCAAGCCCTCCCGCTGTCGGTCGAGGAACTCGTCGAGCGTTGCGTGCGTGCCCACGGTGATGATCAGCGAGGCCCCGCGGATGTCGGCGATCAGCAGCGCGACATCCTCGGTGGTGCCACCGGCCGAAACGGCCTTGCTCCGCACCCCGAGCTTCTCGATGCGCTCCGCGCCGATGACCCGGCCGGACTCGTCGCTGTGGATCACGACCTCGCCCGCCGCCCGGAAGGCCGCTTCGCTGACGGGCGTCACCTGGGTCGAGCCCGGGTGGCTGAACGCGTTCTGCCCGGCAATCACCAGGTCCGGCTTGAGCCCGACGGCCAGCAAGGCGTCCGCTCCTGAGTCAACGCCCACGAGGACTGGCCGCTGCTCGCGGATGAACCGCTTCAGCCGCTTGAGGTCGTCGCGGTAGTCGAAGCCCTGCACCACGACGACGGCGGGACGCCCGTGGATCTTGGTCGCCAGCCGTGGCACCCCCTGGCCGTGGAGCAGCATGCCCTGCTCCCGACGAAGGAACTCGGTGGTGTTGTGGGTGAAGCTCTGCAACTGGGTCGACAGGCCGCCTCGGGCGTCCCGCATCATCGTGCTGACGTCGTCCCCGGTGAGCTCTCGGCCTCTCGCGACCGGCTGCTCGCCGACGTACAGGACGCCCTCGTGCACGCGCCCCGCCTGGCCGTCCTTGACCTGCTCGAAGACCTGGGGGCCGACACCCTCGAGCAGGACCACGCCGGCAGAGATCAGCACCTCCGGCCCGAGGTTCGGGTAGCGCCCGGAGATGAACGGCGAGGAGTTGACCACCGCACGCACCTCGCGATCGACCAGCAAGTCCGCAGTGGAACGATCGAGGTCGAGGTGGTCGAGGACCGCGATGTCCCCGGGGTGGAGCTTGCGCAGCAGCGTGCTCGTGCGGCGGTCGACGCGGATCGTGCCGGTCGCCCCGGGAAGGCCTTCGACTGCTGGTTGTGGGCGCGAGGGGAACTTCATGACCGATCCATCGTGGCACGGCAGCCCCAGCAACCCCGGCAATTCGGGCCCCTAGCGCGTTGCGGAACGGGCCTCTTCAAGCAGTTCCTGAGCGTGGGCCAGGGCAGTCTCCGAGTCCTCCAGGCCGGCCAGCATCCGGGAGAGCTCCCGCACCCGGCTCTCGTCGTCGAGAACGGTCAGACCGGACCTCGTCACGGTGCCGTCGTGGCTCTTGACCACCACCACATGCCGGTCCGCGAAGGCAGCCACCTGGGGCAGGTGGGTCACCACCAGGACCTGCGCGTGGCGTGCCAGCATCGCCAGCCGGCGGCCGACCTCGACCGCTGCCTTGCCGCCTACGCCCGCATCAACCTCGTCGAAGACGAACGTCGGCACCGGGTTGGTGGCCGCCAGCGCCACCTCGACCGCGAGCATCACCCGGGAGAGCTCCCCACCGGAGGCTCCCTTCCCGAGTGGCCGCGGTTCCGCGCCGACGTTGGCGGCAAGAAGGAGCTCGACCTCATCCAGCCCGGTCGCGGTGAAGCGAAGGGGGCGCTCCCCCACCTGCAGGCCCTGGGCGTCATCAACCTGAGCGACGGAGACGCTCAGAGTCGCGTGCGGCATGGCCAGCTGCGTCAACTCACCGGTCACCACCTTGCCCAGTGCGACCGCAGCACGGGACCGAGCCTGGGACAGTGCGTCGCCGACGTCGGCGAGCACATGACGAAGCTCCTGCCGGCGCGCCTTCAGCTCGCCGATTCGCTCGTCGGTGTTGTCGAGCACCAGGAGCCGGCTGGCCGAGGTCTCGGACCACGCCAGCACGTCATCGATCGTCTCGCCGTACTTGCGCGTCAGACCGAGGAGCGCGGCCCGGCGTTCGGAGACCGTGGCGAGCCGGGCTGGGTCAGTCTCCAAGCCGGAGGCGTACGACGCGACGTCCGCGGCGACGTCTGCGAGCAGATAGCTGACCTCAGCGAGCCGGCCGGCAAGTGCGGCAGCCTGTTCGTCATGATCTCGTACGCCGTCCAGCAGCTTGCGTGCGGCAGACACTGCACCGAGAGCATCCGGGCCGTCCTGCTCGGAGGAGAGGCAGTTCCGAGCCTGTTCAGCCGCTGTGCGCAAGGTGTCGGCAAAACCCAGCCGGGACTCTTCCTGAGCCAGGGCGACGTCCTCACCCGAAGCCGGGGCCACAGCCTCGATCTCTTCGAGACCGAAGCGCAGCAGGTCAGCCTCGCGCGCCCGCTCCATCGCGGAAGCGACGACCTCGGCGAGCTCATGTTCGACACCGCGAAGCTCGGTGTACGTCGTGGCGAACCGCTCGCGCAGGAGGAGCGTCTCCTCGCCCGCGAAGCGATCGAGCGAGTCCCTCTGCGCACCAGCCTTCAGCAGGCGGTGCTGGTCCGACTGACCGTGCACGGCCACGAGCGTGTCGGTGAGCTCGCCCAGCGCGGTTGCCGGCACCGAGGCCCCGCCGACGTATGCGCGGGAGCGACCCTCAGCGGAGATCTGCCGGGCCAGCAGCACCGAGCCGTCCTCGATCTCGCCGCCCAGCTCGTCGACCCGCCCGACGAGACCCTCGTCCGCGCGCACAACACCTTCGACACGGGCCTGCTTGGCCCCGGTCCGCACCGACCCGGAATCGGCGCGCCCACCCATCAGCAGGCCAAGAGCCGTGACGATCATCGTCTTTCCGGCGCCGGTCTCACCGGTGATCGCGGTAAAGCCGGGTCCCAGCTCGAGCACTGTCTCATCGATCACGCCGAGCGACGTGATCCGCAGCTCCTCAAGCATCGGTCCCCTCCCCGTCGTTGGACCTCTTCCGGCGCCCGGCCCCACCGCGCCAGCCCGCAACGGGCAGCTCGAACTTCTTCACGAGGCGGTCCGTGAACGGCTCCGCGTGCACCCGAGCGAGCCGAACCGGCGCCCTGCCGCGGCGCACTTCGATCCGCGCTCCGGGCGGCAGGTCGAAGGTCCGTCGTCCGTCGCACCAGAGCACTCCGGCGACGTCGGTGTCGGCGATCACCTCGACAGCGATCACCGACGTGGGCGCCACCACCATGGGCCGCGCGAAGAGCGCGTGGGCGCTGATCGGGACGATGAGCAAGGCCTCGACGCCGGGCCACACGATCGGGCCACCGGCACTGAAGTTGTACGCGGTCGATCCGGTGGGCGTCGCACAGACGACTCCATCAGCCCCCCAGCGGGACAGCGGGCGGCCGTCGACCTCCACCACCACTTCGAGCATGCGCTCCCGGGCTGCCTTCTCGACACTCGCCTCGTTCAACGCCCAGGTCTCAGCAACCAGGCGCTTGCCGCGGTACAGAGCCACCTCGATCGTCAGCCGGTCCTCCGTGGAGTACGTGCGGTCGACAATGGCCTCGATAACCAGCTCGAGGTCGTCCTGCTCCGCCTCAGCGAGGAAGCCGACGTGCCCGAGGTTGATCCCCAGCAGCGGGGTCCCGTCATCACGGGCCAGCTCGGCTGCACGAAGGATGGTGCCGTCTCCGCCCACGACCACCATCAGCTCGCAGCCGGCGGTCGCCTCGGCCGCGGGCTCCGCGAGCTCGCAGTCGCTGCTGTCCAGGCCGAGCTGGTCGGCCTCGTCCTTGAGCAGCCGAATGATCATGCCGTGATCACGCAGGGACTGGCACACCGCCAGGGCAGCCTCGCGCACCTCGGGACGCCCGGTGTGGGCAAGCACGAAGATGCGACGCTCGGATGCGGTGGTCACTGGCCTACTTTCTCACCCGAACCGGACAGTTCCGCGGTACGACGTACCTCGGAGACGATCGCGTCGCTCCCGATGGCCGCCTCCCCCCGCTTGAGCCAGAGAAAGTACTCCACATTGCCCGAGGGCCCCGGGAGCGGGCTCGTCGTGACGGCACGGGCGCCCCAGCCACGCGCTGCTGCTTCGTCCGCCACGCTGGTCACGGCCTCCGCCCTTAGGTCCAGGTCGCGCACGACGCCGCCCTTGCCGACCCTGTCCTTGCCCACCTCGAACTGCGGCTTGACCATCAGGGCGAGATCCGCGTCCTCGGTGACGACCCGGAGCAACGACTCGAGCACGAGACGCAGCGAGATGAACGACAGGTCGCCCACGACCACGTCGACCCGCCCCGCGATCAGCTCGGGTGTCAGGTCTCGGATATTGGTGCGGTCGTGCACCCGAACCCGGTCGTCGGACTGGAGCGACCAGGCGAGCTGTCCGTAGCCCACGTCGACGGCAACCACCTCGCGAGCGCCCGCGCGCAGGAGCACGTCCGTGAACCCGCCCGTCGAGGCCCCTGCATCGAGGCATCGTCGACCCTCGACCGAGAGCCCGAGCTGCTCGAAGGCCGCCAGTGCACCGGCGAGCTTGTGGCCACCGCGCGAGACGTAGTCGGGCTTGTCGGGGTCCTCGCGCACCACGATGGCGGCATCGGTCGTGACCGCGGTGGCCGGCTTTGTCGCCAGGGCACCGGCAACCTTCACCCTTCCCTCAGAAATCAGGTCTGACGCGTGCTCACGCGACCGGGCGAGTCCACGCCGGACCAGCTCGGCGTCGAGACGCAGGCGCCGGGGCACGAGTCAGGCTTCGGTCTCGTTGCCGGCGTCCGCGAGGGCGGCACGCAGCGACTCTTGAGCGGCCTCGAAGATGGGGGTCTGCTCGCTCACCGGGATCTCGTCGATGCCCTCAAGTGACTCGAGCACAGCGTCCACGACGTGGTGGCCGGTCGGCTGTGCAGCCACCGGATCGGGTGCGGCCTGCTCCATGGCCGTCTCGATGCTCTCTTCGCTCACGTCACTCTCCACTCGTCTCAGGCCGGCTGACCCACGCTACCCGGCGCGGCCACCGCGTTCGCGTCGACGGTCCGGCCCGTGTCGTCCTGGTGCTTCCATGCCACGTCGGCCACGACCCGCCACCAGTCATCCACGCCCCCATCGCCCTCGACGACGAGCGCCCCGTCCAGCACCTGAGCCTTCCAGCCACCGAGCACGCCGTCGACGGGCACGCCGTGCGATGTGGACAACCCCCCGAGGTCCGCGGCTATGAAGGTGGGCCGTAGACCTGCGGGAAGTCGCACGAGCTCAGCCAGCCCCGTCACTCCGGTCATGACCAGAAGGCTGTCGTAGCCGGCCCGGATCGCTCCCTCGATGTCTGTGTCCAGCCGGTCCCCCACGACCAGCGGACGCTCGCCACCGACCCGTCGCAGCGTCTCCAGGAACAGCGGCCGCTCGGGCTTGCCCGCCACCTCCGGTGTTCGGTCGGCAAAGCGGGCTACCGCCCCGACCAGCACGCCGTTGCCCGGGCCGGGGCCATGGGGCGTCGGCACCGTCGAGTCCATGTTGGCGGCAACCCAAGGCAGCCCGCGCTTGACGAGGATCGCGCCGTCGATCACCGTCCGCCACGCAACCTCCGGGTGATAGCCGGACACCACGGCAACGGGCGCCTCGTCGATCGACTGCACCGGCACCAGCCCCTGCTCCGTGAGTGCGTCGTAGAGACCGACGCCACCGATCACGAACACCTTCGCACCCGCATCCAGCTGCTCCGCGAGGAGCCTGGCCGCAGCCTGCGCCGCCGTGACGACCTCGGCTGCCGCCACTTCGATGCCGAGCTCGGTCAGGTGTTCAGCCACGGCAGACGGTGGTCGTGACGCGTTGTTGGTCACGAAAGCCAGGTGCATGCCGGCCCGCCGCGCCTCCGCAAGGTGCTGAGGAGCTCCGGGGACGGCATCCGATCCGACGTACACGACCCCGTCAAGATCGAGCAGCGCGAGGTCGTACGCGGAGGACAGCGGCTCGCCGCTGGCACGCAGCACTCGGGCTCCTCTCCTACGATGCCGATGTGACCGAACGTCGTCAGCTCGAGCTCAGACCGCTCCGCGGTCTGCGATTCGACCCCAGCGCCGTGGGTGATCTCGGGACCGTGGTGTCCCCGCCTTACGACGTGCTCGACGCGGCCATCGTGCAGCAACTCGAGCAAGCGAACCGTCACAACGTGGTGCGGCTGATTCTGTCACGCTACTTCGAGCCTCCCTATCGAGCGGTCCGCAAGCGACTCGAGAAATGGCGGGACCACGGCTACCTCCGTGCCGATGAGACGCCTGCGCTCTACCTCTACGCCTACCAGGCGGACGGCCGCACAGTGCGCGGCCTGATCGGGCTGGTCGGGCTTCGAGCCGACGAGGAGCGCGTCATCCTTCCGCACGAGGACGTCATGAGTGCTCCCGTTGCGGACAGAACCCTTCTGATGCGCACCACCGAGACGAACCTCGAGCCCATCTTGCTGGTCCACGACGGGACGCCCGCCCTCACCGACCTGTGTGACCGCGTCGTCGACCGGCAGCCTTTGACGTCCTTCGTCGCCCTGGACGGCAGCACCCACCAACTGTGGGCGATCAATGCCCCCGAGGAGCTCACCACCATCGCGGTCGAGATCGCACCCCATCGGGCGTTGATCGCGGACGGGCATCACCGCTATGCCGCCTACCGAGCGCTGCAGGAGGAGCTGGCCAGCGGGCCTGAGTCCCCCTGGGCGTTCGGCTTGGCGATGCTCGTCGCTGACGGCGACAGTGGCCTCGCCATCGGCCCGATCCACCGCGTGGTCGCCGGACTGACCCTGCGTGATGTTGAGGATGCTGCGGCAGAGCGCGGCGATCGATACGAACCAGCCGAGGAGCCTCCCGGAGCCCTTGTCCCCGGGCAGAGCGCGACCTTCTGGCTCTCCGACGGGACGACTTGGGCGACGCTCACGACGGAACGTTCGTCGC
>DATILB010000079.1:0-8350 GCA_035477015.1 Nocardioidaceae bacterium | reverse complement strand
CGTGCATCCCGCTGCTCGGCCTGCTCGTCGACGCCCAGCTCGCAGCAGCGGAGGACCCGACGGAGACCATCGAGTCGCTGGCGGCCTGTGCGGAGGCGCACCCGTCGTCGTACTCCGGTGCCGTGCTGGCGCTCGCAAGAGGTCGAGCCGGCCACGGGGAGCCGAAGGCCTGGCTGCGGGAGGCTCGCGACGGGTTCATCGACGCGCGGCTGCCGCTGGAGGCGAGCCTGTGCCGGCTCGAGCTGGCCCGCGCCTGCCGGGACACGAACCCTGTTGTCGCGGTCGCCCAGGCACGGGAGGCGCTGCAGACGTTCGAGCTGCTTGAGGCGGCTCGGTACGCCGACGCCGCCAACGCCGTGCTCCGACAGCTCGGCCAGAAGGTGGGGCCGCCTCGTGCTGCGGGGCAGCTGCTGACCAAGCGCGAGGACGACGTGCTCCGGCTGCTCGCGGAGGGGCTGTCGAACCCCGAGATCTCCGAGCGGCTCTTCATCAGTCGCAAGACCGTCGAGCACCACGTCGGCAACATCCTGGGCAAGCTCGGGCTGCGCAACCGTGCCGAGGTCGCGGCGTACGCCATCCGGCAGGAACCGGCCCCGAAATAGGGGAGTTCCCGGATACCGGCTGAGCGAGCGAGCAGCACGCTGGTCTCGACAGACGCTCGCAGGCTCGCTGCTCGACCACCGGAGGAACCATGTACGACGTGATCGTGATCGGAGCCCGCGTAGCCGGCTCACCCACCGCCATGCTGCTGGCCCGCAAGGGCTACCGAGTGCTCGCCGTCGACCGGGCGACCTTCCCGAGCGACACGCTGTCGACCCACATCCTGCACACGCCGGGCGTTGGCGCGCTCAAGCGCTGGGGGCTGCTCGACACGTTGGTCGCCACCGGGTGCCCACCGCTGGAGCAGTACACCTTCGACTTCGGACCCCTCGTCATCACGGGAACCAGCGTTCCGGTCGAGGGGAACCGGACGGCGTACTGTCCGCGTCGGACCGTGCTCGACGAGATCCTCGTGAACGCCGCCCGTGAGGCCGGTGTCGAGGTCCGCGAGGGCTACAACGTCGACGAGCTGATCGTCGAGGACGGTCGCGTCGTGGGGATCCGCAGCGGTGACCGCGAGGACCGGGCGCGCATCGTGATCGGTGCCGACGGCCGCAACAGCCACGTCGCCAAGGCGGTGGGGGCCGAGGAGTACAACACCAAGCCGCGGCTGCAGTACAGCTACTACACCTACTTCAGTGGCCTGCCGGTGGACGGGATGGAGAACTACATCCGACCCGACCGCGGCTTCGGTGTCGCCGAGACGCATGACGGGCTGACGATCATCGTCGCCGGCTGGCCGTACGCCGAGGCCGCGGCGTACAAGGCCGATGTCGAGGGCAACTTCTTCAAGACGCTGGAGCTGGTGCCCGAGTTCGCGGAGCGGGTGCGGCACGCGAAGCGCGAGGCGCCGTTCCTCGGTGGCGCGGTGCCGTCGTTCTTCCGCAAGCCGTACGGCGAGGGCTGGGCTCTCGTCGGGGACGCTGGCTACAACAAGGACCCGATCACTGCGCAGGGCATGAGCGACGCCTTCCTCGACGCCGAACGCTGCACCGATGCGACCGACCGGTGGCTGCAGGGTGCCTCGTACGACGAGGTGATGGCGGCCTGGCAGCAGGAGCGCGACGCTAAGGCGATGCCGATCTACGAGTTCACCTCGCAGCTGGCCACTCTCGAGCCGCCACCGCCGGAACTGCAGCAACTCCTGGCTGCCGTGAGGGCCAGCCAGGAGTCGATGGACGAGTTCATGTCCGTGGTCTCCGGAGCAATCTCGCCGGCGGAGTTCTTCTCCGAGGAGAACGTCGGCGAGATCTTCCAGAGAGCTGCCCAGGGAGCTGCCCAGGGAGCTGCCCAGGGAGCTGCTCAGTTGGTGCCGTAGAGGTCGACCGTGCGCACCTGCAGGTCGTAGCCGAACGCGGTCCCGACCTCGACCGGGATGGTCGCGCCCTCGAACGTGATGGTCACGTTGGCGAGGAGCTGCGTGTTCGTGCCACGGGTCACCAGCTGCTCGCCACCGTCCTGCATGGACTCGCGGATGCGGGTCGGCTTGCCGTTCTCGACCAGGGTGCCTTCGATGGACGCGACCCTGCCGTCGAGCTCGACGGTCGCGTGCAGCTGGCCGTTCACGACGAACGCGGTCTGCTGCTCGGCGTACCCGAAGAAGCCTCCGTCCTCGAGGTCGCCGACGATGAGGCGGACCGAGCTGCCGAAGCGCGAGTTGTCGTAGACCTCGAGGTAGGCCTCCATCTCGGCGATGGTGGCGAATCCTTCGAGCACGACACCGACCTGTGAGGTCGTGTCGACGGGCGTCTCGGCCTTGGTCGTCACCGGGGGCGAATCGGCGGCGACAGCCTGGCCGCCGGCGAAGGCGGTAGCACCACCGATGGTGGTGGCAGCAGCGGCGAGGACGGCGATGGCGGCGTTGCGGATGGTGTGGTTTCGCATGGTGATCTCCTGGGTTTTCTCTGACGTCGTTGTCGAGTTCGCACCCAAGACGCGAGCGGAAGCGGAACGGTTGCATTTCCGTTCAGCTAAGTGCGCGCGGGTCGTACTTTCGGTTGGTTTTCGCAAATAGGGATGCGCAAAGTAAAGGAAAGGTAAAGACTCTTAGCGATCAGTCCCTCGTCTCGGAACCCTCCCTTTATGGCCGTCCCTCCACTAATCGCAGCCAACGACCTCCCACCGAGCTCCCGAGTTTTGTCGCGGGTCAGCTCCCGTAAGGCAGCGGTTCCCAGGGTGGTAGGCCGGTCTCCGGGTTCGGGGGGCTGGTCCCGGTAGGTGTTCGGGCGCACGCCGGCGGCAGGGGAGCCGGCGTGTCCGGGCACCGAGGAACGCGGCACGATGGGCGCGTGCTCATCGACCGGCTCATCTACTTCCCAGACAACAGTCCCGTCCCACCCGCCGATCGCGTCATCGCCGGCGCCCGGGACGTGACCCTCGCGACGGGCGACGGGCTGTCGCTCAAGGCATGGTTCGTGCCGGGTGGGGAGCTCGCAGTGCTCGTGGCGCCCGGCAACGGCGGCAACCGTGCCGGTCGCGCCGACCTGGCTCTTGCACTCAGCCGGCGCGGCTTCGCCGTACTGCTCCTGGACTACCGGGGGTACGGCGGCAATCCCGGGTCGCCGAGCGAGGACGGCCTGGCGAAGGACGCGACGGCCGCGGTGGAGGCGCTGGGCGAGCTCGGGTACCCACCCGAGCAGGTCGTCTACTTCGGTGAGTCACTCGGGACGGGTGTGGTCTCCCGGCTCGCTTCGAGGATCGCGCCGAGGGCGGTACTGCTGCGGTCGCCGTTCACGTCGCTGGCTGACGTCGGTCGCCACCTCTACCCGTTCCTTCCGGTCGGGCTCGTGCTGGGGGACAGGTTCTCCGTGGTCAAGTACGTGCGTGATCTCGATGTCCCCGTGCTGGTCGCGTACGGCGACAGCGACTCGGTCGTGCCGTCGACCCTCAGCGCCGAGGTGGCTGCTGCCACGAAGAACCTGGCCGGCGAGGTGGTGCTCAAGGGCGTCGACCACAACGACGAGGTGTGGTTCGGGCCGCGGATGGCCGAGCTGGTAGAGCAGCTCTCGGCTAGCGGTAGTCCCGGCCGTTGATGCCCCGGACCACTGCGGGCGAGGTGCCCTGCTCGACGGACAGGACCACCTGCTGACCCTCGAGCCCACGCAGCTCGTCAATCACGGTCTCGAGCGTGCCGTCGTTGTCGTAGTCGTGCTCGGCCTGCGCCTCGAGCGCGCTCTGCGCGCCGAAGTCGAGCAGGCCGTCGTCGAGACACCAGTCGTTGCCGCAGGCCAGCAGCGTGCCGGAGCGGTCCACCAGCTGCACCGGCGGGGGAGTCGGGTCGGGTGTGGGCGTCGGGTCCGGTGTCGGTGTCGGCGTCGGGGTGGGAGTCGGCGTCGGGGTGGGCTTGGGTGCCGTCGAGGGCGCCGGGTCCGGCTTCGTCTGGTGGTGCGCGGCATGGGTGCCCTGGTCGGGCGTGGGTCCGCCGTCCTGCAGCTGGGTCGAGGCGTCAGGGACGGGACTCGTCAGATCGGTGGCAGTGGGTCGCACCGAGAACGTGATCGGGAGGTAGGCAGCGCCGATCGTCTCGAAGTCGCCCTTGCGGTAGGCCCGCTCGAGGCGCCGCACCGCTGCGACGTACGAGTCGGAGTGGTTGTACCGGAAGATCGCGTCGTGCTGGCCGGCTCCTGACGCGATGCTGCCCGGGTAGGCGCAGAGGTAGACCGCGGCCGCGAGCGCGGAGTCGTGGATGTCGTCGGGGGAGCGCTTGCCGTCGCCGTCGGCGTCGACACCGACGACCGCCCAGGTCGACGGAAGGAACTGCATCGGGCCTACCGCCCGGTCCCACTTGCGATCGCCGTCGATGATGCCGTTGTCGGTGTCCGGGATCCGTGCGACCCGGCCCTTGCCGGTGAGCGCGACACCGCGGATCGCCGGGCGGCTGACGCCGTCGGTGCCGAGGACCGCGCCGGCGTACCGGCCGTGGTCCGACTCGATCTTGCCGATGGCGGCCAGCAGGCTCCAGCGCAGGCCGCACTCCGGGTCGCTGCTCGCGAGGGTGCTTTCCGCGAACTCGTACGCCGACAGCGCGGCGGCCGGGATGTCGAGGTGAGCGATGCCGGAGGCCCGCCAGCGACGCCGCTCGTTCGGGCTGGCGGCCTTCACGTGGGTGGCGACCGGCAGCTCAAGGGGCTCGATCGACAGAGGTTCTGCGACCACGGACGCGACTGCGCCAGTCGCGACGGGAGGCGGCTCGGCCGGGGTGCGGTGCCAGGCGGCGTACGTCGTGACAGGCAGCAGCAAGGCAAGCGTCATCGCCGAGCCCCTGGCCCGGACCGCGCCACTGTCGAACACTGTTCCCCCAACTACCCCATGTGCGAACCCCACGTCGCACAGGCCCAGGCTAGGTAAAGAACGTCCGGAGAGCCAGGGCCCGGATGGGCTATCTCGCAGAGTTCATCCAGCGTTCCCCCTGCCATACTCCGAACGTGGCGCAGAAGGGGTCCGGGATCAGCTGGGTGCAGGTGATCGCAGGTGCCGGTGCGGCTGTCTCGTCGGCCATCCTGCTCTCCACCCTCGGGGTGACCGGCACGGTCATCGGTGCGGCGGTGGGCAGCGTCGTGGCCAGCATCGCGTCGCACATGTACTCCCGGGGGCTGGCTGCGAGCCAGGCGCAGGCGCTCGTCCTGCGACGCGTCGCCCAGGCCCGCGAGGAGATCGACCGGCTGGCCGAGCATCCGGAGGAGGACGCTGAGGCGCCGCTGCAGCATGCGGACCGGGTGCTCGGCCGCGCGGAGGCGAACCTCGTTGCGACGAGCCGGGTGTCCTGGAAGCACGTCGCTCTCGTGGCGATCGGGATGTTCGTCGGGGTGATGGTCGCGATAACCGCGTTCGAGCTGGTCACGGGACGGGCGCTGTCGGCCATCACTGGGGGCAGCGACGATGACAAGCGGACCACGATCCCGGGGGTGAGGGACGAGCCGCGTCGGCAGCAGACCCCGACCCCGACGGTGACGGTGACGGAGACGCCCACGCCGACGGTGACCGTCACCGAGACGCCCACGCCGACCGTCACGCTCACCGAGACGCCGACCGTGACGACCACCGGCACCGCGACACCTACGCCGACGCCGACCGAGTCGCCGACGCCGACTGAGTCAGCAACTCCCTAGAGCACCTCGAACGTGCCGGCCCCGGTCGGCTGGGTCTCGGTGACGTCCACGCTCCGCACGACCGCCCGCGGCGGCCCCTTGCTGCACCAGTCCAGCATCGCCGCGACGTTGCGCGCGGGCCCCTCGACGTGAGCCCGGACGGAGCCGTCCTGCTCGTTGCACACCCACCCGGTCACCCCGAGCTGGAGGGCCTGGTCGTGGGCGCTGGCCCGGAAGAAGACGCCCTGGACGAGGCCGCTCACGACCACATCTCGGGCGATCACGTCGGACATGTGTCCATCATCCCGCTTGGAATGCCCTGGTAAAGACGCGCGACGCCCCGGCGAGGCTCCCGGGCGTACGCCGTTCGCGCTCCTAGAGTTTCGTGCGAGGGGGGGTCTGGCTAGGGGGAGTCGACCCTTCCAGTCCACTTTTCCGGCGGGGCGTAGGGAGACGCGGCTTGATGTCCCAACATGTGCGCGGGGGTGCGCATGCTGCTGAGGTGGCGGACACGCCTGCGACCATGCTCCTGCGGCAGGCCCAGGAGGTGGCCGACGAGCTCCGCGTGCAGGCCGAGAAGGAGGCGCGCGACCTCACCGAGCAGGCGCGCGCACGCGAGGCCGAGGCCAGCCGCCTGTACTCCGCCGTTCAGACCGAGCGTGACGACACCGCTCGAGCGCTGAGGCAGGCGGAGCGCCAGTTCACCATCGCGTCCGAGGACGCCCGCCAGCTCGTGTCCGACGCTGCCGAGCAGGCCACCCTGCTGATTCGCACCGCGGAGTCGCAGGCCCAGATGATCCTGTCCGACACCGAGCGGCTGACGTCGGCCCGCGTCTCCGAGGCCGACGCCGACGTCGAAGTCGCCCGTCGTGACGCCGAGCGGCTGCGCGAGGAGGCCAGGAGCTCTGCGGACTCCCTCATCGCCGAGGCCCGCCAGCGCGCCGCCCAGGACGAGGCGGCCTCGCGCGACGCCGCGTCCGAGCGCACCTCCGCAGCGGCCACCGAGGCTGTCGCGGTCGTCGCCCACGCCACCAGCCACGCCGAGAAGCTGCGTCAGTCCGCGGAGGAGGAGGTGGCTCGCCTGCGTGCGAATGCCGTCGAGCTCCTCGAGACCACGCGGCAGGAAGCCATCGCGGCCACCCGGGACAGCCAGCTGCTCAGCGAGCAGCTCGTCGGTGACGCCCAGGCGACGGCTCAGCGCGAGCTGGCGGCCGCGGCGGAGCAGATGGCCTGGGCCAAGCAGACGGTCCAACAGCTGGTCGACACGGCCGAGCTCGAGGCGGCTCGGATCCGTTCCCACGCGCATGTCGACTCCGGCCGGCACGTCCGCGAGATGCGTCAGTCGATCGAGGGTGCCGCCGCGAAGATGCGTGGCCGTCTCGCTGTCGAGAGTGCGGAGAGCGAGCGACAGGCCCTCGCGCTGGCCGCCGCCGCGGACGACGTACGCGCCTCTGCCGACGCCGACGCCCGGCGCATCCTCGAGGCCGCCGAGGCCTCGGCGCGAAGGCTCCGCGAGGACGCCGAGGACGTGGCCGCGGAGTCGGAGGTCCGCGCGACGCGGCGTCTGGAGGAGGCCGAGCGAGGCGCACGGATCCTGCGCGAGACGGTCGCCGCCGAGGTCATCCGCACCCAGCGCGAGGCACAGGACGACGCCCGCCGGCTGCGTGACGAGGCGACGGCGTACGCCACCTCGGCCCGCACCGAGGCTGACCAGCTTCGCGCCCAGGCCCGCCGTTCCGTGGAAGAAGCGCGCGAGGAGGTCGCGGTCCTAGCCAGACGCCGCGACGAGATCGCAGAAGAGCTCGGCCAACTCTCGGGGGTCATCCAGGCCCTGGCCGTACCCAGCCAATCCGAACAACCCACGCTCGAGTCGAACCCCCCGATTCGCACGCTTCGCGACTTGGGCCGCAAGGAAGAGGACTAGGCCGTGACCGAGAGCACGCAGTTCCGCGTCGTCCTCCGTGGCTACGAACCCGCCCAGGTGGACCGTCGCCTCGAGGAGCTCAGCATCGCCGTCCACGAGGCGGCCCGCCAGCGCGACGACCTCGTGCATCGGCTGAGTGCGCTCGAAGGGGCGAAGCGAGGCGATGAGGAGGCGCCGTCCGAGACCGCGAGCTACGAGCACCTCGGGGAACGCATCGTCCAGATGCTCACCCTCGCCGAGGAGGAGGCCGCCGCGATCAGACGGCGTGGCACGAACGAGATCTCCGGCATGCAGGCCGAGCTGAGCGACCTCGCCGCGAGGATCCGCGCGGAGGCCGACCGTTATGCGGGCGGTGTCCGCAGCGGTGCCGACGCGGAGGCGAGCCGGATCGTCGAGGACGCGCGACAGATCGCCGACGAGCGGCTGGAGGCCTCGGAGCGCGAGGCAGCCGCCCGGATCCAGGAGGCGGAGGCGATCTACGAGGAGCAGCGCGCGCGTTCCGCCATGACCGCCGCCGACTTCGAGGCCACGCTGGCCTCCCGCCGGAAGGCCGCCGAGGCCGAGTTCACGCAGTCCCTGGAGGAAGCCAACTCGCGGCTCGAGGAGTCGCACGACCTCGTGGACCGCGCCCGCGTCGAAGCCGAGCGCCTGCGTGCAGAGGCCGCGCAGGAAGCGCGCCGGATGCTCGACGACGCGGACCTGCAGGCATCGACGATCGTGAACGACGCCAAGAATCTGG
>DATILB010000078.1:0-21436 GCA_035477015.1 Nocardioidaceae bacterium | reverse complement strand
GCTGGCGGCCTCGTGCAAGACTATTACTGACCGAGCGGTAAGTAAATGCTTCGCAGGAGGAAAGATGCCCGTCACCGACGAGGCTGCGCTGCTGGCTGGGTTCGAGGCGACGATCAGCCACAACGACCGCATCGAGCCACGGGACTGGATGCCGGATGGCTACCGCAGCACGCTGGTCCGGCAGATCGCCCAGCACGCGCACTCCGAGATCATCGGGATGCAGCCCGAGGGCGCCTGGGTGACGCGGGCGCCGTCGCTGCGACGCAAGGCGATCCTCCTGGCCAAGGTGCAGGACGAAGCGGGTCACGGGCTCTACCTCTACTCCGCGTGCGAGACCCTCGGCGTCTCCCGTGACGAGCTGACGCGCCGGCTGATCGATGGCACCCAGAAGTACTCCTCGATCTTCAACTACCCCGCCCTCTCGTACGCCGACGTCGGCACCATCGGCTGGCTGGTCGACGGCGCAGCCATCTGCAACCAGGTGCCGCTGTGCCGCACGTCGTACGGGCCCTATGGCCGGTCGATGATCCGGATCTGCAAGGAGGAGTCCTTCCACCAGCGCCAGGGCTTCGAGCTGCTGTCCACGATGATGCGCGGCACCGACGAGCAGCGCGCGATGGTGCAGGAGTCGGTGGACCGGTTCTGGTGGCCGGCGCTGATGATGTTCGGCCCACCTGACGACGACTCGCCCAACTCGGCACAGTCGATGGCATGGGGGATCAAGCGGAACACCAACGACGAGCTGCGCCAGCGGATGGTCGACATGACCGTGCCGCAGGCCGAGATCCTCGGCGTCACGCTGCCCGACCCCACCATCAAGTGGAACGAGGAGCGAGGTTCCTACGACTTCGGTGCCCCCGACTGGGACGAGTTCTGGCAGGTCGTGAAGGGCAACGGGCCGTGCAACAAGCAGCGCATCGAGCACCGCAAGGCGGCGTACGACGACGGGGCGTGGGTGCGCGAGGCAGCCTCCGCGTTCGCCGCGAAAGGGGAGTCATGATCCAGGCAGAGTGGCCGCTCTACGAGGTCTTCGTCCGCGGCAAGCGAGGCCTCAACCACGTGCACGTCGGGTCCCTGCATGCGGCCGACGACGCGATGGCATTGATGCACGCGCGTGACGTCTACACCCGCCGCAACGAGGGCGTGAGCATCTGGGTGGTGCGCGCTGACGCGATTGCCGCGAGCAGCCCGGACGAGAAGGACCCGCTCTTCGCGCCGAGCGGCGACAAGGTCTATCGGCACCCGACCTTCTACGACATCCCCGACAACGTCCCCCACATGTGATGGCCGACATGACGAACAAGGATGCGAACCCCGTTGCTCACGACGACCACGAGTCGGTGTACGACGGTCTGCTGGTCAACGATGCTCACTGGGCGTTTGGCACGGACTTCGAGGACCCGCTCGCCGGGGTGGACACCACCATCCCCGAGGGGATGGACGCCCACGACCTCGCGACGTACTGCCTGATGCTCGGCGATGACGCACTCGTCCTGTCGCAGCGGCTCTCGGAGTGGTGCAGCCGCGCGCCCGACCTCGAGGACGACATCGCGCTGTCCAACATCGCGCTCGACCTGCTCGGCCAGGCCCGCCTGCTCCTGGCGCGAGCCGCTGCCGCCGACCCGAGTGTGGTGCCGGTCCTGCCGGAGGGCTCGCCAGTCCCGCCCGAGGACGCCCTCGCGTACTTCCGCGGCGACCAGGAGTTCCGCAACGTGCGTCTCGTCGAGGTGCCGAACGGTGACTTCGCAGAGACCATCGCTCGCGTGCTGGTCTTCTCGACGTACCGGCTCGCGTTGTTCGAGCGACTGGCAGGCCACGCGGACGCCGTACTAGCCGCGGTTGCTGCCAAGGGCGTCAAGGAGCTGACCTACCACCGCGACTACGCGGGCCGCTGGTTCCTCACCTTGGCGCAGGGCACCGAAGAGTCCCGCCGCCGCCTTGAGCACGGTCTCGGCCGGGTGTGGGCGCTGAAGTCCGAGCTGTTCGAGGCCCACGAGGTCGAGCCTCGAGTCGGCATCGACCCGGCCACGCTCTCCGCCGAGGTCGACGTGATCCTCGAGCAGGTCTTCGCGATGAGTGACGTGACGCGTCCCGACGTACTTCCCATGGCTGGTGTCCGCCACCGGAAGGGACGCGACGGGCTGCACACCGAGGCGCTGAGCAAGCTCCTCGCCGAGCTGCAGGTCGTGGCGCGCGCACACCCCATGGGCCAATGGTGAGCACTGTGGTGAACGTTCTGGAGAAGGCCCGGTCTGTGGCTGCCACGGTGACCGATCCCGAGCTCCCGATGCTGACGCTGGCGGACCTCGGCGTGCTTCGTGACGTCGTGCTCGACGACGGCCAGCTGGTCGTCTCGATCACGCCGACCTACTCCGGATGCCCGGCCATGGCCACGATGCGCGACGACCTGGTCCGGGTTCTGGGCGAGGCCGGTCTGAGTGCCACGGTGCGCATCTCGCTCGCGCCGGCGTGGACGACCGACTGGATCACCGACACGGGTCGAGCGGCTCTCGCCGAGCACGGCATCTCGCCGCCCGGCCCAGCTCCGCAAGGCCCGGTAACGCTCTCGCTGCTGCCCACGCGTCGCTCCGTGACGTGCCCGCGATGCGCGTCGGCCGACGCGGCGCTGACGTCGGAGTTCGGGAGTACGGCGTGCAAGGCGATGTACCAGTGCCGCTCCTGCCTCGAGCCGTTCGACCACGTGAAAGAGATCTGATGACCGAGACTCTCGTCCGCGGTGCGTTCCATCCGCTCACCGTCGCCGACGTCGAGCCGCTCACCGACGACGCTGTGGCAGTCACCTTCGACGTCCCTTTGTCTCTCGCTGGCGCCTTCGACTTCGAGGCGGGTCAGTCCCTTACCCTGCGTCGCGTGATCGAGGGCGTCGAGCACCGTCGGACGTACTCGATCTGCTCGGCCTTCGGCGAGCGGCCGCGGATCGGCGTACGCGAGATCCCGGACGGGCTCTTCTCGTCCTGGCTCGTGCACGACGTACGCCCCGGTGACGTCGTGGAGGTCCAGACCCCCAGTGGCAGCTTCCGCGCTGCTCCGCACGAGGGCGGTCGGCACCTGTGCATCGCCGCCGGATCGGGGATCACGCCGATGCTGTCGATCGCGGCGTCGGTGCTCGCAAACCCGGACGCGCAGCTGACCCTGCTGTACGGCAACCGCACCACGAGCTCGGTGATGTTCGCCGAGGAGCTCGCCGACCTGAAGAACCGGCATGGCGCGCAGTTCGACCTGATGCACGTGCTGTCGCGCGAGCCCCGCGACGTGGAGCTCTTCACCGGACGGCTCGACGGGGAGAAGCTGCGGCTGATCCTCACGGCGCTCGTGCCGCTGGCTGCAGTCGACCACATCTGGCTGTGCGGACCCTTCGAGATGATCGCCGAGGCGCGTGAGGTGCTCGCCGAGCTGGGGGTCGCGCCGGAGAAGGTGCACTTCGAGCTGTTCTTCGTCGACGAGCCTCCGCCGCAGCTGCGGCACGCCGACAAGGTCGTCGAAGGCGTCACGAGCGATGTCACCGTCGTACTCGACGGACGAAGCAGCACGACGCCCATGCCACGCACCCAGACGATCCTCGACTCCGCCCAGGAGATCCGCACCGACCTGCCGTTCGCCTGCAAGGGCGGGGTTTGCGGCACGTGTCGTGCGAAGGTCTGCGACGGCGAGGTGGACATGGTCCGCAACTACGCACTCGAGGCTGCCGAGGTGGAGCAGGGCTTCGTGCTCACCTGCCAGACCTTCCCGGTCAGCGACAACGTCACCGTGGACTTCGACCAGTGAACCCTGAGGAGATGTGGGCTGGCGACGCTGCCAGCAAGGCCCTCGGCATGACGCTGGATCACTTCGGCGACGGCACCGCGCGCATCTCGATGGTCGTCCGCGACGACATGGTCAACGGCCACGGCCTCTGCCACGGTGGCCTCATCGCCACCCTGGCCGACAGTGCTTTCGCGGTCGCCTGCAACTCCCGCGGGGTCGTCACGGTCGCCGCCGGCTTCGACGTCAGCCTCCTTGCCCCGGCGTACCTGGGAGACGTGCTGGTAGCTCATGCCCAAGAGCGAGTCCTCAAAGGCCGAGCAGGGATCTACGACGTCACCGTGAAGCGTGGCGACGACGTGATTGCGGAGTTCCGAGGCCAGAGCAGGGCACTCAGGGACCGCTGAGACGTCGCTCAGTGACACCCAGGACCGCTGAGACGTCACCAACGAACGCGCAGGCCGGCCGAGGTGTCGCAAGGTACCGACGTCTCGACCACGCCCGGTGTCACTTAGGGACGTGTCAGCGGTCCTGGGCGATCAGCCCGTCGAAGGCGATGGTCGCGATCGCATTGGCCAGGGCGTCCTTGTCGTACCGGCCGTCCGGGCGGACCCATTCGATGAGGCTGTTGACCATGCCGAAAAGGAGCTTGCTCGCCAGGTCGGCGGGTACGTCGTCGCGAAGCGCACCTTCGCGGGCAGCGGCGCGCACCAGGCGGGCGAGCTTGTCGTCGATCTCCCGTCGGCGGCGCATCGCGTCGAGCTCGGCTTCGCTGTTGCCGTGCACACGGAGCAAGAGCGTGACCGCGGGGAGATGGTCGACGAGGACGTGTACGGCGGAGCGCACGCCGGCCTGCAGGCGGTCGTACGCCGTGTCGCCGCGGGCCTCGTCGAGCACCCGGTTGAGCCCGTCGAGCGCCTCGTCGAGCGCCTGCTGCAGCAGGTGCTGCTTGCTGGGCACATGGTGGTAGATCGCGGACTTGCTGAAACCGAGTTCGCGAGCGAGGTCGCCCATGCTGGTGCCGTCGTACCCCTGCCTGATGAACAGGTCGATCGCGGTACGAAGCACGGTCTCCTGGTCATAGCCTGGCCGACCACGCCGGGCCGGAGGTGTGCTCATGAAGGGAACTCTCGCACAGCACCCTTGGGTCCGCGTGATGCAATGACGTCATGAGTGAGCAGGGTCTTCGGCGTCCGCGCCAGGTAACGATCTCGACCGGGAT
Organism: Nocardioidaceae bacterium; assembly: GCA_035477015.1. Classification (GTDB taxonomy): domain Bacteria; phylum Actinomycetota; class Actinomycetes; order Propionibacteriales; family Nocardioidaceae; genus SSC3. Next base: position 16,452 of record DATILB010000078.1, on the reverse strand, counting down.
CGGTCTGGCCGGCTGCTTCATCCTGCTCATCGGGCTCTTCGACTCCATGGCGCACACGCGCACCGTGGACGCCCGCGACAGCGTTGCCGACTTCCTCTCCAAGCCGCCGGGCGAGGGGCTCGGCCTGTCCGTTGCAGAGGCGTTGGACCTCTGGCGGGTGACGCTGTACGTCGCCGGCGGGCTCGCTGCCGCCGCCTTCGTGTTCGGCATCTACGTCTTCCAGCGGCACAACGGTGCGCGCATCGGCTTCACCGTGGTGACGGCACTGCTGCTGCTCGCCATGCCACTCGTCGGGATCATGCCGATCCTGCTCGCGATCGCGGCGGTGCGGCTCTGGACCGAGCCCGCTCGTGACTGGTTCGCCGGTCGGACTCCGCGTCAGAAGCCAGCACGCGAGACCGCCGTCGAACCGCCTAGCGAGTGGACGCCACCGCCTCCGCCCCCGCAGGCTCCGGTGTCAGGCGCCCTGCCACCGGCCTCCTACCCGTACGGCGCACCGCCCGAACCCGTGTCGTGGGCGCCGCCGCAGCTGCTCTCGTACCAACCCCCGATGCCGCCACGAGCCCCCGATCGCCGACCTGGATCGGTGGTCTGGGCCACGGTGCTCACCTGGGTGTTCTCCGGCCTCACGGGGCTCGTCATGGCGCTCATCGCCCTGTTCGCCGTCGTCGACCAGGCGACCTTCAAGGAGGAGCTGCAGAAGCAGCTGGACTCCGACGCGCAGCTGCGGAGTCTCGACGTCTCTGTGGACCAGCTGCTCGGCTTCGTCATCGTCATCTGCGCGGCCGTCGCCCTGTGGGCACTGGCTGCCGCCGTCGTTGCGATCTTCGCCTGGCGGCGGCAGCCGTGGGCCCGGATCATGCTCGTCATCTCAGCGTCGGGCGCAGCGCTCTTCAGCCTCGTGGCGATCCTCGGAATCCTGCCGATCCTCACGCTCGTGCCGTCGATCGCCACGGTCTTCCTGCTCTTCAGCAAGAGCTCGAACGCCTGGTACGCCGGGCGGCCGGCCACACCTCAGCAGCCCAAGCCGCAGACACCGCCCAAGCAGAACGGCCCCTGGTGAGCTAGGGCGTGTCTCCCTAGTCGAGCGGCAGCACGATCGTGAAGATCGTGGAGCCGCCTTCGCGGCGGTAGCCGACGGAGCCGCCTTGCGCCTCCGCGAGCGACCGCACGACGTACAGCCCCAAGCCGGTGCCGCGTGCTGTCGTGCCCGCGGCCCGCGTGAACTCGTCGAAGAGCAACGGCACGAACGTGTCCGGCACTCCCGGTCCCTGGTCGACCACCTCGATCAGGACCTCGTCACCTTCGGTGTGCGCGCGTACGACGTATGGTGCGGTGCCGTACTTGCGGGCGTTGCCGAGCAGGTTCGTGATCATCTGCTCGAGCCGGAACGGGTCGGCCACGACATGGATCCCGCGTCCCGCGTGGATGTCGACGTCCTCACTGCCGTCGAGGACGGCGTCGAGCACGGACTTCGCGTCGATGCGTTCGAGGTCGACGCGCAGGGTGCCGTGGTGTGCCTGTGCCGCGGTCAGCAGGTCGGCGGTCATGCTGTCGAGCAGCTTGGCCTGGCGGAGGACGGCCGCGCGTAGTCGCTGGCGCATCTCCGGGGTGAGCTCGTCGCCGCGCTCGTTGAGAGTGTCTGCGACACCGACCAGCACCGTGACCGGCGTACGGATCTCGTGGGCGGTGGTCGCGATCGCACGGCGCAGCATCTCCCCGTCGCCCGCGTCCTCGTGCTGGTCGAGGTAGACCATCACCCGGCCCTCGGCGTGCCGGACGCTCACGCTGATCACGCGCCGTGGCGTGCCGAGCCAGAGCTCGTCCGTGCCGTGCTCGGTCGCGGACAGGCGGCGGACGAGGAGCCCGAGCTCGGGAAGCGCGGTGGTCAGCGCGTGCCCGACGGGGGACGCGATCCCCAACAGGGCAAGGGCTCGTTGGTTCGCGGACATCACGGTGAGCTCGGGTACGTCGCGCAACACGATCACGCCGAACGGCGCGAGGTCGAGCGCCAGCTCCGCGACGTCGCCGTGTCTCGGCGGTGCCGCAGGGGCGGGGGAAGGAAGCAGTCGAAGCCCGGACGGTGCGTACCCGACGAGGCTGCGGACGTAGTCGAGGATGGCGGTCGCCGACGCACCCTTCTGCAGGTAGCCGTCCGCGCCCGCTGCCAGGGCTCGGCTCGCCATGGCCGTCGCGCCGAAGCCGGACAGCACGACGATGGTCGCCTCGGGACACAGCGCGCGCATCTGCGGCAGCGCCTCGAGGCCGTCCATCACCGGCATGGCCAAGTCCAGCAGGACGATGTCCGGCTGGTTGTTCCGGACCTCCTCGACGCCGTCGAGACCGTTGCCCGCCTCGCCGACCACCACGATCTCGCCGCTGCTCTCGAGTGCGAGGCAGAGCAGGGCGCGAAGGTCCGGGGTGTCGTCGACGACGACAGCCCGGAGCTGGGGGTTGGCGAGGGGGACGCTCATGCAGTCTGCTGCCCCGGCGGCTCGTTGGTGGCGGGCTCGGGCTGCTTCGGCGTCTCATCGAGCAAGGCGGGGGACGACCGCAGCAGGCCGGCGGCGACCGCGCGGTCATTCCCGAGCAGTTCCGTGATCATGTGGCTCGCCGACCCGATCGCGGTGTCGAGCGCGGAGATCGCCTTGTCCGGCTGGTCGAGGTCGAGCGCCATCCGGGCGACCACCAGTCCCTGCAGCACGTTGTCGTTGATCTCGAGGGCCTGCTGCTCACGCTGGCGCAGGTCCTCGAACAGCTTGGCGCCCTGCATGAGCGACCCGTAGTTGCGGCGCAGTGTCCAGTAGTAGACGCCGACGGCGGCACCGACGAAGTCCCACATGGCCAGCTGCCAGCCCCACGCGGTGCGCATGGCCTCGCCCTGGAGTGTGTCGATGCCCCAGTACGGCAGCAGCATGTGCACGGTGTGCGCACCGTGGTGCACCGCGCAGGTGAAGAAGATCGTCGCGGTCGCGGCCCCGAGGGGGTTGCTCCGCAGCTGGCCGCTCTTGATGAGCGGTACGGCGATCGCCAGCACGATCAGAAAATAGGCAACTGAGATGACGGCGTTGCACACCATCCCGATTTCCCACCACATGAAAGCTCCTCCCCAGACCGGCTCAGGCGCCGGCTCCCATGACAGTCAGCATCCCGAGAGCCAGTACAGACACGACGAGCCAAGTCCGAGCCCACGCGGACCATCGCATCCAGGACCCGACGTACGCCAGGTCGTGTGAAACGCGAAGCTGCATCAGGCAGGTGGCCACGACAGTGGCCTCCCAGATCACAGCCGAAAGGTCCCACGCGCCGACGCCCTCCGCGCCAGGGGTGAGACCGAAGGGCAGACCCACGGTGCGGGTCACACCCCATAACACGATGAAGGCGACGTTGCCGCCAACACCGAGCACGAGAAGCCGGCGGCTCGGCCTGGTCGTCACCAGGGCAGCCCAGCCGAGCTGGAACAACGAGGAGAACACGAAGAAGGACCCGATGAGGAAGCCCTCGCTGACGTGGGCCGGCCCGACCGCTGCGTGTACGCCGGCCGCGGCAGCGCTGCTCGTCACCGCGAGTGGCAGTACCAGTGGCGAGTACGAGCGCCGGTGCTGCACCCGAGGACGCGTCAGCGTCGCGCCCGTGCCGAGCAGTCCCTGGTCGACGGTGTAGCGCAGGTCGGCGATGCGCTGCTCGAACGGCGTACGCGGGGCGCGTGCCTCACCACGGAAAGCGAGCTGGGGCACCAGCAGGAACGCAACCCCGACCAGTCCGCCGTAGACGATCAGGTAGTGGATCGAGTGAGCAGCAGCGGTCACGAGGCCACCTGGCTCAGCAGCAGGGTGACGCGCAGGGTCAGGTCGGTGGGGGTGAAGGGCTTGCCCAGCCAGTCGGTCGCGCCCGCGGCCATCGCCTCGTCGACCCCCGACTCGCGACCGTGCCCGGTCACCACCAGCACCGGCAGCGAGCTGAGCGCCTCGTCGGCACGGAGGTCCCGCAGTACGTCGATACCGTGACGGCCTTCGAGCGAGAGATCCAGGAGCAACAGGTCCGGTCGGCGGGCACGACAGGCGGGCACGACCTCGGTCCCGTTCGACACGGTGACGACCTCGGCGCCCTGGTGCTCGAGCGTCATCTGGAGCAGGTCGCACAGGTCTGGGTCGTCCTCGGCGACGAGGACGAGAGGCGTGGCCATCACACCTCCAGTGCCGGGCGGAGCAAGCCGAGCGCCAGGTCCTGCGCGCGGTTCGCGGCGGAAAGTCCGCGCTGGAGCTTGTCGAGGAGCTCGGCGAGTGCGGGCTCGTCAGGCATCCCGCGCACGATGCCCAAGGCACTGTCGAGCGAGAAGGTCAGGACGGTCAACGCGTTGTTCAGGTCGTGCAGCGTCGCGAGCTGCTCCGGGGTGCCTTCGACAGAAGGGGTCTCGATGACGTCCGTGATCTGCTGCTGCGCGATCCAGCGGTAGCCGGCACCGCTCTCGGTGCGGATGTAGGCGGGCTCGTTGGCGTTGTCGCCGAGCTTGGCACGCAGCGACTTCACGTGGCCGCGCAGGGTCTGCCGCATCTCGTCGCCGTACCCATCGCCCCAGACGTCTGCAGCCACCCGTCGATGCGTGAGCAGCTTTCCGGGGTTCCTGACCAGCGCCTCGAGGAGCAGCCACTCGGTGCGCGTGAGCCTGGCCTCCTGGTCGTCGATGTGGACCGATCCTGCGGCCAGGTCGATCAAGACCGATCCGTAGCGCACGACCGAGCTGGCCGTCTCGTCACCCGTGCGCCGCTGCAGGGCGCGCACGCGGGCACGCAGCTCGGCCAGGCCGAACGGCTTCTGCAGGTAGTCGTCCGCACCCGTGTCCAACGCCTGCACCTTGCGGGCCTCGTCGTTGAAGCCGGACAGGATCAGGATCGGGGCGGTGAGCCAGCGGCGCAGGATCTTGGTGAGCTCGATGCCGTCGACGTCCGGTAACCGGAGGTCCAGGATCACCAGGTCAGGCATGGCGGTGACGGCGAGGTCAACAGCGCGGGCGCCGTTGTCGGCGGTGAGCACTTCGTAGCCGTCCGCTTCCAGAACCCGCTGGAGGACGGTCAGGATTGCTGGCTCGTCGTCGACGACTAGGACCTTGCTCACGGTTCATGCTAGGTCGAGTCGGACGAGTAATAACTAGAGTCCGAAAATTGGGTTACGGGAACTCACAGTTTCCTCACAACGCCGATCGTCCTCGTCACGCATGCCTCACTTGTGATGGTGCATCCTTTTTTCACCAGTTCATTCGGCGGGGGAGCCGAAGCCGGAAAACCTCGAGGGGGGGAGATCCGGACGGTAAAGCGGGCGGAGCCGCCCTCCCACGGCTCTCGCCCCGCACTCGGGCAAATTGGTCCGCGGGGCGCGCCTCCCAAGCGTCCCGCGGACTGCCCGTTTCTGGGTTCCTAGACCAGGGCGGGGCTCGGTACTACCCCGCCACGAGCCCCGCTCGTTCTAGAAGGCGCCTTTTAGCCGCGCTAGCGCTTCTTCCAGCACTGACCGCTCCTTGCAGAAGGCCCAGCGGACGAGGTGCCGGCCCTCCTCCTGGTCGTCGTAAAAGACCTGTGCGGGGATCGCGACCACGCCTGCTCGCTCGGGCAGGTCGAGGCAGAAGGCCAGGCCGTCGGGATAGCCCAGGCGGCGTACGTCGGTGAGCGCGAAGTAGGTGCCTTCGGGCGTGAACACGTCGACGTCCAGCCGGGCCAGCCCCTGGCAGAGCAGGTCTCGCTTGGCCTGGAGGTCCTTGGCCAACTGCTCGACGAAGGCCTGCTCGTTGCGTAGTGCGTGCGCCACGGCCGGCTGGAGTGGAGCCGCGTTCGTGAAGGTGAGCCACTGCTTGGCGGCCAGCACGGTGGCGACCAGCTCCGGCGACCCTGTCACCCAACCGACCTTCCAGCCGGTGAAGGAGAACGTCTTGCCCTGGCTCGAGATCGTGACGGTGCGGTCGGCCATGCCTGGCAGGGTCGCGATCGGGACGTGTCGGCGCCCGTCGTACAGCAGGTGCTCGTAGACCTCGTCGGTGACGACCACGACGTCATGCTCGATCGCCAGCTCGGCGATGACGACGAGCTCCTCCGGGGTGAGTACGGCGCCCGTGGGGTTGTGCGGGGTGTTCACGAGGATGACCTTCGTGCGGTCCGACACCGCCTCGCGGAGCTCGTCGAGGTCGAGGCGGAAGTCGGGCGCATGCAGAGTGACCGGTTTCCGGACGCCGCCGGCCATCTCGATGTTGGCGACGTACGAGTCGTAGAACGGTTCGAGGACGACGACCTCGTCGCCGGGGTCGACGAGTGCGAGGACGGCCGCCGCGACCGCCTCCGTCGCACCCGCCGTGACGATCACCTGGTTGGTGGGGTCGAGCTCGATGCCGTAGTGCCGGAGCTGATGCTCGGCCACCGCCTCCCGCAGCTCGGGTACGCCGGGCCCGGGGGCGTACTGGTTGCGGCCGCCGTAGAGCGCCTGCGACGCAACGTCCAGCGCCGACCTCGGTCCGTCCTGGTCGGGGTAGCCCTGGCCCAGGTTGATGGCGCCGGTGCGGGCAGCGAGGGCCGACATCGTGGTGAAGATGGTCGGCGGGATGTCCCGCAGCCGGTGCGCGAGTCGGGGCAGGTCAGCCATGTGCCCGAATGTACGACCAATCTGCGGGAGACTCGTCCCATGCGCTCACGACGGGTGATGTTCTGGGCGGGTCTCGGGTTGATTGGCACCGGGCTCGTCCTGATCGGCTACTTCCTCTGGCAGTTCTACGGCACGAACATCGTCGCTAAGCAGAAGCAGGAACAGAACGTCGAGGAGCTCACCCAGCTGTGGGCGAACGACCCTGCTGCGCCCACGGCCGAGGATGGCGCGATCCCGCTCGGCGACGCGTCGGCCCTGATCCGCATCCCTCGCTTCGGCGACGACTACGAGATGCCGGTCCTGGAAGGTACGTCGGACGACGTGCTGGCCCAGGGCTTCGCGCACTTCGAGAACTCCGCGGGGCCGGGGAAGATCGGCAACTACGCGCTAGCCGCACACCGGGTGACGCACGGCGAGCCGCTGCGCAACATGCCCGACCTGCGACCCGGCGACGAGGTGATCGTCGAGACGCGTCAGGCGATCTACATCTATGAGCTCGACACCAATCCCAACGACCTGATCGTGCCGTTCACAGCGGGCTGGGTCGTCGAGGACTTCCCCGTGAACCCCGATGGTGGCGTCGGTCCGGACGCTACGCACGGCAAGCGCCTCATCACGCTGACCACGTGCAGCGAGATCTTCCACACCGACAACCGGATGATCGCCTTCGGTCACCTGAAGTCGGTCGAGCGGAAGTAGCCGGCAGTGTGGCGGGAGGCACGCGGGTCCTTCCGAGCTCTGCTCGCGTTGCTGCCCGCCTCACCCGAAGACACTCTCGGCCTAGAGAGAAAGGTCGGTCTTGGAGAAGGCGTAGCGGTACTCGAGGCCCTCGGCCTCCACCTTCTCCTTCGCCCCGGTGTCCCGGTCGACGATGACCGCGACGGCCACGATGTTCGCCCCGGCCTCGCGGAGCGCTTCGACGGCGGTCAGCACCGAGCCACCTGTGGTGGACGTGTCCTCCACGGCGAGCACCCTCCGGCCCTCAACCTCGGCCCCCTCGATCCGGCGCTGCAGACCGTGCGCCTTCTCGGCCTTGCGTACGACGAACGCGTCGAGGACGCCGCCGTCAGCAGCGGTCGCGTGCAGCATCGCTGTCGCGACGGGGTCCGCACCGAGGGTCAGGCCGCCTACCGCGTCGTACTCGAGGTCAGCGGTGAGCTCGCGCATGACCGTGCCCACGAGCGGTGCTGCCGTGCCGTCCAGGGTGATGCGACGAAGGTCGATGTAGTAGTCGGCCTCCTTGCCGGACGACAGGGTGACCTTGCCGTGGACGACGGCTTTCTTCTTGATCTGCTCCAGCAGCTCGTCACGGGCGCTCACTTGACCTCCTCGACGGTCGAGCGGTGCCGCCACCACTCGTAGAGCATGGGCAGGACGGAGATGCCGACGATCAGCAGGATCGCGGCCTCGAGGTTGTCCTCGAGGCTCGGGATCGCGTCGCCCAGGAAGTAGCCGATCAGCGTCAGCCCGGTCGCCCAGAGCACGGCGCCGACGAACGACCAGCCGAAGAAGCGTTTGCGGTCCATCTCACCGGCGCCTGCGATGACGGTTATGAAGGTCCGCACGATCGGCACGAAGCGGCCGAGCACCAGCGCCTTGTTGCCGTACTTCTCGAAGAACGTGTGGGTCTTCTCGTAGTTCTTCGTGTTCAGGAAGCGGCCTTCGCGGTGGAAGAGCGGGGGCCCGATCTTCCGGCCGATCTCGTAGCCGACGACGTTGCCAGCGAAGGCGGCCGCAGCGAGGATCAGGCAGGCGACTCCGATGTTGAAGTCGAGCTGGTCGGTCGCGATGAACAGTCCGACCGCGAAGAGCAGGGAGTCGCCAGGCAGGATCGGGAACAGCAGCCCGCACTCGATGAAGATGATGGCGACGCTCGCCCAGAACATCTGGTCGCCGAACTCATTGAGCCACCACGCCGGGTCCATCCACTCGATGCCCAGCAGCAGGGGGGTCAGCGCCTCGATCACGCCGAGAACCCTAACCTGACATCGTGAGCGACGATGCCAGGGAGCGGCCCGGGGACGGGGAGCGGGCGCCGTACGACCCGATGCCGTACGGACCCGAAGAGGTCGGCGTCGGTCCCTGGTCGGGCGAGTGGCCCTCCGGGGACGAGTACGACGCTGAGCTCCTCGAGCACGGGGACCGGCGCAACGTCGTCGACCGGTACCGCTACTGGACGATGACCGCGATCATCGCGGACCTGGACTCGCGCCGGCACGACTTCCATGTCGCCATCGAGAACTGGCAGCACGACTTCAACATCGGGACGATCGTGCGCACGGCGAACGCCTTCCTGGCCCGCGAGGTGCACATCGTCGGCAACCGCCGGTGGAACCGCAGGGGCGCCATGGTCACCGACCGCTACCAGCACGTCCGGCACCACCCGACCGTCGCGGACCTCGCGGCGTACCTGCACGAGCAGGGGGTCGTGCTGCTCGGCATCGACAACCTGCCCGGATCCCTGCACCTCGAGACGATGGAGCTGCCGCGCAACGTCTGCCTGCTGTTCGGGCAGGAAGGGCCGGGACTTTCAGAAGCCGCGCGCGATGCCTGCGACGGCACGTTCTCCATCGCCCAGTTCGGCTCGACCCGCTCGATCAACGCCTCCGCAGCGGCCGCGATCGCGATGCATACCTGGATCCGTGAGCACGCCGATTTGTCGGACGAAGCTGCGTGGCGCGGCTGACCTTCCGCCGGTCCAGCATGATGGCCCCATGACCTTCAACGACCTGATGGCCGGCCCGCCCCCCACCCAGCTTCCCGAGGACCTGGCCGCCGCGATGCTGGCCGACGGCGCTTCGGCAGCGGACGCCGTACGCGCGCACCCGGAGTCGCCTCTTGCCTGGGCGACGCTGGCCGAGGAGGCCGCAGGGTCGGGGGCGGACGACCTGACGGTCTACGCGTACTCCCGTGTCGGCTACCACCGCAGCCTCGACCTGCTGCGACGCAACGGCTGGAAGGGCCAGGGGCCGGTGCCGTGGGAGCACGAGCCCAACCGCGGCTTCCTGCGCTGCCTCGCAACCCTGTCGAAGGCCGCCGGCGCGATCGGCGAGGCCCACGAGCAGGAGCGTTGCGCGACGTTCCTCCGCGACAGCAGCGCGGCGGCGTACGACGCTCTGCTCGCCTGACAGGACCGGTGGTCGAGCCGCGACGTGAGCGCAGCGAGCCAGCGTGTCGAGACATACGCAAGGCGTCGGAATCGTCCCCTGCTGCCATTCCGACGCCTTGCGAGATGAGCATGCAGCGTCCGGAATGTCGTCACGTGACCGCTTCCGGCCATTGGCACTATGATGCCAACCGTGAACGTGGACTCACCGTTGGCAGCGCTGGGCTTCACTGCTGACGCCCAGCGGCTGTATGCCCTCGTCCTGGACAGTCCGCGGTCCCAGATCGACCACCTCGCGTGGCTCAGCGGGCTGCCCCCGGCGCGGGTGGAAGCCGCGTTGGCGCCGCTGCGCAAGGAGGGTCTGGTGACCCTCGACGAAGGTCGAGTGATCCCCCTCCCGCCAGAGGACTCGATCAACCGCATCCTGGTCACCCGAAGCGCCGAGCTGCGCGCCGCGCGCGACGAGCTCGAGGACGTCAGGCGCGTGCTTCCCGGCTTCGCGGCCCAGCATCGAGCGGCCACCGCCTTGGGGGACGAGTCCGTCACCGTCGAGGTGATCCGCGGTCGCGACCTCATCCCCTCGCTGCGCATCCTCGCCGCGAGCGCGCCGGGCGAGATGCTGTGGATGAGGCCCGACCAGTGGAAGTACGACGACGGCCGGCGGGCGGACGACGTCATCAAGGAGTTCCTGGAGGAGGGCCGCCGTTCCCGCGTGATCTACCCGGCGCGAGCGCTGGAAGAGGCGCCCGCCCTGGTGCGAGCCCGCGCGGAGCTGGGCGAACAGGTGCGCGTGCTGGCCACCGTCCCCACCCGGCTGGCGATCCTGGGTACGACGCTCGCGCTGCTCCCGATGCGCCTGGGCAGTGACGCCGAACGGGTGCTGCTGCTCCGGCAGGAGTCGGTGGTCGGGGCGCTCAGGCTGTTCTTCGAGTCGATGTGGGACCAGGCCCTGCCCATCCCCGGCTTCGAGGCCACGGCGGAGCAGGCTCTCCTCGGCGAACGGCGGCTGCTGCTGGAGCAGCTGTCCTCCGGCGCGAAGGACGAGCAGATCGCCCGCGCTCTCGGACTGAGCCTGCGGACGGTACGCCGAAGGGTCGCCGACCTGATGGAGGCGCTGGGGGCCGAGTCCCGTTTCGCCCTGGGCGCAGAAGCGGTCCGCCGCGGGTGGCTGTAGTAGTGAGTTGTAGTAGTCTGCGGTCGCAAGAGCCCGGTGCTGTTGTGCCGGGCTTTTTCGTGTGATGAGAGGCTGCCGTCGGCAGTGTGGCGGCGGAGCCGACGCACTCGACCAGAAGGAACAGGAATGCCCGCAATTGTTGTGCTCGGAGCCCAGTGGGGCGACGAGGGCAAGGGGAAGGCGACCGATCTCCTCGGCTCGACCATCGATTATTGCGTGCGCACATCTGGCGGAAACAATGCCGGCCACACGATCGTCGTGAACGGTCAGAAGTTCGCCACCCACCTGCTCCCCAGCGGGGTCATCACCCCCGGCTGCATCCCCGTGATCGCCAACGGCGTGGTCATCGACGCGCGCGTCCTCCTCGAGGAGATCGACGGCCTGGCCGCCCGCGGTGTCGACACCTCAACCCTGCTCATCTCGTCGAACGCCCACCTGATCACCAGCTACCACACCAACATCGACAAGACGACCGAGCGCTTCCTCGGCAAGAAGCAGATCGGCACCACGGGCCGAGGCATCGGTCCGGCCTACGCCGACAAGATCAACCGCGTCGGCGTACGCGTCGCGGACATGCTCGACGAGAAGATCCTGGCCGAGAAGGTCGAGGCCGCGCTCGAGGTGAAGAACCACCTGCTGGTGAAGGTCTACAACCGTCGCGCGATCACCGTCGCGGAGATCCTGGACGAGATCGGCGAGTACGCCGAGCGGATCAAGCCGATGATCACCGACACGTCACTGCTGCTGAACCGCGCGCTCGACGAAGGCAAGGTCGTGCTCTTCGAGGGTGCCCAGGCGACAATGCTCGACGTCGACCACGGCACCTACCCGTTCGTGACCAGCAGCAGCCCCACCAGCGGCGGGGTCTGCACCGGCGCCGGCATCGGACCCAAGCGGATCGACCGGATCATCGGCGTCATCAAGGCGTACACCACGCGCGTCGGCTCGGGCCCGTTCCCGACCGAGCTCGACGACAACGACGGCGAGCAGCTCCGCCAGATCGGCGCGGAGTTCGGTACGACGACCGGCCGGCCGCGTCGCTGCGGCTGGTACGACGCCGTCATCGCCCGCTACGCCAGCCGCATCAACGGCCTCACCGAGTTCTTCCTGACCAAGCTCGACGTACTCGGTGACTGGGAGCGCATACCGGTCTGCGTGGCCTACGAGATCGACGGTGTCCGGCACGAAGAGATGCCGATGACGCAGACGGAGTTCCACCACGCCAAGCCGGTGTACGAGTACCTCGACGGCTGGCAGGAGGACATCTCCAAGTGCCGCACGTTCGAGGACCTGCCGAAGAACGCCCAGGCCTACGTACGTGCGCTCGAGGAGATGTCGGGCGCGCCGTTCTGGGGCGTCGGTGTCGGCCCCGGTCGCGAGGAGACCATCGTCCTTCGCTAGTAGCAGGCGTTGACGGGTTCCGTCCCCGGCGAGCACGCTGCACGAATGGACGTCCCGGAAACGCGCTATGCGCGACGCGGCGACGACCACATCGCCTATCAGACAGTGGGTGACGCACCTCCGGACATCGTGCTGCTCAGCATGTGGGTCTCCAATGTGGAGTCGAGCTGGGACAACCCGCTGTTGGGGCCGACCCAGCGACGCTTGTCGTCGTTCGGCCGTCTGATCCACTTCGACAAGATGGGGACCGGCCTGTCCGACCCGGTACCGCTTCAAGGACTCCCCACCCTCGAGGAATGGATGGACGACCTGAGGGTCGTTCTCGACGAGGTCGAGTCCGAACGCCCGGTCATCGTCGGCTCGGGAGAGACCGGACCGATGGCGATCCTGTTCGCATCGACGTACCCGGAGCGGACCTCTGGCCTGGTGCTGTGGGACTCCTGGGCACGCCTCGCACGCGGCTCTGATCACCCGGAGGGCATGCCTCAACACATGATCGACGCGAACGTGGAGTTCATCGAGAGAACGTGGGGGACCGGAGCTCAAGTGGCTTGGCTGTCGCCGGACGATGCGGACGACCACGAGCTGCGCGCAGCCTGGGCCAGGTATGAGCGACAGATTGCCAGCCCCCGGACGGCTGCGGTGATTCGGAAGATGGTCAACGGGCTCGACGTGCGCAACGTCCTCCCCGCGATCCGGGTCCCCACCCTGGTGATACACCACCTCGAGAACCCCTACGCTCGCGTCGGTCATGGCCGGATGCTCGCGGAGCGGATCCCCAACGCGCGCTTGGTGGAGCTGGCGGGACCCAACTGGGGCCCAATGAAGTCCGTTGATCGGGAACCGATCCTCGACGAGATCGAAGAGTTTGTCACCGGTATCCGTCCGGCTCCTGACGCCGATCGGGTGCTGGCCACGGTTCTCTTCACCGACGTTGTGGGCTCGACCGCGCATGCCGCCGTCCGAGGCGACCGGACCTGGCTCGACCTCTTGGAACGTCAGCAGGCGATGGTGCGGCGCCAACTCGAGCGGCACCGAGGCCGCGAGGTGAGCACGGCGGGGGACGGCTTTCTGGCCACCTTCGACGGGCCGGCGAGGGCGATCCGCTGCGCGGACGCGATCGTGCAGGGCGGGCGTGCACTCGGGATCGAGATCCGAGCCGGCCTGCACACGGGTGAGATCGAGCTGCTGGGGGACGACATCGGCGGGATGGCTGTGCACATCACTGCCCGGGTCTCGGCTCTCGCCTCCGGTGGCGAGGTGCTGGTGTCGAGCACGGTCCGGGATCTCGTCGTGGGTTCGGGCATCGAGTTCGACGACCGAGGTCTCCATGAGCTCAAGGGCGTGCCTGGTGAGTGGCGGCTCTTCGCCGCCCACGGCTAGCCGCCGTTCGTCGAGAAGTGCTGGTAGTCCGGGTGCGCCCAACGCGCTCCCCACCACCAGCCGAACGACCGGAACGTGCTCGCGACGATGCTGTCGCGGAAGATCATCCCCGGGCGCCGGTGGGAGCGGTCGAGGTACTCCCTCGCGAACGACGGGTAGACGTGGCTCGCGGTGACGTACGGGTTGCGCACGGTGTTGATGTCGATGGCCGTGCCGTACGCATGCTGCGAGAGGCGGTACGGATTGCCGGTCACTGTGCGGCAGTTGAACGCCGAGGTGTTGTCGGCCCGCATCGCCGCGAGGTCGGACTGCGTGGGCGCACGACGTCCGTCGGCGTAGTAGCGGTCGGTGGGGATCAGGCGCCGGAACGGGAAGCGCCGGGCGAGTGCCTTGGTCAGCATCGCTCGGATCGCTGGCACTGCAGAGGCAGCGACGATGATGCTGCCTCGCTGCAACCGGTGTTCGTAGGTGAGGTGCGTGACCGTGATCCGGCGCAGTTGGCTCGGGCCGACCGGGCACCCGGGCCGGTAGGACCACGGCACGTCTGACGCATGCAGCGGACCGGACGCAACGAGGTCGGGACGCGCGACGACGCGCCGCGCCAGGACCGGCGACAGGTCTGTGCCGGCCTGGGCGCGGAAACGCAGGCGAGCCAGGCGTGTCGGTCGCTCGCTGAAGGTGAACCTTCCCTGCGAGTCGCTCGTGGTCCGTCCGGCCTGCGTCCAGGCACCACTGCCCAGCCGGCGGAAGAGCCGCACCACGACGACTCGTGCGGGAGAGACGCGGCCGCCGAGACGGAGCTCGTGCAGGCCGACGACCTTGGCCGGCGCCGTCAGCGACACCCCTGAGCTCGGGGTGATCGTGACGAAAACGGTGGAGGTTGCGGTGAGCTCGCCGTCGCTCACCGTGTAGTCGAAGGCGTAGCTCCCTCCATCAGTCGTGAGCGCACTGAAGGTCACCGACGACGCGTCGAACGTGACACGACCATCGCCGGTGGTGGAGACCACTGCGAGCGGCTGGAGCACGCCGTCGTCGGTGTCGTTCGCCAGCACGGGAACCTTGACGCTCTGCCCGGCCAGCACGGCTGCCGCGTCTGGCAGAGCGACCGGCGGCAGGTTCACCTGCTCCTCGGCGTACGCCGTGAGCGGCACCAGCAAGGCCGCGGCGACTGTCGCCAGCACCAGCCGGTTCATGCTGCCCCCAAGAGACGACGGATGCGCGGCACGTCGAACGGCTGCTCCTCGATCGTTCCCTCTGCGGCGAGCAACAACACCCACGCCTGACGATGCAGCACCAGCTCGGCCCAGGGCTCGGACTCGGGAGTCCTGTCGTTGAGGTCGCCGCGCACTGCAGCGACGTACGGGCCCACTGCTGGTCCACCGGAGAGGCCGATGCAGCCCCGCAGATTCGTCTCCCGCGCACGCACGAACTCCGCTGCCTGTGCGGGCCGGCCGAAGCGCAGCCGGATCGCGATCGCAGCGCGGCCGCGGAAGGAGTAGTCGACCTCGTGCGCGGACTCAGCGGTCGGCATCGCGGCGGGTCGTGGGCAACCGAGTGGGACTGCGAGCGCGACGACCTCCCCGGGGTCTCGCTGAACGCCGTCCGCCCCGGCATCGGGCTCGGAATGACCGTGGTCACGAGCCGCGGCGCCGTAGGACCAACCCGGGCCGAGGGCCGAGGGTGCCGGGAACGACGTCCGTGGCGGCGTGGCCGAGGGGGCTGCCTCAGGTGTCGCCTCGCGGGATGTGGGGGAGCTGGTGGGATCAGCGATCGGGCGACTCGGTGGCGCGGAGGAACAGCCGGCGGTCAGCGCCGCCGCGGCGACAAGTGCCACCATTCGCCCCATATGTCGACCGTAACAACCGGGACCTGCGCGGGGGCGGCTTTACGTGATGAGCCCTAGGGCCGTGTTCCGGAACGTGTGCACCACGCGCTTCGGGTCGTCCAGGTAGGCGCCGATCAAGGTGGCGTCGCGGAGCAGGACCAGGCCAGCGGCGACGGCTTTCGGGTCCGACAGGCCGGCGGCACGAGCGGCGGCAGCGAGCGTCGTTCGGAACCACTCGCGATGCTCGGCCACGAGCTTGCGCACCGGGTGGTCCGGGTTCGGATACTCCGCCGACGCGTTGATGAAGGGGCAGCCGCGGGTGTGATAGCGGGTGGCGTCCGCGGCGATGCCATCGACGATCAGCCGCATCAGCTCCTTCGGGTCCTTGGCTGCAACGGACGCCTGCGCGAAGAGACCCCGAATCGTCGCGTCCTCGAGCGCGAGGTGGGCGACGACCAGGTCCTCCTTGCCACGGAAGTGGCGGTACATCGTCTGTCTCGTGACGCCCGCCTCCGAGAGGATCCTGTCGACGCCGACGGAGTGGATCCCTTCTCGGTAGAAGAGCTGGCTCGCGGTGCGCAGCAGGCGCTCGCGCGGTGTCTCGTCCGGCACGGATCCGACCATAACGGAGGTCTCCTTTCGGGGGCTTGACAGGGGAGAACGCTCGTTCTACCTTAGCAGGAGAACGAACGTTCTATCTACTACTTCGGAGGATGACATGAACACCAAGACCACCGCCACCGTCACCGACCGCGAGCAGCGCGAGATCGACGCCGCGAACGCATCCGGCAAGCAGCCGGTCGTCTTCATCCATGGGCTGTGGCTCTTGGCCGGAGCCTGGGACCCGTGGCGTCGCTATTTCGAGGAGCGCGGCTTCGCGACGCTGGCCGTCGACTGGCCGGACGACCCCGAGTCCGTAGAGGCTGCGCGGGCCAA
>DATILB010000077.1:0-2321 GCA_035477015.1 Nocardioidaceae bacterium | reverse complement strand
AGGCGCCGTCGACCATCGCCGCGTCGATCACCTGCCCCCGCCCCGTGCGGGCGGCGGAGACCAGGGCGCACGCAATGCCGTACGCGCCCATGGCGCCGCCTGCCGCGTAGTCACCGAGCAGGTTGATCGGCGGGCGCGGCGCACTGTCGGACCGTGCCATGGCGTGCAACGCGCCGGACTGCGCCACGTAGTTGATGTCGTGTCCGGCGTCCCGCGAACGCGGCCCCGTCTGTCCGTAGCCGGTCAGCCGCACGTAGACGAGGCGCTCGTTGCGTGCCATCACCTCGTCCGGTCCGAGCCCGAGCCGTTCGGTCACGCCGGGCCGGTATCCCTCGATGAAGACGTCCGCGGCTTCGGCCAGGCGCAGCACACTCTCGCGTCCGTCCGGGTCCTTGAGGTCGACGGCCACCGCGTCGACGCCCCGGTTGACCACGTCGACTTCCTCGGTCAGACCGTCCGTCTGGCTGAGGGCGCGGGCCGACCGGTTCGGTGGCCGCACCACCCGCACCACGTCGGCTCCCATGTCGGCGAGCAGCATCGAGACGTACGGCACCGGGCCCATTCCCGCGAGCACCAGTGCCCGGACTCCAGCCAGCGGACCGGTCATCGTCACACTCCTTCGTCGGTGGGGCTCAGTACGACCGCGGCAGGCCGAGCACCTGCTGCGAGACGTAGTTGCGCACCATCTCCTGCGAGAACGTCGCGTTGCGCAGGAGGCGCACCTCCCGCCACAGCCGCTCGATGTGGTACTCCTTGGCGTACGCGTAGCCGCCCAGTGTCGAGAACACGCGGTCGCACGCTTCGAAGCCGGCCTCGGCGCCGAGGTACTTCGCTGCCGCGGCCTCGTGCCCGCACTCCTGCTTGTCGTCGAAGAGTTTCGCGGCGTGCATCGCCATGCGCTCGGCCGCCTCGAGGCGGATCCACGAGTCCGCGAGCGGATGGGCGACGGCCTGGTTCTGGCCGATCGGGCGATCGAACACCACCCGGTTCTTCGCGTACTCGGTGCCGATCTCGAGGGCCGCGCGGCCGAGGCCGATGCCCTCCATCGCGACGACGATGCGTTCGGGGTTGAGTCCGTCGATGATGTAGTAGAAGCCCTTGTCGACCTCGCCGACCACGTCCTCGTCGGCCACGAACAGGTTGTCGATGAACAGTTCGTTGGTGTCGATGGCCGCGCGCCCGAGCTTGTCGATCTCGCGGATCGTGACGTGCTTGGGGTCGAGTTCGGCGAAGAAGATGGTCATCCCGTGCAGCGGCTTGTCGTCGCGCCGCGGCGCCGTGCGGGCCAGCAGCAGGATGCGGTGCGCGTTCTGGGCGTTGGTGATGAACACCTTCTGGCCGTTGATGACCCAGCCGCCGTCGACCTTGGTCGCCTTCGTCTTGATGCGGGACGTGTCGACACCGGCGGTCGGCTCGGTGATGCCGAACGCGGTGAGCATCTCACCCGAGGCCAGCTTGGGGAGATACTTCTTCTTCATCTCCTCCGAGCCGTACCGGACGATCGGCGCCGGCGGGAAGACGTAGAAGTGGATCGCCGAGCCACCGCTCATGCCGCCGCCGGACGACGCGATCTCGCCCATCATCACGGCAGCCTCCTGCAGGCCCAGACCGATCCCGCCGTACTCCTCCGGGATCATCGCGCCGAGCCAGCCCCCGTCCGCGAAGGCCTTGATGAAATCCCAGGGGTATTCGTGCTTGTTGTCCTTGTCGAGCCAGTAGTTGTTGTCGAACTTCCGCGCCAGCTCGCGAGTCGCCTTGCGGACGATCTCGATGTTGCTTTCGGTGTCGAAATCTGCCATCTCAGTACTCCTAGTCTTCGCCCGCGTACACGGGAATGTCCTCGAGCGGCGTCGCCGGGTCGAGCGACGACATGTCGCCGATCGGGGCACCGATGAACCGCGACCGGATGGCGCGGCGCATGATCTTTCCGTTCTTCGTCTTCGGCAGCGTCGGCACCGTATAGACCTCGGGCGCAAAGGATTTGCCCGCGTTAGCCAATGCCGTCGCCTGCAGGTCGTCGTTGTCGACACCGTCGGCGCGCAGGACCGCGAATGCCACCGCGCGCTGACCGCGCATCTCGTCCGGCACGCCGATCACCGCGACCTCCGTGATCCGGTTGTCACGCAGCAGGGCGGCCTCGATCTCGGCGGGCCCCACGCGGCGCCCGGAGAGCTTGATCGTGTCGTCCGAGCGGCCGTGGATCCGCCACATGCCGGCAGAGTCGACGCTCGCGAGGTCGCCGTGCACCCAGACGCCGTCCCAGCGACTCCAATAGGTGTCCAGGTAGCGGTCCCGGTCCTGCCAGAAGGCATGCGTCATCC
>DATILB010000076.1:0-14098 GCA_035477015.1 Nocardioidaceae bacterium | reverse complement strand
TGCAGACGAGCGGGGTGTGCGTCCGTGGCAGCTGCGGCGATCTCCTCGATCTCGGCAACGGTGTACGCCGTCACGTCCACCCCTGCGCTGACGGCCGCTGCGTAGTCCTCGCCCGGGATGGACAGCCAGCACAGGATCGGGCCCGTGTCTCCGGCGGCACGGAGCGCGAGCGCCTCCTCAAGGACAGCGACACCGAGCCAGGCCGCTCCTCCCGCACGTGCTGCCCGAGCCGACGGGAGCATGCCGTGGCCGTAGCCGTCGGCCTTCACGACCACCATGACCGGCCCGCACACGTCGACCAGCCGCGTCGTGTTCGCGCGGATCGCGTCGAGGTCGATGACGAGCTCGGCGCGGGGGGTCATACCTCTATCTTTTCAGAGTGATCACCGTCCGCGGGTACGTCGTACCGGACAGCGAGCTGTCCTGGCGCTTCTCGCGCTCCTCCGGACCGGGCGGTCAGAGCGTCAACACCAGCGACAGCAGGGTCGAGCTGATCTTCGACCTGGAGTCGTCACAGGCGTTTCCGCCGCACCTGAAGGAGCGTGCGCTCGCCCGCGTCGGGGACCAGGTCGTGATCATCGCCCAGGAGCACCGGTCGCAGCTGCGCAACCGGCAGGCGGCCGAGGATCGGCTCGCCGAGCTGCTCATCGAGGCGATCAAGCCACCCCCGAAGCCACGGGTCCCGACGAAGCCGACCAAGGCGTCCAAGCAGCGCCGCCTCGACTCCAAGAAGAAGCGCGGCGAGACGAAGCGGTTACGGCGAACCTTCGACTAGCCGAGCGCACACGTCGGGAATCGCCGCGGCAACCTCACCCGCGACGATCGGGCCGTCGCCACGCACCATGGTCGCGGCAGCGCCATGCACCCACGAACCCACCGATGCTGCGTCGTACGGCGTGAGGCCGGCTGCCAGGAGCGCGCCGATGAGCCCGGCCAGCACGTCACCGGCACCTGCCGTGGCCAGCCAGGCCGGACCGACCGTGGTGACGCGCACCCGGCCGTCAGGCGTTGCAATGAGCGTGTGGCGACCCTTGAGCAGCACGACAGCGTCGAAGCGGGCAGCGGCCTCGCGGGCGAAGCGCAGCTGCTCAGCCTCGACCTCCTCACGCTTCACGCCGAGCATCGCGGCGAGCTCGCCCGCGTGAGGCGTGAGCACCGCAGGCACACCGAGCGGTCCCGTGACTGCGGAGAGCGCGGAGGCATCCACGACGACCGGCTCGCCCTCGGCGACCGCATCCGCCAGCGAACCGCCGCCCGGCCCGACCACCCACGCCTGTGCCCGGCCTTCCCCGACCACCTCGGGATGAGCAGAGCGCACGACATCCGACGCGTCGCCGACGTACCGCACCATGCCGACCAGCCCCGTGCGAGCACCGGCGACGCACAGCACGGCTGCCCCTGGGTACTCCGCCGAACCGGCCCGAATGCCGACGACGCCTCGGGTGTACTTGTGAGCGCGCTCGTCCGGCCGAGGCAGTAGCGCAGCCACGTCCGCCGACTGCAGCGCCTCGACCGACGCCTCCGGCAGGCTCAGCCCGATGTCGACGAGGTGCACGGCACCGCAGGCTTCGGCCGCCGGGTCCGCCAGCAGCCCGATCTTGTGGGTGCCGAACGTGACCGTCACGTCTGCGCGGACGTGGGGGCCGTCGATCCTGCCGTCGTCGACCGAGATGCCCGACGGCAGGTCCACGGCAACGAACGGCACGCCACCGAGCGATGCGACCAGGGTCGCCGCCTCGGGGCGCAGTCCGCCTGAGCCGCCGATTCCGACGATCCCGTCGACGACCACCTCTGGGGCTCGCGGCGCGGTGACAACCCGACCTCCGGCGTCACGGAACGACGCCAGCCCGGCCGGATGGGTCCGCTCGGACAGCAGGATCGCGTCTACGGCGGCACCCCGTCGGGCCAGCTGCGCTCCGGCGTACAGCGTGTCACCGCCGTTGTCGCCGGATCCGACGAGCAGCAGCACCCGACGGCCGTAGACCGAGCCGAGGTAGTCCGCGACGGCGTACGCGAGACCGGTGGCGGCCCGTTGCATCAAGGCGCCCTCGGGCAGCGCGGCCAGCAGGACGGCTTCGGCCGCCCGGACCTGCTCGACGGTGTGCGCGTACCTCATGCACCCAGGCTGTCAGACAGGCACCCGCAGTGTCGCGGTGTAGCCCGCGTCGACCGATCCGGTCATGGTGGCGAGCTGCAGCGAGTAGCCGTCGCTGAACACGTTGTCGGTGTCCAGGCTCATGCCGCCCATGTTGCTGACGCTGCTCTCGTAGCCCGCAGTCGCGTACGCCGTGTCACAGACGTCCTTGGGGAACGCGAGCTGAGACGTGCGCATCCGGTTCTGTGCGGAGGTCGCGTCGTCGAGACTCGGGTAGACCTCGAAGTGGATGTGCGGCCACCGACCGGAGTAGCAGCCCGGGAAGATCGTCGTGAACGTCACCCTGCCGTCTGAGTCAGCTCCCTGGACGCCACGTAGGTAGTTCTCGTCTGCGACCGCATCGGAGTACATCGAGTAGTTGCCGTCGCGGTCGCAGTGCCAGATATAGACGGCCGCGCCCTCGAGCGGCGTACCCGCGTCGTTGGCGCTGCTCACGTCCACGACGGTCAGCGTGACGGTGAGCGGGACGCCCTCGGCCACACCGGAGGCGCCGCCGAAGCTCGAACGGATGTCGGAGCGGACCACGCCGGACTCGGTCAGCACGTTGACGCCGTTGGTCCCGTCCGCCGGGTAGGGACCGTTCGTCTCCTCGGGGATCTCTCCGGCACCCACCTGAGCGGTCGACGCGCCGCCTCCGGCACCGCCCGCCGGAGGGGCACCGCTGGAGGCGCCGGACGTCCCGGTGCTGGAGTCGCCGGAGTCGCCACACGCGGCCAGCGTCACCGCCAGGCCGGCGCCCCCGAACAGGCTCAGCGCCCGGCGACGGTTCAGCAGGGTGGGCAGGTCGTGGGAGAGGCCACGGTCGTGGTCCTCGATCTCGTGCTCTTCGCTCATGCCCCCAAGGTAGGGAGCACAACTGTGCGTCAGACCGGCGTTGTCTGTGCGTCGGCTGTGAGCCTCCTGAGCATGAATCCCGCGGCTGCCGCAATCGGGAACATCAGGATCCCGTAGACCGCGGCAGGCACTGCAAGCTTCTCGCTGTCGAGCACGTTGAGCGCCACCGCGATCGCCAGGGTGCTGTTGTGGATACCGACCTCGAAGGCCGAGGCGATCGCCTGCTTCTCCGTGACCCGGGCGAGGCGCGGTACGACGTACCCGATAGTGAGGCTGCAGACGCAGAACAGGGCTGCCACCAGTCCGATGTCGCCGAGGTACTCGCCGAGGTTCTCGCGCTCGGCCAGCAGGGCACCGGTGATCACGGCCACGAGCACGATCGCCGACGCGATGCGCACCGGCTGGTCCGCCCGGTCCGCGAAGTCCGGCGAGGATCGACGTACCAGCATGCCGATCGCCACCGGGATGAGAACGACCGCGAAGACCTGGGCCGTCTTTCCGAACTGCAACCCCACGTCGTCCAGCCCAGCCGGGTCGAAGTGGTCGATGGCAACGTTGACGACGACCGGCAGGGTGATGACTGCGATCACGGAGTTCACCGCGGTGAGGGTGATGTTGAGCGCCACGTCGCCTCGGAAGAGATGACTGAACAAGTTCGCGGTGGTGCCGCCGGGCGATGCGGCCAGCAGCATCATGCCCACTGCCAGCAGCGGGTCGAGATCGAGCGCCGTGACCAGCCCGAAGCAGACCGCCGGCAGCAGCAGGAGCTGAGCGACCAACGCGACGAAGACCGCCTTCGGCTCGCGACCGATGCGCCGGAAGTCCGCCACGGTCAGCGACAGGCCGAGCCCGAACATGATGATCGCGAGCGCGACCGGGAGACCGACATTGGTCAGCGGCGAATCCATGACTCAGAGTAGGCGGACGATCATGCCTCGAGGATGACGAACGCGGATGCGATTCCCGCGTCGTGCGACAGCGTGACGTGCACCGTGCCGACTCCGAGTGCATCCGCCCGAGCCTGAACGGTTCCCCGGATCACGAAGGAGGGGTCGCCCGCGTCGTTGCTCACGATCTCGGCGTCGTGCCAGCCCATGCCCGTGGGAGCTCCGAGGGCCTTGGCGATGGCCTCCTTGGCGGCGAAGCGTGCCGCCAGCGACGCGATCCCCCGGGTGCGCTCGTCGGGGGTGAAGAGCCGGGCGCGCAGGCCGGGAGTCCGCTCCAGGGTCTCGGCGAACCGGTCGATGTCGACGACATCGACCCCGATCCCGACGATCATTCGACGGTCACAGACTTGGCCAGGTTGCGGGGCTGGTCGACGTCGTGGCCAAGCGTGTGCGCGAGCTCGCAGGCGAAGAGCTGGAGCGGGACCACGGAGACGAGCGGCTGCAGCAGGACTGGCACGTTGGGCACGCGGATGATGTCGTCGGCGTACGGCGTGACGACGTCATCGCCTTCCTCCGCGACCACGATCGTGTACGCCCCGCGGGCGCGCACCTCCTGAATGCCGCTGAGCACCTTGCCGTGCAGCTGGTCGCGACCGCGTGGCGGAACGATGCAGATGACCGGGAGGCCTTCCTCGATAATCGCGATCGGTCCGTGCTTGAGCTCGCCGGCGGCGAAACCCTCCGCATGGAGGTACGCCAGCTCCTTGAGCTTGAGCGCGCCCTCCAGGGCCACCGGGTAGCCCGCGTGCCGGCCCAGGAAGATCACCGATCGCGTCGTGCTCATCCGCCGAGCCAGCTCGTAGACCTGCTCGGAGTTGTCCAGCACCCGCTGGATCTTGGCGGGTGTCTGCTCGAGCTCGCGGATGATGCCCGCGATCTCGTCGCCGTAGCGGGTCCCGCGCACCTGGGCGAGGTAGAGCCCCAGCAGGTAGCAGGCCACGAGCTGGGTGAGGAAGCCTTTGGTCGAGGCCACCCCGATCTCCGGCCCGGCATGCGTGTAGATGACGGCGTCGGACTCGCGCGGGATCGTGGAGCCGTTGGTGTTGCAGATGGCGAGCACCTTGGAGCGCTGCTCGCGCGCATAGCGGATCGCCATCAGCGTGTCGGCGGTCTCACCGGACTGGCTGATCGCGACGACGAGGGTGTCGCGCGTGAGGATCGGGTCGCGGTAGCGGAACTCCGACGCAAGCTCCACCTCGCACGGGATCCGCGTCCAGTGCTCGATGGCGTACTTCGCGACCATGCCCGCATAGAACGACGTACCAGCGGCGATCACGATGATCTTGTCGATGGCGCGCAGCTCGTCGACTGAGATCCGGAGCTCGTCGAGCTGGAGTCGCCCCGCCTCGTCGTGGCGCCCCAGCATCGAGTCGGCCACGGCGCGCGGCTGCTCGAAGATCTCCTTGCGCATGAACCAGTCGTAGCCGTCCTTCTCGGCGGCCGAGAGGTCCCAGTCGACGTGGTACGGCGTGGCGCGCGCCTCATTTCCGTCGAAGTCCGTGACGGACACGCCTTCGCGGGTGATGGTGACGACCTGGTCCTGGCCCAGCTCGAGGGCGTCACGGGTGTGCTCGATGAACGCCGCCACGTCGGAGGCGAGGAAGTTCTCGCCCTCACCGAGACCCACGACGAGCGGCGAGTTCCGGCGAGCCGCGACGACCCGCGAGTCGTCCTGCCCGTCGATCGCGACCAGGGTGAAGGCGCCCTCGAGCATGCGGCAGACGCGCTGCATCGCGGTGGTCAGGTCGCCGGTGACCTCCAGCTCGAGCTCAAGGAGGTGCGCGGCCACCTCTGTGTCGGTGTCGGAGGCCAGCTCGTGCCCTTGGCTCTCCAGCTCGTGACGCAGGTGCGCGAAGTTCTCGATGATCCCGTTGTGCACGACTGCGACGCGGCGCTGCTGGCCCAGGTGCGGATGCGCGTTCCGGTCGTTCGGCGGACCGTGCGTCGCCCATCGGGTGTGGCCGATGCCGGTCGACGACTGCGGCAGCGGTGTCTCGGCCAGCGCCTTGTCCAGGTTGGCGAGCTTCCCGGCCCGCTTGTCCGAGGCGATCGCCCCCTCGTGGACGAGTGCCACCCCCGCGGAGTCGTATCCGCGGTACTCGAGCCGGCGCAGGCCACGGATCACGATGTCCTCGGCCTGCTGGGACCCGACGTAGCCCACGATTCCGCACATGGGGCCAGCCTACCGACGCGATGCGGGCCCCCTGACGCCCCGATGGACGGCTACGGGACAATACGCTCCATGACATCGCAGGCTGTCGGCCCGGAGACCGGGCGCGACACCGGCCCTTTCGTCGAACTCGACCGTGCCGCCTGGGCCGACCTCGGGACCTCGACCGAGAAACCGCTGACCCCGGCTGAGATCCAGCAGGTCCGCGGTCTGTCCGACCGCCTCGACCTCGACGAGGTCAACGAGGTCTACCTGCCGCTGTCCCGGCTGCTGTCCCTGTACGTCGAGAGCGCGGGTGCCCTGCATCGCGCCCAGGAGGCCTTCCTGGACCGGCCACAGCCACCCCGCACACCCTTCGTGATCGGGGTGGCGGGCTCGGTGGCGGTCGGCAAGTCGACGACGGCCCGCGTGCTTCAGCAGATGCTCGCGCACTGGCCGGCCCATCCCTCGGTGTCGCTGGTCACCACCGACGGCTTCCTCCACCCCAACGCCGAGCTGGAGCGACGGGGCATCCTCCATCGCAAGGGCTTCCCCGAGTCCTATGACCGGCGCGCTCTGCTCCGGTTCGTGATGGACATCAAGTCGGGCAAGGAGGAGGTCCTCGCGCCGACGTACTCCCACCTTGTCTATGACGTCGTACCCGATGAGGCGGTCGTCATCAGGAAGCCGGACGTCGTCGTCATCGAGGGGCTGAATGTTCTGCAGCCGGCCCGCGCCCGCGAGGACGGCAAGACCGGCCTGGCCGTCAGCGACTTCT
Organism: Nocardioidaceae bacterium; assembly: GCA_035477015.1. Classification (GTDB taxonomy): domain Bacteria; phylum Actinomycetota; class Actinomycetes; order Propionibacteriales; family Nocardioidaceae; genus SSC3. The sequence goes on along the minus strand of DATILB010000076.1, from coordinate 7,235 downwards.
TCGACTTCTCCGTGTACGTCGACGCCGCGAAGGAAGACATCCGGCAGTGGTACTCCGAGCGGTTCCTCAGGCTCCGCGAGACTGCCTTCCGCGACGAAGGCTCCTACTTCGCCAAGTACGCCGGGCTCACGGACGAAGAGGCCCTGGTCGAGTCGCACCGGATCTGGGACTCGATCAACGGACCCAACCTGGAGCAGAACATCTTGCCGACGCGAGGACGCGCCACACTCGTGCTGAGGAAGGCACCGGACCACTCGATTCGCTGGGTCCGCCTGCGCAAGCTCTGAGCGGCGCGGGGCTGCGGCCTCAGGACACTAGAGTCTCGGCATGACCGAGATGAGCATGAACAAGGCGATCCACGGCGCCTTCCGGCGCGACCTCAACCGGTTCATCGGGGCTCTCGGGTCCTTTCCGCCGGGGGACCTGACGCGCGCGAAGCAGCTGGGCAAGGCCTGGGCCAACTTCGACGACCAGCTGAACCACCACCACAAAGGTGAGCACGAGATCGCCTGGCCCACGCTCGTCTCGATCGGCGTCAACCCGGACCTGCTCGCCACGATGGACGCCGAGCACGACACCATGGCGGCCGCCTTGTCCGAGACGCGCGGCGCAATCGGCGACCTGGTGCGCACGGCCGGTCTCCAGGAGTCCCAGGCCGCACTGGCCGCCGTCCAGAAGCTCCAGACCGTGGCCACCGAGCACCTCGACCACGAGGAAGGCGAGTTCGAGGCACTGATGGTCGAGAAGCGCGAGACGCCGGAGATGCAGGCGATGGGCCGCAAGTTCGGCAAGGTCAGCCCGGCCCGTGGTGGCCGGTTCTTCGAGTGGGTGCTCGACGGCGCCACGCCCGACGAGCAAGCGGCGGTCAAGCGGGACGTGCCCGGCCCCGTGCTCGCGATCCTCACTGGGATCTTCGGCGGCGGCTACCGGAAGGGCGTCGCGCCGGTCTGGAAGAGCTGACATGACGGACGGGCGATGGGTCGGAAGCGAGGAGTTGCCAGTTCGTGTAGCGGATATCTTCTTTTGCATAGTCGAGGAGTGAGGTCAGGACATTGAACGCGCTCGACAAATGGTGGGGCGAGGGTGACTTGATAACGCTTCCCTTGAGGGGAAGCAACCGGCAGATCTTCGTGCGGCGGACGGGTTCAGGGCGATCTATGACCCTGCTCCATGGCTTTCCGAGTTGCTCCCACGACTGGACAGCCGTGGTCGATGCCCTGCCTGCGGATTTCGCAATGCTCATGCCTGACCTTCTGGGTTTCGGTGCATCGGAGAAGCCCGCGGATCACCAATACACGATGCATGAACAGGCCGATCTCGTTGAAGCGCTCTGGTCAAACGAGGGCATCACTTCGACGATCGTCGTGGCGCACGACTATGCAGCGACAGTCGCGCAAGAACTGCTGGCCCGTCGTACTGAAGGCCGACTGGCCGTCGACTTGGCGGCCGTGCACTTGCTCAACGGCGGCATCTATCCAGATCTGCATCGGCCAGAGCCGGTGCAGTTTGCGCTTCTCGACCCCGTGCAAGGGCCCCAAGTCAGCGCAGGGATGACCGCGGAAGCGCTGAGAGAAGCGCTGCGCCCGACCTTCGCACCAGGGTTCGACTTCGCGACCGCCGCCACTGACATCTGGTCAGCAACGGCTCGGGGCGGTGTGATCCTCCACCAGCTGATCGCCTACATTCCAGACCGGAAGCAGCACGAATCTCGTTGGGTTGGCGCACTCGAAAGCACCGATGTCCCACTTTCATTCACCTGGGGCATGCTCGACCCCGTCTCCGGCGCCCACATCGGTGAACGCATTCGCCAGCGGCTCCCACACGCAGGCTTCACGGCTCTGGACGACGTTGGCCACTGGCCCCCAATTGAGGCACCAGACAGAGTCGCGGCGTCAATTCGGCGGGCCGTCTCCAACGCGGGCGCGTGAGGCTTCGGAGTGGACCCGGGCGCAGCTCGACCAGCTCTACAGCGCGAGCTGCTGCTGCACCACTGCCGCAAGCCGGTCCGCGAGCGACTGGGCCTGCTCGGCGGTGGCAGCCTCGACCATGACTCGCACCAACGGCTCCGTGCCGGACGGCCGCAGCAGCACCCGACCGCTGTCTCCGAGCTCCGCCTCGGCCTCGGCGACAGCAGCCGCAAGCACGGCGTCGTCGTCCGCGCGCGCCTTGTCGACGCCCGGGACGTTGACCAGCACCTGGGGCAACCGGGTCATCACGGCGGCCAGCTCGGCCAGGGTGGACCCCGTGGTGGCCATCCGCTCGAGCACGTGCAGGGCAGTGAGCACACCGTCACCGGTCGTGGCGTACTCGCTGAGGATCACGTGGCCCGACTGCTCGCCGCCCAAGCTGTAGCCACCAGCCTTCATGGCCTCGAGGACGTAGCGGTCGCCGACCTTGGTCTGACGGACGCCGATGTTCTCGCGACGCATCGCCTGGACGAATCCGAGGTTGCTCATGACGGTGGCGACCACGGTGTCCGACTTCAGCCGCCCGGCATCGCGCAGCGCGACCGCCAGGATGGCAAGGATCTGGTCACCGTCGACGACCTCACCGGCCGCGTCGACCGCGAGGCACCGGTCAGCGTCACCGTCGAAGGCGAAGCCCACGTCGGCGCGGTCCTTCAGGACCGCAGCGCGGAGCGAGTCGAGGTACGTCGAGCCGCAGTTGTCATTGATGTTCAGGCCGTCCGGCTGTGCGTGGATCGCCGTCACGTCGGCGCCGGCGTCGACCAGCGCTTGGGGCCCGGCCTCGTAGGCCGCACCCTCGGCACAGTCGACCACGACGCGGAGGCCGCTGAGGGGCTTCGTCGTCGTCCGGATGAGATGGCCCGTGTAGTCCGACAGGGCACGGTCGTACGACGACACCCGGCCGATCGCAGCGCCGGTCGGTCGCTGCCACGGTTCCTTGAGCCGCTCCTCGATGGCGTGCTCGACCGCATCGTCGAGCTTGACCCCACCGCGCGCCAGGAACTTGATGCCGTTGTCGGGCATCGGGTTGTGGCTGGCGGAGATCATCACGCCGAGGTCGGCTCCGAGCGTGCCGGTCAGGAACGCCACACCTGCGGTGGGCAGCACGCCGAGCCGGAGAACGTCGACACCGGCGGACGCGAGCCCAGCCACCACCGCGGCCTCGAGGAACTCGCCGGAGACCCGGGTGTCCCGCCCGACAAGGGCAAGAGGCCGATGCCCTTCAAAGGCACCGGCCTCGCCGAGTACGTGCGCAGCGGCGACCGACAGGTCCAGGGCTAGCTCGGCCGTCAGATCGACGTTGGCCAGACCCCGGACACCATCGGTTCCGAAGACGCGTGGCACGCGAACGTTCCGCGGATCAGCGCTTGCTGTACTGCGGAGCCTTGCGGGCCTTCTTGAGACCAGCCTTCTTGCGCTCGATGACGCGGGCGTCACGAGTAAGCAGGCCGGCCTTCTTGAGCGACGGGCGGTTGGCTTCGACGTCGATGGCGTTGAGGCATCTGGCCACACCAAGACGCAGCGCGCCGGCCTGGCCGGTAATGCCGCCGCCGTGGATGCGGGCGATGACGTCGAACCGGTCCACCAGGTCGGTGTTCACGAACGGCTCGTTGACGACCTGCTGGTGCAACTTGTTCGGGAAGTACGAGTCGAGCGTGCGGCCGTTGACGGTCCAGACGCCGGTGCCCGGGATGATCCGGACTCGGGCGACGGCCTGCTTGCGGCGGCCGGTGGCGGCAGCCGGGGCGATGGTCGCGGGACGCGGCGGGGTGTCGGCGCTCGGAGCGGACTCCGAGCTGTACGCGACGCCCTGCTCGTCGACCTCGTAGGTCTCCTCGACGTCTGCGGCGGCGTCCAGGTCCACGGTCTCGTTGGCGATGTCAGTCACTAGATGATCCTTGTTCTCGAAATCGTGGACTACTGGGAGATCTGCGTGATCTCGAACGGGGTGGCCTTCTGGGCCTGGTGCGGGTGCTCGGGGCCGGCGTACACCTTGAGCTTCTTCAGCATCTGGCGACCGAGGCGGTTCTTCGGGAGCATGCCCCAGACCGCCTTCTCGATGGCCTTGCGCGCGTCCTTCTCGAGCAGCACGCCGAACGGCGTGGCCGACAGACCACCCGGGTAGCCCGAGTGACGGTAGGCGAGCTTGGTGACCTTCTTGTTGCCCGACAGCGCCACCTTGTTCGCGTTGATGATGATGACGAAGTCACCGCCGTCGACGTGCGGGGCGAAGGTGGGCTTGTGCTTGCCGCGGATGAGGTTCGCGGACTGGACGGCCAGACGGCCGAGGACGACGTCGGTGGCGTCGATGACGTGCCACTCACGCTGGATGTCAGCGGGCTTAGGGCTGTACGTACGCACGACAGGTGCGCCTCTCTCGTTCGTGGTCCGGCCGCGGGGGATCCCATGACCGGTGGTGGAGCCGCGTCTTCTGACGAACACTGCCCGTGATGTGTTTCCACGGGTCTGCCCCCCAGGCGGGCACGCCTAGAGAGCGGCAGGAGTCGCGACCGTCAAGAATACCCATGGGTCCGCTGCTCGGTCAAAACGGACCTGGTTTCCCAGGAAGGCGCGGTCGGGACTAGGTTTGGCCGGGTAGCCACACGCTCATCCCTGAGGAGCCGACGTGACCGAGAGTACGGCGATTGCCACGGGTGCCGAAACGGACGGCACCCCCTCTGATTCCTTGACGATTCGCGACAACCGCACCGGTACGTCGTACGACGTCCCGATCATCGACGGCACCATCAAGGCCGCCGAGATCGGTCGGATCAAGGTGAACGAGGAGGAGCCCGGGCTCGCGGTCTACGACCCCGGTTTCACGAACACCGCCTCCTGTCGGAGCGCAGTCACCTTCATCGACGGGGACAAGGGGATCCTGGAGTACCGCGGCTACCCGATCGAGCAGCTGGCGGAGAAGTCGACGTACCTCGAGGTGGCCTACCTGCTGATCCACGGGGAGCTGCCGACCAAGGACCAGTACGACGCCTGGGTGCACGAGATCACCTACCACACGTTCGTGCACGAGAACGTCCGCAACTTCATGGAGGGCTTCCGGTACGACGCCCACCCGATGGGCATGCTGCTGGCCTCCGTCGGCGCCCTGTCGACGTTCTACCCGGAGTCGAGCCGGATCTCCGACCCGGACAACCGACACATCCAGATCGTCCGGCTCATCGCGAAGATGCCGACGCTTGGCGCGTGGTCGTTCCGTCACGCGCAGGGCAAGCCGTACGTCTACCCGGACAACGAGCTCGGCTACGCGTCGAACTTCCTCTCGATGCTGTTCAAGATGAGCGAGCTGAAGTTCGCCGCTGACGAGCGGCTGATCCGGGCCCTTGAGGTGCTCTTCATCCTGCACGCCGACCACGAGCAGAACTGCTCGACCAACGCCGTGCGTTCCGTCGGCTCGTCGCAGGTGGACCCGTACTCAGCCACCACGGCCGGCATCGCGGCGCTCTACGGCCCCCTGCACGGCGGCGCCAACGAGGCGGTGCTGCGGATGCTGCGGCGCATCGGCACGGTCGACAACATCCCGGACTTCATCGAAGGGGTGAAGACCGGCAAGGAGCGCCTGATGGGCTTCGGCCACCGGGTCTACAAGTCCTTCGACCCGCGCGCCACGATCATCAAGAAGGCCTGCGACGACGTCTTCGAGGTCACCGGGGTCAACCCGCTGCTCAAGATCGCCAAGGAGCTCGAGAAGATCGCGCTCGAGGACGAGTACTTCGTCAAGCGGCGCCTCTACCCGAACGTCGACTTCTACAGCGGCCTGATCTACGAGGCGCTGCAGTTCCCGCCGGAGATGTTCACCGTCCTGTTCGCGATTCCGCGCACGTCGGGGTGGCTCGCGCAGTGGCTCGAGCTCGTGCAGGATCCGGAGCAGAAGATCGCCCGCCCCAAGCAGATCTACACGGGCGCGCGCACGCTCGACTTCATCCCGGCGCAGGAGCGCTGGAAGTAGCCGCAGAGCTCTGGTGCCCCGGTCGCGAAGCGGCCGGGGCATTACTTTTCCACCCGGACTATTCACAAACGGACAAACTGCTGCCTACCCTTCCCGGAGACGCCGCACCATCCGACGCGGCGTCGAAGGGAGTTCAAGCACATGATGCGCAAGCACCTCCTAGCTGTCGCCGTCTCGGGTGCGGCAGCACTGGCTCTGGCTTCACCGGTGGCTGACGCGGCCCCCAGCCAGAGCAAGGCCCCTGCGGGCGTCGCGGTCAAGCACCTGGACGCGAGCAAGGCCGAGCACGACCGGATCGTCGCCTACTGGACCCCGCAGCGAATGCGAGCGGCCATCCCGGCGGACGTCCTGGTGGCGGACCGCGACAAGAGCTCGGCGACGGGCAACGTCGCCGCAGGCCGACCGTACGTCGTCCAGCCGCAGGCCAAGCCAGGCACCGGCGGGGGTGCGGGTTCGGGCTCGTACTACACCGGTGGCGGCAACATCGTGAAGACGACCGGCAAGGTGTTCTTCACTATGGGCGGCGGCAACTACGTCTGCTCCGGCAGCTCGACCGCGTCGAACAACCACGACGTCGTCACCACCGCCGGACACTGTGTCAACGAGGGTCCCGGTGCCTACGTCATCAACTTCGCGTTCGTGCCGGCGTACGACGACGGAGCGCGTCCCTACGGCACGTTCACTGCTCGTGCGCTGGCCACCACCGACGCCTGGGCGAACGACGGTGACTTCGACTACGACGTTGGCTTCGCGGTGGTGAACCCCCCGGCGAACAGCGTGGACCTGACGGACAGGGTGGGCAGCCAGGGCATCGGCTTCAACCTCGCGACGGGTCAAGAGATGTACTCGTTCGGCTACCCGGCCGCCAGGCCCTACGACGGCACCGACATCGCCTACTGCTTCGGCACCGTGTTCCCGGACACCTACGGCGGGAGCAGTGACCAAGGCATGAACTGCAACATGACGGGCGGCTCGTCCGGCGGCCCGTGGCTGCAGAACTACAACACGACCAATGGCGGGACCATCGCCTCGGTGAACAGCTTCGGCTACCGAGGTGTCAAGAACATCATGTGGGGTCCGTACTTCGGCAGCGTGATCCAGTCGACGTACAACGCCGCACAGAGTCTCTGACCTCATCGCGAACGAGGCCCCGGCGATCCGCCGGGGCCTCGTTTCGTATCACTGTCAGGGCTTGAACTGCACTACGTCGAAGTCTGTGCCCGGAGGCGCGCCCGGACCGATCGGCGGCGGGAAGCCGAGGTCGAACCTGGTGTTCACGACGGCCAGCCAGCTGCCATGCCTGG
>DATILB010000075.1:0-10958 GCA_035477015.1 Nocardioidaceae bacterium | reverse complement strand
CACCAGCTGGGGCGCCAGCGTGAACGCCGGGACGAAGCACTCGCGACCCCAGTAGATGGCCGTGCGGTACGCCTTCTGAACCAGCGGCACGTGCTTGAACGCGAGCTTCTCGAGCGGCAGGTACGCGCGGTCCTTGCGCTTCATCACCCAGGGAGCGGTGCGCTGGTAGACGTCGAGCTGGGCCGCGACCTTGGCGACCTCGGGCACGATCTGGATCGCCGAGGCGCCGGTGCCGATGATGGCGACGCGCTTGTCGGTCAGGTCGACCGAGTGGTCCCAGCGGGCGGAGTGCATGATCTCGCCGGCGAACGAGTCGATGCCGTCGATGTCGGGCATCTTCGGCTCGGACAGGCCGCCTGCGGCCGAGACGACGAAGTCCGCGGTCAGGGAGCCGGCGGAGGTGTCGATCGCCCAGTGGGTGCCCTCCCAGCGAGCATCGAGGAACTCGACGCCGAAGTGGAAGTGCTCGCGCACGCCGGCCCGCTCCGAGACGTCCTTGATGTACGCCTGGATCTCGGGCTGGGGGGAGAAGGACCGCGACCAGTTCGGGTTGGGCGCGAACGAGAAGCTGTAGAGCTGCGAGGGGACGTCGCACGCCGCACCCGGATAGGTGTTGTCGCGCCAGGTGCCGCCGACGTCGTGACCCTTGTCGACGACCAGGAAGTCCGTCTCGCCGCGTTCACGCAGCTTGATCGCCAGACCGAGGCCGCCGAAGCCTGCGCCGACCACGAAGATCCTGACGTGCGACGGCATCTCGACACGCTTGCTCGCTGCGCTCGCGTTGCGGCTCGATGACCGACTGCTCGATTCTTTCGTCATATACCGACGGTATCTGGGCTATTGAACGGGAGTCAATAGCGTTGTTGAACGAAGTTCAGTAACCTGGGACACATGGCACGCATCCGGCTCACCCCCGCGGCGCGGCGCGAGCAGCTGCTGGGGCTCGGCGCCCAGCTGCTGTCCACCCGCACGCTTGACGAGCTGTCGATCGACCTCCTTGCCGAGGAGGCGGGGATCTCCCGTGGACTGCTGTACCACTACTTCGCGAACAAGCTCGAGTTCCACCGGGCGATCGTGGGGCGGGTGATCAGGGACCTGGTCGCGGCGACCGCCCCGGTCGACCTCGACGACCCGCTCGAGCGGCTGCGCGCCTCGATGGAGGCGTACGTCGACTTCGTGTCGGCGAACGAGGCCGGCTACCGCTCGGTCATCCAGGCGGCGCACGGAGGAGACCCCGAGCTCAAGGCGGCGTACGACGAGGGTCGGGCCGCCCTCCTGAACCGGATGTTCGAAAGTCCAGTTCCAGTTGGGCCGTCCGAGACGACGATGGAGCGGCTCGGCTTCGCAGACACACCGGCGGCCCGGCTCGTCGTCCACGGCTGGGCCTCGATGGCCGAGAGCATGGTTCTTGACTGGCTCTCGGAGCCGAACGGCGTCACCCGAGAACAGATGCTCGACGTACTGATCGCCGCGCTGCCGGGCGCACTGCTCGCCGCCTCCAACCTTTAGTCAGTCAGACAAGATACGGTGTGCTCGTGGTGTACACGAGCGACTACCCCTTCGTCTACCTGACGGTCGACATCGTCGTGCTCACGATCCGCGACGACAAGCTGCAGGCGCTCGCCGTACGTCGGGGCGAGGAGCCGTACGCCGGCAAGTGGGCGCTGCCCGGTGGGTTCGTAGGCCAGGACGAGGACCTCGAGGTCGCCGCGTTGAGGGAGCTCCGCGAGGAGACTGCCGTGACGCCGCGCGGAGTCCGGCTGGAGCAGCTGAAGACCTACGGCGCCCCGCGTCGCGACCCGAGGCATCGGGTCATCAGCGTGGCTTGGCTCGCCGTGCTCCCCGAAGGACCTGACCCGGTTGCGGGCACCGACGCGGCGTCGGCCGAGTGGCAGCCTGTCGAAGCGCTCCTCAAGCGCGGCCAGCTGGCCTTCGACCACGCCGTGATCCTGACCGATGGGATGGAGCGGGCGCGCGCCAAGATCGAGTACTCCAGCCTCGCGCTGTCCTTCGTCAGACGGGAGTTCACGATCGCCGACCTCCGGCGCGTCTACGAGGTCGTCTGGGGGCGGGACCTGGACGCCGGGAACTTCCACCGCAAGGTCACGGGTGCTCAAGGCCTGGTCGTCGCGACCGGGCGGCAGCGGAACCAGGAGCGGGGCCGACCCGCTGAGCTGTACGTCTCGGGCGGCGCCGACGCGCTGCATCCGCCGCTCACCCGGGAAGTGCTGCGCTGAGGGTCTCGCTCAGCTCTGCGGGGCGATCGTGAACTGCACGCCTCCGTTGGCCTGGTACTCCGCGTCCAGGACCTTGTCGTCGAGCACTTCCAGGGCCTTGTCGTCGAGGAAGACGCGTGCGCCTGAATCCTCGACGACTGCGTCGCCGGGCTCAGGCCTCTCGGCGACGATAAGTCCCAAGTTGGCCGACGCGGGGTCCTCGGCGATCCGTAGTCCGGCCCCAGGCGTCGGTACGGCCTGGTTGACGATGGTGGTGACGGCGTTGCTGGCGTTCTCGGTCAGGGTGAGCACGAGGCTTTCTCCTCTGGTCGTGGGCTTCGAACGTCCTAGTCCCTTATCCGTTGGACGCGACTCATAAACTTCTCGGGTCATGTCCCAGTCGAGAAAACGCCGTCGGCCGCAGGCGCAACGACGACGACTCTCCCCTGAGGACGTCGCGCGGCGTGCGGCTTCCGTACCGACGGTTCGTTATCCGGACGAGCTGCCGGTCAGCCAACGACGTGAAGACATCGCAGCGGCCATCCGCGGCCACCAGGTCGTCGTGGTCGCGGGCGAGACCGGCTCGGGCAAGACCACCCAGCTGCCGAAGATCTGCCTGGAGCTGGGTCGTGGCGTGCACGGGATGATCGGGCACACCCAGCCGCGCAGGATCGCGGCGAGGAGTGTCGCGGAGCGGATCGCGGAGGAGCTCGCGGTTCCACTGGGTACGGGGGTTGGGTACCAGGTGCGGTTCACCGACCACTCCTCGAAGGACACCCTGGTCAAGCTGATGACCGACGGCATCCTGCTCGCCGAGCTCCAGCACGACCGGCTGCTGTCGGCGTACGACACGCTGATCATCGACGAGGCCCACGAGCGCAGCCTCAACATCGACTTCATCCTCGGCTACCTCAAGCAGCTGCTCCCGAGGCGGCCGGACCTCAAGGTGATCATCACCTCCGCGACCATCGACCCGGAGAAGCTGAGTGCGCACTTCTTCGACGCGCCGATCGTGGAGGTCTCAGGACGCACCTATCCGGTCGAGGTGAGGTACCGCCCGCTCGCCGAGGCGCTCGACGACGAGGGCGACATGCTGGTCCGCGACCAGACGGAGGCGATCGTCGATGCGGTCAAGGAGCTGATCCACCAGGGGCCTGGCGACGTCCTCGTGTTCCTGCCCGGCGAGCGCGAGATCCGCGACACCGCTGACGTGCTGGCCAAGCTGGTTCCGGCGCGCGCGGTGGACGCGTTCGACGTCGTACCCCTCTATGCGCGGCTCTCTGCCGCCGAACAGCACCGCGTGTTCGAGCGGCACAGCAAGCGCCGTGTCGTCCTGGCAACCAACGTCGCAGAGACGTCGCTGACAGTGCCCGGCATCCGGTACGTCGTGGACACCGGTGTTGCACGGATCTCGCGCTACTCGTTCCGGACGAAGGTGCAGCGGCTCCCGATCGAGCACATCAGCCAGGCATCCGCGATGCAGCGCTCCGGTCGCTGCGGTCGCGTCGAGGCCGGCATCGCGATCCGCCTCTACTCCGAGGAGGACTTCGAGTCCCGACCGGAGTTCACCGACCCCGAGATCCTGCGCACCAACCTCGCGTCGGTCATCCTGCAGATGACGGCGCTCGGTCTCGGCGACGTCGCCGCGTTCCCGTTCGTGGACCCGCCCGACCGGCGCAACGTGGCCGCAGGGGTGCAGCTCCTCGAGGAGCTCGGTGCCGTCCGTTGGTCGAGCCGCGACGCGAGCGAAGCGAGCAAGCGTGTCGAGACCCGGCTGACGCCGTTGGGGCGCAAGCTCGCCGTGCTCCCGGTCGATCCACGTCTGGCCCGGATGGTCGTCGAGGCCGACAAGCGCGGCTGCCTCCGCGACGTGCTGGTGATCGCAGCGGCACTCTCCATCCCCGACCCGCGTGAACGACCCGCGGAGCACCAGGCCCAGGCCGACCAGAAGCATGCCCGGTTCCGTGACGAGAGCAGCGACTTCCTGACCCTGCTGAACCTGTGGCGCTACATCCGCACCCAGCAGCGGGAGCTGTCCTCAAGCGCCTTCCGGCGGATGTGCCGCAACGACCACCTCAACTACCTCCGCATCCGCGAGTGGCAGGAGCTGGAGGCGCAGCTCAGGCAGATCGCGAAGCAGCTGGGCCTCGACACGCTAGCTCGCTCCGCTCACGACGCGGCTCGACCGCCGGAAGCCGAGGACGCCGTACACCAGGCTCTCCTCGCCGGTCTGCTGTCGCACATCGGGTTGCGGGACCCCGACCGGCGCGACTACCTCGGCGCGCGCAACACCCGCTTCTCGGTGTTCCCCGGGTCGGGTCTCTTCAAGAAGCAGCCGCAGTTCCTGGTGGCCGCCGAGCTGGTCGAGACGTCGAAGCTCTACGCGCGCGTCAACGCGACGGTGAAGCCTGAGTGGGCCGAGGAGCTCGGCTCGCACCTGGTGAAGCGGACCTACTCGGAGCCGCACTGGTCGAAGAAGCGTGCCGCGGTCCTCGGCTACGAGCGCGTCACCCTGTACGGCGTACCGCTCGTCACCGACCGGCTCACGTCCTACGCGAAGGTCGATGCTGCGATCGCGCGTGAGCTCTTCATCCGGCACGCGCTCGTCTACGGCGAGTGGTCCACCCGGCACCGCTTCTTCCAGGAGAACCGCGCGCTGCTCGAGCAGGCCGAGGAGCTCGAGCACCGAGCTCGCCGACGCGACATCGTCGTGGATGAGCACACGCTCTTCGACTTCTATGACGCGCGGGTGGGAACGGATGTCGTGAGTGGGGCGCACTTCGACGGTTGGTGGAAGAAAACCAAGGCTCACCAGCCGGATCTGCTGACCTTCCAGCCGGAGATGCTCGTGCACGAGGGCTCGGCTGTCGACGTCGGCGAGTTCCCCGATGTCTGGCACGAGGGCTCGCTGATGATGCCGCTGTCGTACCACTTCGACCCGGGCTCTGCGGACGACGGCGTCACGGTCGACCTCCCCGTTGCGACCCTGAACCAGGTGTCGCCAGAGGTGTTCTCCTGGCAGGTCCCTGGGCTGCGTGAGGAGCTGGTGGTCGCGCTGCTCCGGTCGCTACCGAAGGCCCTGCGCGTCAACTTCGTCCCGGCTCCCAACCATGCCAAGGCGTTCCTCAGCACGGTGTCCCCGGGCGAGGAACCGTTGCTCGACGCGCTCGAGCGGCAGCTCCGGGCCACCACAGGAGTCGTCGTCCCCCGCGAGGCCTGGGACTGGTCGAAGGTGCCTCCGCACCTCCAGCCGACCTTCCGGGTCGTCGCCGACGACGGCGCCGTGCTGAGCACCGGCAAGGACCTGGCGGCGCTGAAGAAGCCGCTGGAGGGCTCCTTCGCCCGTGCGATGGCCTCCGCGGCCGCCGATGTCACTGTGACCGGCCAGACCTCGTGGACCTTCGGCACGATCGAGTCGACCTTCACTCAGACGCGCGCCGGCCACGAGGTGGTCGGACACCCGGGGCTCGCGGACGACGGCCAGAGCGTCTCCCTGCAGGTCTTCGGGACCGCGTCCGAGCGGGACTCCTCGCATCGGCTCGGCGTACGACGGCTGCTCGCCCTGAGCCTCGCATCGCCGGCCAAGCGCATCGCCGACGGCTTCAGCAACGCCGACAAGCTGACCCTCGCCGGTTCGCCGTACCCGACCGTCGGTGAGCTGCTCGACGACTGCGTACTCGCAGCCATCGACGGGCTGGTCCCCGACCCGGTCTGGGACGAGGCCGGTTTCGAGGCTGCGGTCGCGCATTGCGGGGACCTGGAGGCTGCCACCCGCGCGATCCTCGACCAGGTCGTGCGCGTCCTTGAGGCGTGGCGGACCACCGATCGGGCACTCACTGGGAAGGTCGAGCTGCCGCAGCTGCCCGCCGTGACCGACATGCGCTCGCAGGTTGGCCGGCTCGTGACGCGCGGCTTCGTCGCGGACGTAGGTGGCGAGCAGCTACGCCACCTGCCGCGCTACCTCCACGCCGTACGCCTCCGCCGCGAACGCCTGGACGAGTCCGTCAACAAGGACCGCGGGCTGATGGACCAGCTCGCCACGCTCCAGGACGCCTACCTCAACCGCGTCGCCGCCCTGCCCGACGGTCGCGCGCACTCCCACGGCCTGACCCAGGTGCGCTGGATGCTGGAGGAGTATCGCGTCAGCCTCTGGGCACAGCAGCTGGGCACGGCGTTCCCCGTCAGTGATGCCCGGATCCGCAAGGCCCTCGACCGGGGCTAGCGGTACTCCGCGGAGGCCGCGACGACCTGCTCGAAGATCGCCTGCTCCAGAGCGGAGCCCTCGCGGCGCACCTCGTCCTGGCGGAGCATGATCAGCCGGTCGAGCCGCACCTCGCTCGGGCGGCCCTCCCTGTCCCAGCCGCCGGTGCCGACGTCCATCCAGTGCCGGCCGTAGCGCGCCTCATCCTCGAGGTCGCGGTCGTGGTCCTTGCTGGTGAGCATCAGGCAGGCGAGCAGTCCGTCGACGGACTCGAGGACCAGGACGGGACGGTCCTTGCCCTGGGAGGGGTCCTCCTCGTAGGGGACCCAGGCCCAGCAGACTTCGCCAGGATCGGGCAGGCCATCGGCTTCAGGGGCGTAGGTCACGGGAAGATGCTGCCATGACCCTGCGGGTGGCGACCTACAACCTCTACCTCGGTGCCGACCTGAGCCTGTTGTTCGGCGTACCGGAGGAAGGGATGGCGGATGTCGTCACCACCCTGCTCGACCAGCTGTCGGTGACGGACTTCCCGACCCGTGCGCGCGCCATCGCCCGGCTGCTGGTCGACGCCGACGTCGAGCTCGTCGGACTCCAGGAGGTGACCCGCTGGACCCGCGCCGGTGACGTGCTCTGCGACTTCCTCGCCGAGCTCACTTCGGCGCTCGAGGACGCAGGCGGCGCGTACGACGTCCACGCGGTCAACCGGAACTTCGCCGGTGCCGGCGCGGACATGACGGTCGAGGGCAGCAACGTGACGCTCGTGCGCAGGGAACTGGTCGTCCTCTCCGAGCAGGTCGGCGACTTCGCGGACGCGCTCACCGTCACGACCCCGATGGGGGACGTGAGCATCCGGCGTTCCTGGGGCCTGGTCGACGTCGAGGCGGTCGGCCGCCAGCTGCGTTTCGTGAACACCCACACCGAGGCGTACGACGTCGACGTACGCAACGCGCAACGTGACGAGCTCCTCGCGTCGGTCGGTGAAGTCACGCCCTGTGTGATCGTCGGCGACTTCAACGCGACCCCCGACCGCGTCGGACTCGGAGCGCCGTACGCCGACGCCTGGATCGCCGCGGGCGGCGATCCCGCCGGGGGACTCACCTGCGGACAGGCAGCGGACCTGCGCAACGAGGTCAGTGCTCTGGCCGAGCGGATCGACTACGTCTGGGTTCGGGACGCCACGGTCGAGGCCTGTCGGCTGATCGGAGCCGAGCCATCGGACCGCACCCCGACCGGGCTGTGGCCGAGTGACCATGCCGGCGTGCTCGCAGAAGTCGACCTGAGGTAGTTCGCCGGCAGGCTGGCGGGAGGGCGCTATCGGGGCTAGGGCCCCGAGCGTGCGAGGGGTTTAGTCCCGCGCCCCGCGCGGAGACACCCTCGGGCAACAAGTACAGCGTCGGGCCGGGAGCGCCTCACGGCGCGTCGCCGCTCGTAGCGGCTAATTTCGGGACCCGGGGCTGCCGCGGCCCGACGCGTCCACCATGGTACCGGTCGGGCTCGAATATTCAGGCCAGTTTGCCCTCGAGCTCGAGGTGTCCAGCCCGCTCGAGCTGCTCGGCCATGGTGAAGAGCCGGGAGGCCGCGACGTCCGAGTCGTGCTCCCCGTCGAGGTGGGCGCGGCCGATCGCCGCCACCCGGGTGAACGCTGCCGCCCGGAAGAGCGTGTCGGCGAAGTCACCACGCACCACGCCCCGCAGCACGTCGTCCACGAGGCTGCGCACCTCGTCCGGTCCCGGTGGCTCAGGGACACCGGCCACGACCACGGCCACGGGCGTGTGGCGCCGTCCGGCGTCGAACTCCCGGGCGGCACCGTCCGGGTCGCCGTGCACCCAGGCTCTGACCAGGTACAGCCGCCACAGGCAGCCCGCGAGAGAGTCCGGGGGAGCCCCGGCCCACAGGTCGGCCAAGGTGTCGAGCCCCTCGTTGTCGGCGAGCCTCACGACGCGCTCGACGATCGCCTCGTCGTCCGGGTCATGGGCGCCCCGCACGAGCAACGTGGCGCAGCGGTCCGCCGCCTCCGAGCGCGCAGCGGGGTCCTCGTCACCGATCAGCGTGTCGAAATGCCCGGCGCCAGGGAAGGTCGGGCGACGGTGCCGGGGGACGTCGGCTTCGCTCATCCCCCACAGGGTACGTCCGGGTCTCAGAGGTGGGCGGCGGCGCGCGCGAGGGCCTCGACCATGGGTTCTTGGCCGGCTTCGTAGTTGTAGTCCTGCGCCTCGCGCAGCGTGAGGATCACCTGGGCGATGTACTTGCCGCGACGGATGAAGCCGTGTGCGTCGAAGGTGGTGCCGTAGGTCAGCAGATGCCAACCACCCGCTGCCCGGTTCTCGAAGGCCACCATCTGGAACGGCCCGACCTCCGGGTCGCCGTCGTGGTCCTTCGGGCAGTTCTGGTAGTCGGAGCCGAGGACGGAGTACGCCCGCTTGGCGGTCACGACGTCGGGGAAGGCACCGACGATCTCGAGCGCCTCCGCGTCGGAGCCATCGACCGGGAGGTAGGCACGGTGCACGACCTCCATCGCACCGATCGAGAGCAGTCCGAAGCCGCCACACGGCGATGTCCACTCCGGGTCGGTGGGCTCCGTCGACACCGTCCTCCAGGAGGACTCAGTGTTGAACCAAGGCAGCTCCTCGGAGGGAACGAGGCGATCGTAGAGGCTTCGGGGCGGCGTCGCGGTGGGGGTCGGCGTGGGGGTCGGCGTCTCGCTGGGCGTCGTCGTCTCTGTGAGCGACGGCGTGGGGCGGGTGGCCGTCTCGGTGGGTTCGACCGAGGCAGTGTTGGGGTCGTCGTTGGTGGTGCAGCCCGCCATCAGCATGGTCAGCGCCGCCACTGAGAGCGCACTTCGTGTGATCGAGGGCATCGCCCGTGAACCCCTTACCTGGCTAGGACATCCGGCTGTCCACCCTAGGGCTCGTCGGGCCGAACCGGCGTCGGGTTGGTCGGTGTGTCCCGGTAGGTTGGGCGGGTGAAACGAAGCAAGTCGTGGGCAACGGGGGCACTGGTTCTGCTGCTCGTCGCTGGGTGCACGGGTGACAACGACCCCACTACCAACCCCAGCGCCACGCCCACGACGACGTCGACGGCACCTGAGCCCGTCGAGCTCCGTCTCGCGGTGTACGGCGACGACGCGACCCTCCAGATGTACCAGGACATCGCAGACGCCTTCACCGTCGAGCACCCCGAGGTCACCTTCGAGCTGACCTCGACCGCTGATGCCTCGGCCGCTGCGGAGGCTGCCATCGGCGCGATCAGCGCCGGCGTGGGCGCGCCCGACGTGTTCCTGCTCGGCGTCGAGCACCTCGCCGATGTCGTCGAGGCTGACGCGGTGACTCCGGTCAACGAGCTCATGGAGGCCCGCGACATCCCGTTCGGCGACGGCATCCAGCGCAACGGGCTCACCGCCTTCTCCGCGAACGCCGCGCTCGCCTGCATGCCCAACGAGGTGTCGCCACTGGTCGCGTACTACAACACGCGTCTGGTCCGGCCACGCCAGCTCCTCGACGAGGATGGCGAGCGGCTGCTCTCCCTGGACAAGGGCTGGACCTGGGAGATGTTCATGGCCGCGGCCGCCCAGGCCAAGTCGCGAGGTGCGGCAGACGGCGCGAAGGGCGGCTGGCTTGCGCCTGACCTCGACGCGTTGACGCCGTTCATCCTGTCGGCAGGAGGCAGCGTGGTCGACCAGGAGCTCGGCCCGAAGCACCTGACCCTGTCGGACGGCAGCACCCGCGCCGCCCTGAAGACGCTCGCCACCTTCACCCGAGACCCGTCCCTCAGCCTGACGCCGACCGAGGCGCTGCGACGCAGCCCGCTCCAGTGGTTCCGGTCCGGGCGGCTCGGCGTCCTCTTCAGCACGAGGGCGGTCCTGCCGTCCCTGCGCGCGGTCAAGGACCTCAAGTTCAACGTGGCCCAGCTGCCCAAGATCGACAGTGCGGAGACCACCGCCACGATGAACGCGTACTGCATCGCCGGCACGTCGGAGCACGTGGAGACGGCCGCCGACTTCATCGCCTTCGCGGTCGACGGACCCGGCGTCGAGATCTCGGCGGTCACCGGCGCGACCGTCCCGGTGTCGCTCGACATCTTGCACATGCCGGTGTTCCTGCAGCCCCTCCAGCAGCCATCCAACGGGCAGGCGTTCGCCGAGAGCGCCCGGCGCGCATCGCTTCCGCCGTACTCCACGCGTTGGAGCGCGGCGCGGGCCGCAGCGGACCCGGTGCTGACCCGCATCCTCTACGGACGCGGGATCAACGTGACCGATGAGGAGACACCGGTGCTGGACGCGCTTCTCGAGCAGACCGACGAGGAGTCGCGGGCGATCTTCGAGCCGCCGAAGCCGTCGCCGACAGAGACGCCTTAGGTCGTCGCCTCCGGGTCGGCCTCCGCCACTGCATCCGAAACGGCTTCGGGGGCTGCTTCGATGGCGGCCACGAGGAGCTCCGAGGTGAGCTCGATCTGCCACCGACGGGCGCCCATTGACGTGAGCCGCTCGGCCAGGCGGTCGGCCAGCGACTCCTCGCCCTCCGGCGGCTCCCACGTCACCCGAC
>DATILB010000074.1:0-9480 GCA_035477015.1 Nocardioidaceae bacterium | reverse complement strand
GTTCTGGGAGATCTCGGTGAACGAGTCGTACCTGATCCCGTCGACGACACGCGTCGTCCGGTTGTACTGCCCGATGCCGACAGTCGCCAGGTAGGTCGCCATCGGCTCATTCACCGCCCAGTTCCACACGGAGCGCCCGGCCACGGTCTGCACGGAGGTGTTGCGCCCGTTGCTGATGGCCTGGAAGTCCGCGGGCACATTCACCGAGATGTCGAAGGTCGCCTTGTCGCCCGGCCGGTTGTTGTTGGGGAACCACGTCATCGAGCCACGGGGCTCGCTGAGGACGAGGGCCCCCCCACTGAAGGTCGTCAGCCAGCCGGTCGCAGAGCCGTCCGGGTCCGTTAGCGCGCGAGGAGTTCCGCCGTACGCGACCTTGACGGCGTACTCCGCCCCGGGCACGAGCGTCGACTGCACGACGAGCTTGTGCCCGGATTGAGAGAAGGTCTTCGGAACAGCGTCGACGGAGACTGCGGTGACCTGCAGGTTGCTGTCGAGGTCCAGCGACAGGGACGTGGCTGCCGATCGCGCCCGAAGGGTCAAGAGCGCCTGGGTCGCGGTCCCCTCGAGGTAGCCGCCCGCCTCCTCCCAGCGCAGGTCGAGGTCGTAGTGCAGTACGTCGTAGGCGTCGCTGCCGAGCGTCGGGAAGATCGGTGCAGCGGCTGCGCGCGTGTCGACACCGGCGCCGGACACCGCGACGACGGCGGTGACGGCCCAGGCGACGACGCGCGTTCTCATGGGCCGATCGTAGAGACTGAAACCGTGCTGGACGCCGTCTACCTCGAACGCGACGCCGAGAGGTCCGTTGAGATCGGGCTGCTTGCCGACGTCGCCGGTGGCCGTGTGGGCCTCGACGGAGTCCTCGCTGACCTCGACCGGCGCGGGCGCCGCGGACCGGTCCCGGGGCGCGACGTCGCCTGGGGTTTCGCGCTCGACCTGCGCGACAGCGTCACCCTGCGCTGGTGGCCACAGGGCATCACGACGTCCGCCGACAGCAACGCCGAGGAGACGTACGCCGGCCGCTCGGTGGTGCTCACCACGTCGTACTCGAAGACACTGCGTGGTCAGAACCAGGGCGCGCGGCTCTCCGTCTTCGACATCTCGGACCGTGACGACGTCTGCTACCAGCACGTGCTGCTCGTCGAGGCCGTCGTGCGAGACGGTGCCGTCAACCTGCAGCCGGTCCGCACCCACGCAGGGGGCATCGTGTGGCACGGGCCGTACGTCCACGTCGCCGGGACGGCTCGCGGGCTCTACACCTTCCACGTCGACGACATCGTGCGAGTGCCCCCAGGAATGCCCGGCACCTTCGGCTACCGCTACGTGCTGCCCATGCGGTACCGCTACGCCGCGGTCACGGCGCAGGGGCATCAAGGGATCCGGTACTCGTTCCTGTCGCTGGACCGCAGCGGGGAGCAGCATCAGCTGATCGCCGGGGAGTACGGCCGCGGCGGTCAGACGACCCGGGTGATCCGCTACGACATGGACGCGGCCACGGGTCTGATCAGTACCGACCCGGCGGGCGCCTCACGACCGCGGGCGCTCGACCTGAGTGGCATCGAGCAGATGCAGGGCGCTGTCTCCGTGGGCGGGCGGCTCTACGTGACCCAGAGCCTGGGACGCGTAACGCGAGGCAGCCTCTGGACGGGTCGGCCCGGGGCGTTCGTGCGGCATCGGCACGCACTGCCGCAAGGGCCCGAGGACCTCTGCTACTGGCCGTCGACACAGCAGCTGTGGTCGGTGTCCGAGCACCCGCTGTTGCGGTTCGTCTTCTCGATGAACCGTGAGAGCTTCGACCCGTAACGGGTCGGTCAGGACGGACCGCGCTGGGCGGGGATCCTCGCCTTTTGTGCGACCAGGTGAACGGTGGCGAAGTGGCCCGCCGAGCTGAAGCGGGTCGCGCCCTCGAACTCCACATGCTCAGGAGCAACGAGCGTGGTGTGAGCTTCCCAGAAGGGGTAGCGGACCCGGTCCTGCCAGATCTGCTCGAGCGTGCCAGCGACCTCGCGCTCGGACATCTCGGGCTTGAACTGGCACAGCGCGATGATCAGCGCGTCGGGGTTGTCGGTCCTCTCGACCTCGACCTCTTCGAAGAGCCCGCTCGACATGAGCAGCTCTCGAAGGTCCTCCTCCATGGAAGCCAACGCCGTGTTCGTGGGCAGGAGTGCGTTGCCCTGCACCGCGGTGCGCAACGTGTGGAATTGCGTCAGTTCCATGGCTCTATGGTCCGCCCCAGACCCCCTCAATTCACAGGGGTCGGAGTAAAATTTCTCCGGAGTTTCCAGGAAAAACGGACTTACTTCGCTAAATGGTGTAGTGCGATTTAATGGCATATCACCACAAACCGGACAAATCACGTTCTAGTAGTTTCCGGGCCTTTCGTCACTCGAGGACAGTCGCCTCGTTTGAGCGTCTAGAACACGGTGGCGAGTCCAGCGCGGACCGCCCGGTAGAACCGCTTGGTCTCGACCCGGAGCTCGTCGAGCTCTTCGGGCGTCAGATCCCGCCCGTCGGCCAAGGCGTTGGTGAAGAGGTCGAAGATGCCACCGATGACAGCGACGGCCAGCCCGGAGTAGTTGCCCGAGAGCCCGAACCGCCGCCAGGCCTCCTCCAGAAACTCCGCAGCGAGCCGACGCGTGTCGCGCCGGATGCGCTCGATGCGCGGCGTGACCGCCCTGGACGGTCCCTGGACGACCAGTGCGAAACGGGCGTCGTCGAAGTACGTCGACACGAGCGCGTCGACCAGGTGGTCCTCGGCGCTGGCCTCGTGGGGCGGCACCTGCCCAATCGCCTCCGTCATGCGGGAGAAGGCCATCGTCCGGAACTGGTCGTAGACAGCGAGGTAGAGGTCCTCGCGGTTCTCGAAGATCCGGTAGAAGCTCTTCGTGCTGACGTTGGCGCCGGCGCACACCTGCTCCACCGAGGTGTTGGCGTACCCCTGCTCCGCGAAGATCGTCAGTGCCGACTCCAGGATCTGGTCACGCCGCTGCGCCTCGCGCTCGCCCGCGTCCAGGCCATGGATGCGCCGTCCGCCCTTGGCGGGGGGCTCACCCGCGGATTCCGTCTCTTCCATCGACACGGGTCTCACGATATCGGGGGGTGCCCGAACTGGGGCCACCCGAAACGCTGGTCTCAGAACCAGGGATCAGAACCAGGTGTTGCACCAAGGCGTCACGTCGGAGCGGAAGAGCCGGTCGGCCGTGGCAACGGCCCCTGACCGTTCCTCGTCCAACCAGCCTGCGGCATGCAACTGCGCGAGTCTCGTCCCACCGAGGTAAACGGCACCGAGGGTCTTCACCGGCACGGTCAGCTCCGCAGACTCGTCGGTACGGCGACAGGTCGCCCCGTCCGCGGTCACATCGAGCGCGTAGCGCCCTTCAGCGATCCCGAGCTCGTCCTTCACCTCGAGCACGACGCGGCCCTCGACGGAGTAGCTGCGCGCCTCGAGCATGCGGGTCACGTCGAGAGGTCGAGCCCAGAGGAAGTCGTCTCGATTGGTCTCGTGCGCGGCACGTGCGTCGACGAGGAGGTACGGAAGGAGCTCGTCGGCCGGACGGTCGTGCCCGACGACCTTGGCGATGAGGTCGAGCTCGGCCAGGAACCGCCAGAGCCGAGCCTCGGCCTCCGGAGTAGCCGCGCACAGATCGCCGAATCGTGCCGTGCTGTGGGAGATCCGGCCCTCCCAGTTGTCCTTCACCGTCCAGCTCGCCCAGCCCTGCGCGACCCCCTCGTCGTCTCGGCACAGGGCGCGGAAACCCTGCCAGGGCTTCTCCTCCGGCGCGCGGCGCAGGTCAGCAGCCCCGTCCCACATCAGGTCGGTGCGCGCGATCATGCCCGGCCGCGCCGACCGGACACGTTCGAAGATCGCCGGCGCCTCCTTCCGCAGCGTGGCGTTGTCGATCAGCTCGACGGTGCCGCTGCCGCCGTACGCGAAGACCGCCTTCGACTTGTCCAGCTCCCAGCTCGTCGACTCGACGGCCGGCCCGTACCCGAAGCGGCCGTAGATCGGGTACTCGGACGCGATGAGGACGTCGAGGAGCTCGCCTCGGTCGGCGCTGTCGCGCAGGTCCTGGGCCATCATCTCGGTGAGCAGTCCTCGGCGGCGGTGCGTGGGCTGGCAGGTCACCGCTGTCACCGCACCGGCCGCCACCACGGCCCCGCCGGGAACAGTGAGCTCGGTGGGAAACGACCGGAAGGTGGCCACGATCTGGTCAGCGTCGAACGCAGCCCGCGTCCGGTCCATCGGCTGAGTCACGTCCATCGCCCACGACGGGTCGTCGTCCGTGGTGTCGGGGTTTCCGAACCCGGCCCGCACGGCCCGGCGGTAGGACAGCACCTCGTCAGAGGTGATCGACCTGATCTCGACGCTCATCTGCCCAGGCTAGGAAGGTGCGGGGCGCACTGCCACCCGTTATCGACTGCGCGTGACGACTGCGGACCCGATTCTGGTCTGGCCGGCTGCGCAGGTCGCGGCCGCCCGCTCGTCGAGCCCGCTGCAGAACGGCGCGAGCCAGATCGGCAGCGCGGGGTCGCTGTCGTCGATCCGCACCGCTGCCGCGCACGCGCCTGTCGCCTCCCAGACCAGCTTCTCGCCGGAGACCAGGTCGATCCGGACCGGCTCCTCGAACGGGTAGACCTGCCATCCGTCGACGACGAGACGCAGGTCGTCGCAGGCTGGCTCAGGCGGCACCGGGGACACGACCTGAGCTACGACCTCGCTGCCGACCTCCACCACGGTGCCGGTCGGCGGCTCCGCAGCCAGCACCTGCCCGGGGACGTCGCCGTCGACCTCTTCGTAACGGACGGTGAGGCCCAGCGACTCCGCCCACTCCCGGAAGCGGCGGGCGTCCGTGCCATCAGGCTGTTCGGAGTAGCGAGTCTCTGGAACGGCGGCGAGGTCCTCGAGCACGTGGACACCGTCGAGGAGCTCGATGACCTCGTCCTCGGTCGCGCCGCTCACGGTGACGACGACATGCTCGGCCGGGACGAGGATGCGCCCACTGCACGCGGGACCGTCGCAGGTCACAGGCGAGCGCACGGCCGCGACACCGTCGATAGTGACTGCCTCGTCGCGCGGCGAGACCTGGTCCTCGGGCGTGAAGCCGACCCGGACCGTCGGCCGTGTCTCGCCGCCATCACCGCCGCACGGCGGTTCGGTGCAACCGGTCGTGTCGGACTCCCAGTCCTCCGGAACCGAGACGACCACATGGCCGCTGCCGACCCAGTCGAAACCATCGGGCGGTGCCGTCGGTGGCGCAGCCTGCGACGGCGGTCCCTCGTCGTTGCGGTCCCGCAGCGCCCAGCCGCCCGCCACGATCACGGACGACG
Organism: Nocardioidaceae bacterium; assembly: GCA_035477015.1. GTDB lineage: Bacteria > Actinomycetota > Actinomycetes > Propionibacteriales > Nocardioidaceae > SSC3. The sequence goes on along the minus strand of DATILB010000074.1, from coordinate 4,155 downwards.
CGACGATGGCGGCCAGCAGCCGGCTGCGGGTGCGCGTCACGTCACAGCGGGGTGAGGACCACGACGGGGATGGGGCGGGCGGTCTTGGTGCGGTACTGGTCGAACTGCCCGCGGTTGGCGATGTTGCAGAGCTTCCAGAGTCGCTCGAAGTCGGGCTCGCCGGGCATCACCCAGGACGCCCGCGCCCGCTTGCGCTGCACGCCGATCCAGACGTCGACCTCGGGCTCCTTGCGCAGGTTGTGGAACCAGCCCGGGTGGCGGTTCGCCCCTCCGTTGCTCGGCACCACGAGGTAGCGGCCCTTGTCGGGCGCGTAGACGAGCGCGTTGCTACGGCGTACGCCTGACTTGGCACCGGTGGTGTGCAGCACCAGAGTCCGCATGCCCAGCAGCAGCCGGTGGCCGACGACGCCGTGGCTGCGCACGTAGATCTCCTGGTGCACCCTCAGCGCGGTGACGAACGCAGAACCCATGCCTGGCATGGGGAAACCCTACGGGTTGTACGTCGACTCCAGGACCAGGTCCTTCAGCAGGGTCTGGTACTCGACGTGGGTCGCGTGCTCGACCGTGCGCCAGTCCTTGCCCTCGTGCTCCTGCATGAAGGCGCGGTACTTCGGGGCGCCCGGGAGCTTGACGTTGTCGGCCACCACGACCGACCCCGGGTGCAGCCAGCCTCGGTCAAGGATCAGCTGGAGGTCGGGAAGGTAGGCGTCCTTGGCATGGTCGACGAAGGCGAAGTCGACCGAGCCCGGTCCGAACCCCTGCTCGGTCTCGAGCCGATCCGCCGTCGTACCGCCGTCGCCGAGGTGGCCCACGACGACGCTCACCCGATCCCCGACTCCAGCGTGATCGAACATCCGACGCGCGATGGCAGCGTTGTCGGCGCTGAACTCGACCGACACGATGCGGGCCTTCGGAGCCACGGAGGCCATCCGGGTCGCGCTGTAGCCGCAGTAGGTCCCGAGCTCAAGGACCAGCCCTGCGTCGACCTTCCGGAGAGCAGCGTCGAGGAGCTCCCCCTTCTCGTCGCCGACGTTCATCATGATGCTCTGGCGGTAGCAGAACTCGTCGATCACGCGGACGACATCGGTGGCATCGCCCCGGCTGGCGTGCTTCTCGACGTACTCGAAAAGAGCCTGCTCGCGACCGTCCCCGACCTGCCAGTTCTTGAGCAGGGACCGTCCGCCGAACACCATCCGAAGCGCCGACCAGCGCAGGAAGGGTGCCCGTCGTCCGCCCAGCTCAGTGATCCGTCTCATGGGGTCATTCTGCTAAGAAGCCCTACCCTCGCAAGATGAGGGTCGGCCACGCGATCGACGAGCAGGTCCTGGTCGACCACCACGTGCACAGCCTCTTCGACCGGGACCTCAGTCGTGCGGAGCTCGAGGCTTCGATCACCGAGGCGCGCACGCCTGTCGGACACCCGCACACCCAGTTCGACTCCCAGCTCGGTTTCGCGCTCAGGCGACACTGCGCACCTGTCCTCGGTCTGCCCGCCTTTGCCTCCGCGGAGGAGTACGTCGCGCGTCGTACCGAGCTTGGGTTCGAGGAGGTGTCGAAGCGGCTTCTGGCCGCCGCAGGCATCTCCGACTACTGCATCGACGGTGGGCACCGGCCGCATGAGCTGATGAGCACGGAAGCCTTCGAAGTCCTCAGCGGGGCTCGCGTGCACGAGGTGCTCCGGCTCGAGTCCGCGGCGGAGGAGGCCATGGCCAACGCCGCTTCCGGACACCAGTTCCTGGACCGGCTTCACGCGGCGCTCGGAGCGGCCCGACCGGTCGCCTTCAAGACCGTCGCGGCGTACCGCTGCGGCCTCGACCTCGACCCCGCAAAGCCAGCCGACGACGAGGTCGCCTCCGCAGCCGAGCACTGGCACGACGAGGTCTGGCACGGTGCGCCGCTTCGGCTCATGGACCCGGTCCTGATCCGGCACCTGATGTGGTGGGCCCTCGAGCAGGGGCGGCCACTCCAGGTGCACACCGGGTTCGGGGATCCGGACCTCGAGCTGCGCTCGGCGGATCCCGCTCTGCTGCAGCCAATCATCGCGCGCTCGGAGCAGTCCCCCGGTCGGATCGTGCTGCTGCACTGCTACCCGTTCGAGCGCAGCGCCGGCTACCTCGCGCACGCCTACCCGCACGTGTACGTCGACGTCGGGCTGGCCACCGGCTACCTCGGTGCCAATGCCGAGACGTTCCTCCGGGGTGCGATGGACCTCGCTCCGTTCCACAAGCTGCTGTTCTCGACCGACGCGTTCGGCCTGCCCGAGCTCGTCTACCTCGGGGCCCGGGTCTGGCGCAGCGCGATGACGCGGCTGCTCACGGCGTACGTCGACCAGGAGGGCTGGCCGGTGAGCGAAGCGGTGCGCATTGCCCGAATGTTCGGTACTGACAACGCCCGGGCGCTCTACGCTTTCTCCTAAGAGGGAGAGCGAGGGTCGGTGGAGGGAAGCCAGGCAGACATCATCATCGGCTCGATCGTCGACATGGCCGGGGTCGCCCGCGCCAAGGTCGTCGGCAGTCGAGGTTCCAAGGTGTTCGCGCAGTCGGGCATGGGTGCGTCGCCCAGCTGGAACGTCTTCTGCGTGGACGACCAGCTGGCGTTCACCCCGAACTTCTCGGTCGTCGGCGACCTTCGGCTCCGTATCGACGAGGACGACCTTCGGGTCCTCGAACCGGGTGTGTTCTGGGCTCCCGCGCGGATCTGCCACCAGAGCGGCGAACCTGCTGCCTGTTGCCCCCGCACGACCCTCGACCGGGCCGTCGACGACCTGCGGAGCGCGGGTCTCGAGGCGCGGGTTGGCCACGAGATCGAGTTCACGCTGGTTCCGAAGGATGGCGGTCAGCCGACTCCTTGGGCGGCGTACGGCCTCGGCTCGGCGCGCAGGTACGGCCCCTTCATGGCCGCGCTCCTCGATGCGGCGGACCGGACGGCCCTCGATATCGAGCAGATCCACGCCGAGTACGGCCCCGGGCAGTTCGAGATCTCGCTCGGTCCTGAGGCGCCGACCACCGCGGCGGACAACCTCGTCCTCGCGCGCATGCTGATCTCGTCGGTGGCTCGTGAGCACGGGGCGGAGGCGTCCTTCTCACCGATGCCGTTCGTCGGCGGAAGCGGCAATGGCGCGCACCTGCACCTCTCGCTGCTCCGCTCCGGCCGCCCGCTCTTCTCGGGCGGGGAGGGCCCGCACGGGATGACCGACGAGGGCGGCGCTGCCATCGCCGGTGTCCTGCGCTTCCTGCCGGATGCACTCGGGGTGCTGGCCTGCTCGGCCGCCTCTCACCTGCGACTGCGCCCCGACACCTGGTCGGGCGCCTACTGCTGCTGGGGACTCGAGAACCGTGAGGCGGCCGTGCGGTTCTGCGCCGACACCCGCGGCAACCCGCACGGCGCCAACATCGAGGTCAAGCCGATCGACGCGTCGGCGAACCCCTACCTCAGCACGGCTGTCATCCTCGGGATCGCGTTGGCCGGCATCCGGCTCGAGCTCCCGCTGCCGTCCGAAGCCACGATCAACCCCGCGCTGCTGACCGCCGATGAGCGGGGGCGACTCGAGATCGAGAAGCTCTCCTCCAACGCCTTCGTCACGCTCGAGCGGCTCGAGAGGTCCGACGTCCTCAAGCAGATCCTCGGCGAGGACATCACCGAGGCCGTGCTTGCCGTACGCCGTCGCGAGTACACGACGTTCAAGAGGTCCGAGGACGAGGAAGTCGCCGAGCAGCTCCGCTTCGTCTGGACGCTCTGAGGCCTTCCCTCAGCCAGCGGACATCGCTTGCTGCAGGCCGCGAGTCGCGAGCTCGTCCGCGAGCTCGTTGTCCGCGACGCCCGCATGGCCCTTAACCCAGAACCACTCCACCTCGTGACGCTCGCATGCGGTGACGAGCCGTTGCCAGAGGTCGACGTTCTTGACCGGCTGCTTGGCGGTGGTCAGCCAGCCGTTCTGCTCCCAGCCCTTCACCCACTTGGTGATGCCGTTACGGACGTAGGTGCTGTCGGTGTAGAGATGCACGACCACCGGTCGCTTGAGCGCTTCGAGCGCCATGATCGGAGCGGTCAGTTCCATTCGGTTGTTGGTGGTCTCGTCAGGCTCACCACCGAAGAGCTCGCGCACATGCCGGCCATGCCTGAGCACGGCGCCCCAGCCTCCCGGGCCGGGGTTGG
>DATILB010000073.1:0-5338 GCA_035477015.1 Nocardioidaceae bacterium | reverse complement strand
TGGTCGGGTTCGTCGCGGCCCTACAGGTTGAGCGCGCGTGGTGACCGGGCCCGCGTCTACGAGATTGTGCTGCGCGAAGGCGTCGCAGCCGATCTGCTGACCTACATCGACGGCGCACTGTTGGTAGACCTGTGGAATGACCTTGTCCTGCCGAAACAGCTGCGGGAGGTATGGGAGCCGCTGATCCAAGGAGCCCGGGAGGCCTCGGAGTGAGCGGCCTCGAGGAGGATCGGCTGAGCCATTTCCAAGTCGAGATCGCTGCACTGTTCTTCGACCTTCCTGAATCTGTTGGCTTTCTGCTGGCTGGCGGCGGAGCGCTCATCGCGCAAGGCCTTGTCCATCGCGACACCGATGACCTGGATTTCTTTGCGACTCGGGCCAACGGCGACGTCGCCGCTGCGGACGCTGCCCTCACCACGGCGGCCAGACATCGCGGATGGATCGTCGAGGTGATCCGCACCGGCACGGAGTTCCGGCGTCTGCGGATCGGCCGGGACGCACGCGACAGCGAGGACGAAGTATTCGTGGACCTTGCTTTGGACAGTCCTCCGATCGGAGCGCCGACGGTCACGATCGCCGGCCGTCGTTCCCGCCCTACGAGCTCGCGGTGCGCAAGACCCTCGCCTTGTTCGGCCGCGCCGAGCCGCGCGACTCACCGATGTCTACACGCTGCACCAGCACTTCGACAGGGACGAGATCCTTCAGGCGGCTGCCCACGCTGACAGGGGGTTCGACCTCCAGGTCTTCGTCGAGATGCTGCGCTCGCACCGTCGCCTTGCCGACGATGACTTCCCGCAAACCGACGTGAGCGTGAACGAACTGCGGGCCTACTTAGACGCTTGGGCAAAGCGCCTCGAAGATCGCCTGACCTGAAAGAGTGCCGCTGGGAGATGTTGGCAGGTGTTGGAAGTCAACGGTAGTTGGTGAACTGCACCGCGAAGTCGTAGTCCTGCTCCTTGACCAGGGCGATCACGGTCTGCAGGTCGTCGCGGCTTTTGGACGAGACACGAAGCTCGTCGCCTGTGACCTGGACCTTGGCGCCCTTCGGGCCGTCGTCGCGGATCAGCTTGCCGAGCTTCTTGGCCTGCTCCTGGGAGATGCCCTCCTTGAGCTCGACCGAGATCTTGCTGACCTGGCCCGACTGACGGGGCTCGCCGGCTTCGAGGATCTTCATCGACTGGCCACGCTTGACCAGCTTCTCCTTGAAGACATCAAGGATGGCTCGGGCGCGATCGTCGGCGTTGGCCTCGATCTCGACGCCCTTCTCGCCCTGCCAGCTGATCTTGGCGCCGGTCCCCTTGAAGTCGAACCGCTGGGAGATCTCCTTGGCGGTCTGCTGCAAGGCGTTGTCGACCTCCTGGTGGTCGATCTTGCTGACGATGTCGAATGACGAGTCGGCCATGGGGTCCTCACTGATCTGGGTGCTGTCGCGGTCATTCTTACCCTGTCGATACGCTCCCGTCATGCCCGAGGTGAAGGTTCAAGAGCTCGTTCCCGTGCCGATCGACCGCGCCTGGGCGCTGGTCTCCGACCTGTCCCGCCTCGGGGAGTGGCTCGACATCCTCGAGGCCTGGCGCGGCGAAGTGCCCTCCGAGCTCTCCGAGGGAGTCGAGATCGTCGCCGTGGTCAGTGCCAAGGGGATCCGCAACAAGGTCACCTTCGTCGTGACCGAGTACGACGCTCCGAAGCGGATGAGGCTCGTCGGCGACGGCATCGGCGGCACCAAGGTGACTCTCGCGTTCGCCCTCGCCCCCACTGGGGACGACACCACCATGGAGCTGGACATCGACTTCCAGCACCCCGCTCTGAAGGGTCCGATCGCCTCCATCGCGGGCAAGACGATCAAGAGCGACCTCGCCAAGGCGCTGGACAAGTTCGTCGCGCTGGCGACCGCCTGACCCGATTCGGCCCCCGCCGTACGCTGCGCTATTCTTTCCTGTCGTTGTGCCCGTGCGCCGGGTGCGGCAGCATCACCGGCAGGTTGCCCGAGCGGCCAATGGGAGCGGACTGTAAATCCGTCGGAGTATTCCTTCGCAGGTTCGAATCCTGCACCTGCCACAAACCCGAAGAGGGCCTCTGACCTGCGGTTATGCAGACAGAGGCCCTTCTTCATATACCCGGCATAGGGATGTTGAGAGCGGGCCGGACGCCGTACCGCCGCTGGAGCTACCCTGAACAAGCCTGGCCTAGCCGGGACATAAGTCAAGGTTATCAGTTAACCTTGACTTAATGCTCTAGGAGGTCAAGGTTGTGAGTGTCCGAATAGAGGGCCTATGGACGCCTGGTCCCGAGGCGTACGGCCCGCGACGGCATCGCAAGCCGTGCAAGTACTAGGCTTATGTCCCGGACCTGATGGCAAGCCTCCCGGTCATCCTGACCGGAGAAGCGGCGGCCGACGTCGCCGACCTCGAGCGAGCCATTGCCTCATTCGATGTGCGGGCCAAGCAGCAACATGACTTGGAAAGTCTGGCCCGGTTCCTGCTCCGGGCTGAGGCTGTCGCCTCGTCGAAGATCGAGGGCCTGCAGGTCAACACCCGGCGGTTGGCGCGCTATCAGGCCGGCCAGCGTCCCGGGGATATGACCGCGGCGGCGGTCATGGGCAACGTAGACGCGATGACGCTCGCGGTCAGCACAGTTGCCAGCGCGGACCGCATCACACGCGACCACCTGCTCGAGATCCACGCGGCCCTGATGCGGCACTCTGACGCGCCAGCCATCGGCGGTCAGGTGCGCACCACTCAGAACTGGATTGGCGGTAATGACTTCAACCCGTGCTTCGCCGCTTTCGTGCCGCCACCTCCAGAACGCGTAGAGATCCTGGTGGCAGACCTGTGTGAGTTCATGAATCGCGACGATCTGCCTGCCGTCGTCCAGGCGGCCCTGGTCCATGCGCAGTTCGAAACGATCCATCCCTTCGCCGACGGCAACGGCCGTACAGGACGTGCACTGATACACGTCATCCTTCGCCGGAGAGGTTTGGCTACCGCGTTCGTTCCGCCGGTGAGCCTGGTCTTGGCGACGCGCGCGTCCGACTATGTAGCGGGCCTGACCTCCTACCGCTATGACGGTGCACCGGACTCACCGGCGGCCGCCGAAGGAATCCAGGCCTGGCTCGATGTATTCGTCTCTTCCATGGACCGCGCTACAGACGATGCCGTTGCGCTGTGCGACAGGATGATCGAGCTCGAGCAGCGATGGCGCGCCGAGCTGCGGCCCCGACGAGGCAGCACCGCTGACCGGGTGCTGCCGCATCTGATCGCGCAGCCCGTCTTGGGCGCCGGCGACATCGAAGGGCTCTTGGGCGTGAGCAAACAGGCGGCTTCGGTCGCACTGGACCAATTGGTGAAGGCCGGCATCCTCAGGCAGTTCGGGCAGGGACAACGACGACGTGTGTTCGAGGCAGCTGAGGTGTTCAAGGTGCTCACCGACTACGAGCGTGGCCTCGCCACCCCCACCCACTCTCGTAACACCCGTGAGGAGCGACCCCGGCGCCACGTCCCGTACCGGGTGGACTGACTCGTCGGCGACGTCAGCACTTCAACGGCCGCGGCGACAGTCCGATCAACGTCGGGACTCACTGGGGGTTCGGAAGCAAACGCTGTCGAAGATCGGCTCGATACTCGTTAAGTGCGAGGTCAGGGGCATGCACCATCAGGACTGTAAATCCGTCGGTACCGGCGTCTCCTGACCCGGCTCAGCCGACGGCGCCGGTCAACTGCGGATAGAGCGCCTCGACCGGCTGGCTCAGCGCCGCCTTCACCCCCGCGGTGACCTCGTCGGCGATGACCTCGTACTGGCCGGCTTCAACGGCCTCGTACACGGCCCGGACGAGGTCTGCCGGCAGCATCTTGGGTCCGTGTGCGTGCTCGGCCATCGCCGTATCGACGTATCCCATGTGGACTCCCACGACGTGCACCCCTTTCGGGGCCAGCTCGAGGCGGATTGAGTTCGTGGCCGACCAGAGTGCGGCCTTGGACGCGCTGTAGACGCCGCCGAAGGCATACCAGCTCGCGACCGAGTGCACGTCGACGATCACCGACGAGGGATGTGCGGTCAGCACGGGCGTGAAGGCCTTGGCCATCAGCACCGGACCGAAGAAATTGGTCTCCATGCCCTCGCGTAGCTCGGCTTCGGAGAGGTCGAGGATGCTGGCTCCGGCGGGCAGGGCGCCGGCGTTGTTGACCAGGACGGTGGCGTCACTGGCGGCAGCGACCGCTGCAGCAACCGATGCGGGATCGTTGATGTCCAGGGTAAGCGGCACGATCCGGTCGTCGTCCCAGGTGCGCGGGGTGCGAGCTGTGGCGTAGACCTTGGCGGCACCCCGGGCCAGGGCGTCGTGGACGAACTCGGTGCCGATGCCGCCATTCGCTCCGGTGACGAGGACGACGGCTTCGTGGAGTGAAGGCATGGGCTACATCTTTCGGTTGGTGCCGCCTCTTGCGGCCATTGAATTATGATCGTACTATGATTACGCCACCTTACAAACCCCCGCCCCCCAGGAGCACAGTTGTCCCCCCTCAGCGAACCTCTCGACCTCCCGTGCGGCGTACGGCTGCCCAACCGCATCGCGAAGGCGGCCCTCAGCGAGGCGTTGGGCGACGCCGACAACTCACCTGACGAGCGGATCGTCACGCTGTACCGCCGGTGGGCGCAGGGCGGCTACGGGCTGCTCATCACCGGCAACATCATGGTCGACCGCGAGCACCTGGGAGAGCCAGGCAACATCGTCATCGAGGACGACCGCGCGCTCGAACAGCTCACCGAGTGGACCAAGGCAGTGCACGACGGCGGTGCGGCGATCTTCGCCCAGCTCAACCACCCCGGCCGGCAGTCCAACCTGCTGGCACTCGGGCACACCCCGGTCGCCCCCAGCCCCGTGCCGCTCGCGATGCCCGGAGCCACGACCCCGCGCGAGCTGACCCCGCCGGAGATCGAGGACATCATCGAGCGCTTCGCGACCGCAGCCGTCGTCTGCGAGGAGGCCGGCTTCGACGGCGTCCAGCTGCACGCCGCCCACGGCTACCTGGTCACCCAGTTCCTCTCACCGCTGACAAACCTCCGCACCGACGAGTGGGGCGGCGATGCGGAACGACGGATGCGTTTCCTGATCGAGGTCGTCCGACGGGTCCGCCAGCGGGTGAGCCCTGGCTTCGCCGTCGCGGTCAAGCTCAACTCCGCCGACTTCCAGCGCGGCGGCTTCACCGAGGAGGACTCACGTGCGGTGGTCGCCGCACTGGCGGCCGAGGCTGTCGACCTGATCGAGGTCAGCGGCGGCAACTACGAGTCGCCGGCGATGTCCGGCTCCGAGTCGCCCTCCGCCAGGGCACGGGAGGCGTAC
>DATILB010000072.1:0-34167 GCA_035477015.1 Nocardioidaceae bacterium | reverse complement strand
TGACGTGAGGCTTGGTTCTTCCGCGCTCGTCCCGGCAGGAGGCGTATGCCACCTACGTGGGCAGACTCGGGGTTGTACCCGCTGAACGCGGGCGGGCCACCTACGGCGCAGCGCGTAACCATGTCCCGCTCGACCAAGCGTTTACACAACGAGATCTCTCACCCCCGGTGCATCCGCAGAGACGACCAGCGTCATGGCGCTGATGGGGGCGCGGGGACGGGGGTGACCGGGGGTCCTGTACGCCGAGCACGTCGGGTTTCGGCTCGACTCCGAGGCTACCGAAACTCGGGTTCGCGGTGCAGTTCGTGAGAGTTCTGTGAGAGGCGCGGGTGGGAGCAACCATGACGCTGATGACCACACGGGTTCTGACCTGCGGTTTTGTTTGCGCGCCCGGAGAGATTCGAACTCCCAACCTTCTGATCCGTAGTCAGATGCTCTATCCGTTGAGCTACGGGCGCATGCCCGTGAATGGGCCTCGCAGAGTCTAGCGAACGGTCTGCGCGACACGAAATCGAGCGAGCGTGGACCACTTGAACGATCAAATGGTCCCTGCCCACGGCGCTAGGTATCGTCGCTGGCCTCTGATACCAGGGCCGCAACGTTGCGGTCGCAGCTCACAACTCCACGACGAAACCATCGACACGCTCGATGGCCTTCAGTGCTTTCCGGACATCGGGGTCCGGGGTGCCGGAAGTGAACGCGCGAGAGGGACACCGGCACCATGACAGCCGAAACCGCGTCGGTCGACGCCACCACTGTTACGCCCACCACTCACCCGGGGATCCTGTCCTGGGTCAACGAGATCGCCGAGCTGACGCAGCCCGAGCGGATCCACTGGTGCACCGGCTCCGAGGAGGAGTGGGTCCAGCTGACCGACGCCCTCGTCGCGAGCGGCACCTTCACCCGGCTCGACGAGAGCAAGAAACCAAATTCATTCTGGTGTGCGTCTGACCCGTCTGATGTTGCAAGAGTTGAGGACCGAACGTTTATCTGCTCCGTCGACGAGAAGGACTGCGGGCCCACCAACAACTGGATGGACCCGAACGACATGAAGGCTCTGATGCGGGGCCTGTACGCCGGCTGCATGCGCGGCCGCACCATGTACGTCATCCCCTTCGTGATGGGTCACCTCGACGCGGAGCACCCGATGTTCGGCGTGGAGATCACCGACTCGGCGTACGTCACCGCCTCGATGCACGTCATGGCGCGCACCGGCACCTCGGTGCTGCGCAAGATGGAGGAGACCAACGCGGCGTTCGTCCCGGCGTTGCACTCCGTCGGCGCCCCGCTCGAGCCCGGCCAGGCCGACGTGCCGTGGCCCTGCAACGACACCAAGTACATCGTCCAGTTCCCCGAGGAGCGGATGATCTGGTCGTTCGGCTCGGGGTACGGCGGTAACGCCCTGCTCGGCAAAAAGTGCTACGCCCTGCGGATCGCCAGCGTTATGGCTCGCGACGAGGGCTGGCTCGCAGAGCACATGCTGATCCTCAAGCTCACCAGCCCCGCGGGGGTCGTGAAGTACATCGCTGCGGCATTCCCGAGCGCGTGCGGCAAGACCAACCTGGCGATGCTCGAGCCGACCATCCCCGGCTGGAAGGTCGAGACGCTCGGCGACGACATCGCGTGGATGCGCGTCGGTGCGGACGGCCGCCTTTGGGCGGTCAACCCCGAGAACGGCCTCTTCGGCGTCGCGCCGGGCACCGGCTGGGACACCAACCCCAACGCGATGCGCACCATCGCCAAGGGCAACTCGGTGTTCACCAACGTCGCGCTGACCGACGACGGGGACATCTGGTGGGAGGGCATGACCGACGAGCCGCCGGCCCACCTCACCGACTGGAAGGGCAACGACTGGACGCCGGAGAGCAGCGAGCTCTCCAGCCACGCCAACAGCCGCTTCTGCACCCCGATCGACCAGTGCCCGATCCTGGCGCACGAGTACGACGACCCGCGCGGCGTGCCGATCGACGCGATCCTGTTCGGTGGTCGCCGCAAGACGACGATCCCGCTGGTGACCGAAGCCCGCGACTGGACGCACGGCACCTTCATGGGCGCCACGCTCTCGTCGGAGACCACCGCTGCCGCGGTAGGCGCGGTGGGCGTGGTCCGTCGCGACCCGATGGCCATGCTGCCGTTCATCGGCTACAACGCCGGTGACTACTTCGGCCACTGGATCACGATGGGCAAGGAGAACGACGCGGCCAAGCTGCCGAAGATCTTCTACGTCAACTGGTTCCGCCGCGACGAGGACGGTGGCTTCCTCTGGCCGGGCTTCGGCGAGAACAGCCGCGTGCTCAAGTGGGTCGTGGAGCGCATCGACGGCCAGGTCGAGGCCGTCGAGACCCCGGTCGGCCGCGTGCCGGCGCCGGGCACCCTCGACATCGAGGGCCTGGACATGACCGAGGAGCAGATCAGGGCCGCTCTCGAGGTCGACCTCGAGGAGTGGAAGGCCGAGCTCCCGCAGATCACCGAGTGGTTCGAGAAGTTCGGCGAGACGCTGCCGGCCGTGCTCTGGACCGAGCTCGACGGCCTGAAGGCTCGCCTGGGCGCCTGACGCCGCCTGACACCTGTCAAAGACACCGAGGACTCCTCCCAAAAGGGAGGGGTCCTCGGTTCTTTACTCGGGCATACTGGGACCGAACGGGAGGAACACAGCGGAGGGGTTAGACGCACAGATGCCCACCAGCTACGGACCTGACGAGCGCATGATGCTGGAGACCTTGGGAAGTGAGGTCTACAGCAAGGCGGTCGCGCACGGGTACATCCCGGCCGACGACCCGCGCTACGACGCAGAGACCGACCTAGGTCGCGCTCTCGCACTGCTGGCCGACATCGGTTTGGTGCGACTCGACAAGGAAGCGCGGCGCTACTTCCCGGTCGACCCGGCCGGGATCCAGCAGCAGGTGGTCGTTCCGCTGGCCCAGCAGGGCAACCGTCTCCTCACCGAGTCAGCGAGCTGGTCGGACGCCTTCAACGGCCTGGGACAGACCTTCCGGGCGTCCCCCCACGCCAACACGAGCCCGATCACCGAGATCCACGGCATCGACAAGATCAACGCCTTCCTGAGCACCGCCACCAATGACTGTCGCGTGGAGCTGCTTACCGCCCAGCCCTACGGCAAGCGGCCTGCCAGCCAGCTCTCGCGCGCCGAGGACCGCGACATGCGGGCGCTGGACCGCGGTGTCCGGATGCGGACGCTCTACCAGCACTCCGCCCGACACGGCCCTGCCACCCGCGACTACGTGGCTGAGATGGCCAAGCGTGGCGCCGAGGTGCGCACGCTGGATGAGTTCTTCCGCCGGTTGATCGTGTTCGACCGCAACCTGGCGATCATCCCCGCCAGCGAGGACCACGCTGTAGCCATCGCCATCCACGACAAGTCGATCGTCGGGTACCTCGTCGACATCTTCGAGCGCGCGTGGGAGCGCGGGATGGGGTTCACGCTCAAGGGCGACTCCGTCGAGCGCAACATCGCTGCCGATGTCAGGTCGATGACCGTGCGGCTCCTGGCCGAGGGCCACAGCGACGCCGCGAGCGCCAAGCGGCTCGGCGTGAGCACCCGGACCTACGCCGGCTACATCGCCACTCTCAAGGACGAGTACGGCGTGCAGACCCGCTTCCAGCTCGGCTGGGCGATGGGTCGGGCTCAGGGCGGCAACCGCCCCGACGAGAGCCTCTACCAGGAGGTCATGGACCCCCTGGACGCCGAGATTTAACCTTCCTGGCGAACCGAACAGGCCTCAGGTTCTGTGACTGGTGTGACGAATGTGACTGCACGACTATGCACCGCTTGCAGGTCGTCGTTCCTGGACGGTCCCGACCGGGTGCCGGCGGCCCCGGTCTCTGACACCTCCCGACGGCGCTCGCGGACCCTCGTCGAGGCCCTCATAACCGAGGTCACCGGACAAGAAAAACGAGGGCAGCGACCGTAGGTCTGCTGCCCTCGCTTGATTGAGACGGGCCGGGGGGGTTGGCGCTTGGATCGACGTGCCGGGGGGGTTGACTCAGTCGATCCCGTCTCAAATCCTGTGGCATGCCAAGTGGGGGTTTGGCCTGCGTTTATTGGGGTTTCGAGCTCACCAGCCAGTGTCACGCGGCCTGGCGTCTACCGATGAGCCGTCCGATCCACCGATCACGACGCTGGCGGGTCCGGCGGATACTCCGACGGCCAGGAACCCAGCGACAACCGTTCCGATCACGCGGACCGCGATGCTCGTCTTGGTGGTCTTCATGGCTTCCTCTTCCAGCTCGTGATCCGGGTTATCCGGACCTGCCCTCGGAAACCAGTGTCAGACAGGAAGAGGTCGGCGGCTACACATAGACAGCCTCATGAGTTTGCAGTGCACAACTCTGCAAAATCCGGGGTCACCCCAGCGCGAAACGGGCCTGATGCCAAAAATCGGACATCAGGCGCGTTACCGAGAGCAAGCTGTCTACCAGGCAGAACCGAAGCAGACAAAGGGGACGGGAACGCCGTCATCCGCGCAGTCGGCCTGGGCCGCTGCGAGGGCATCGGACGAATCCATTCCGCTCGCCATTACATGATGCACCCGAAGCATGACTTTGGCAGCAACGTCATCCCGGACACGCGCAACGCCGGCGATAACTGAACGTGTTCCGAGCTGCAGAAGAACGTTTGTCAGACCAAGCCCCTCGTCCCCCGGACGAACTGTGGCGAGTCCGGCCTCACAGGCCGAGAGCGCGACAAAGGGTGCGATATGTGAATCCGCGTCGAGTTCGTACGCATAGAGCTGGCCATTCGACAGCCGGATCGAGCTGAAAAGCGGGCTGTCCTGACGGTGCGTCCCATGGGCAGCGATGTGCACGATGTCGGCCTCCCGGAGGGCGTCATGGGCCGCTTCGATGGTCGCCTGCTCGTCGGTCAAAATGTGTGCACTGGTCCAGACCGCTCCGACGCTTTTCGCCTCCTCGGCGGCCAGGTGAAGGTCCGGACCGGCGATCGCCACGGCCGTCAAATCCATCCCTCGGGGGTCGCCCTGGGCACCCAGCCAGGCCGTCGCACTGGGGGTCACGACCACCGACAAACCGGCCCTCGAGGGCAGCAGGCTCCAGGGCATCACCACCAGTGATCCGCTGCAGCTGACCACCAGTGAACGGCCCTCCACGTGCAGTGGCTCGACCAGTAGCTGGTCTAGACGATTCAGGGTCGCTCGGATCGAGCTGTGGATGGCCAGGGCGATCGGTTCGGGGAGCCGCGGCATCGCGATTGCGTCCAGATCGGCGCGAACGCGGCGTACGAGCTCGTCGATCTCGGCGACGCCGGCCACATCGAGCAGTCGGACGCTCCGACCGGAGGCCACCACCACGATCCAGCGGCCGTGGTGCCGGGCGTACGTCGCAAAGGCGCGGTCACCGGCGGCGACGCGGACCGGCCCGAGGCGCGCACTAGCGTCCACCGGCCCCTCGTGGTCCCCCTCGAGCTCCCAGGCTCGGGCTCGGATGTCCCGCTGGAGCTGAGCCACCCGGGTGCGGTGCCTGGCCAGCTGCTCGGCGACGCCGGACTCACCGGCCAGCGCGCGTGCGTCCTCCTCGACCTGGCGGAGCTCGGCGAGCAGATCAGCCGTGCGCTCGTCCGAGGGCGGGCGGACGTGGGCTAGGCGCGTGGACACTGCGCGAGCCCGCTCGATGCCGGCGAACACCGAGCTTGGGCGACCATCCGCCATCGCGACGTCGAGCTGGAGCTTGGCAAGCGCGACGCCGTGCACCGCGCTCGCGGTCCGCAGGTCCAGGGAGCCAAAACGGTTCTGGTGCGAGCCGAGCTCACCCAGCCCCTTGCGTACCTCGCTGCCCGCCCGCGTCAGGTCGCCGGTCTGTAGCGCCGCGAGAGCGCGCACCTCGTGGACCTGAAGCCGGGTGTGCAGCGTGTCCGTGGGACGACGCGTCGGCAGTCCGTCGATCTCGGCGCCCGATCGGAGCATGACCTCCCAGGCAGTGAGCTCAGCCGACCGAGCGAGGTCCTCGCGTGACTCAGCGCGACAGGAGACGGCGAGGTCCAGTGCGGTGTCCGCGATGACGGCGAACGCGCGACGCTGGGCAGCCGGGGACTTGGCATCGGCCAGCGCGCGGTCGCATCGCAGCATCAGCAGCTCGGCCTTCCGCTGCCACCGTAGGTTGCCTCGTCGCGAGAAGCGACGGAACGCCGACGCAGCGAAAGCCCTTGCCCGCTTGGGATCTCCCTCCACAAGAACACATTCGGCGCGCGCGAGCTCGGTCTCCGCGAGGTCCTGGAACTGACGGCCTTGACGCAACAGAGCAGCCGCCCTGCCGAGCAACCCATCGGCATCGGTGACGAGCCCGGCCTCCTGGAGGACGCGGGCTCTGTCGAGGTAGGAGATCGGATGGGGCTCGCTCGGGTTCATCCCCTCTGCCGCTTCGAGCGTCGCAAGTGCGCGGGGAATGCGGCCGGCGAGGAACTCGACGTACCCGAGGTTGTGGGTTGCCTTGAAGACGTACATGTCGTCCTCGGCCGCGCCGGCCGCCGCAATGCAGCGCTCCAGGTCCACCGTCGCAAGGGCCAGCGAACGCTGCTCGAGGTGCAGCGCGCTCCTGTTGAGGAGAATCGTCATCTGGTCCGACGGATCGGCGTACTCCAGGAGCTCCGCAGCATGGTCCAGGGCAGCAAGAGCGGCAGGGACGTCGCCGCTGCGGAACAGCATCACGCCCCGCTGACCCCGGGCGACCGCCAACAGGTCGCGAGGCGGCACCGGCGTGGACTCGAGGACCTGCTCGACCGCAGCCATGGCGCCCAGGGACGTCTCAAGGTCGCCGCTGGTCTCCCATTCGCAGAGCGCGAGGCCGAGCATCACCCGAACGCGCGGAGCAAAGAGCTCGGGACTGTCACCCGCACCTTCGAGCCGCCGGAGCAGCGCTCGATAACGGCGAGTCGCAGTGACCGCGTCGCCCATCTGAAACACGGCCCGAGCGCGTTCAACGTCCCGCCACGCTCGAGCGGCGTCGAGGGTGGTGGCCACCCGAGGAATCTACAACTGGAACAGGGGGGTGACGATGACGCCCTCGGTGTCGTTTGAGTCGATGGGGTGGAAGCTCAGCTGCGCGAAGCCCTCCGGGAGATCGTCGATGACGAACCGGCCCGACTCGTCGGCGGCCACCTGGCGGCGCTCGCCTTGCATCCGCAACCGCACCTCGAGCCCGACAGGGGGAGCGATCCAGCCGTCGATCCGGAGCCGGTCGCCCATCCTGGACACGGTCACCATGGCGGTCAGTCGCTCCGCAGAGAAGGTCAGAGTCTCCGTGCGCGTGCCCGTGACCGCCTCGCCGCGAACAGCGAGAGCGTCCATCGGCATGCGGGTCAGGAGAGCAACCTCGGCGTAGATCTCATCGAGGGCGAGTGCGAACTGGACCCGTTCCACCAGGTCCTCGGGCACCGGGTCCGCCTCGTCGTACAGTCGCTGCACCTCGGCGAGCAATGCCACGTCGTTCTCGTCCAACGGCCTTTCAGCGGCGTCGACGATGTCGCGACCGAGCCCCCCAGGGAAGTCTTCTTCGGTCATGATCTGGTTCCTTCCCATTCCGGGTCGCGGGCAAGCTGATCCCTCAGCTTGGCCAGGCATCGGCCGCGGGTCGGGCCGATGCTTCCCACCGGCATGCCGAGCGACTCCGCGATCTGCGCGTAGTCCGGCTTGTCGGCGTATGCGATGACACGGATCAGTGCCCGGCATCGCTCGGGGAGGTCCTGCACGTGGTTCCACAGCAGCTGCTGGTTCACGTCGGCGAGGACGACCTCGTCGGGGAGGGTCTCTCGTTGTACGGGAATCGAGAGCACCTCCTCTCCGTCCACGCCGAAGATCGCCGCGTTGCGGCTGATGTCGGCGCGGAGGCGCTTGGTGACCCGCCATGACTCGCGGCGGGTCGAGGTGATGAGCCATTTCACGACCGTCTGCGGGTCGCGGACGTTGTCGGCGCTGTGCAGCAGGCTCATCCAGACCGTCTGCACGACGTCCTCGGCCACGGTCGAGTCAACGCCCTGGCTGCGGACCGTGTGCCACAGCAACGGCGTGACAGTCGCGACCAGGTCGTCGAACGCGCGGCGATCACCCTGCTGGAACGCGCCGAAAGCCTGGGCAGCCTTCGTGACCAGGGTCTCTCCGTCGGACCGTGCCTCGATCATGTCGGCCGCACCGGGATCGCCGCGAGGACCTTGCGCAGTCGCGGTACGGACTTCACCGGGTCGGCCGAGTCGTCGCCGGCCTTGTAGCGCTTGAGGACGAGCTCGGCGAGCTGGCCGGCGAAGAACGGCGCCGCGAACGACGTACCGCTCCAGACGGCGAAGCCTGCCGCGAAGTTGTCCGGGTCCAGCCCCGCGCGGGTCTCACCGTTTGCGGTGACGACGGCATTGCTGGGCAGAGCGGACGCGTTGTAGGTGATCGGGAAGGTGCTGACCAGTGCTGCGCCAGGACGGAGGTACTTCACCCACGGTCCGTCGTTGCTGAACAGCGCAATGGTCCCGTCCGGGTTCTTGGCGCCGACAGTCGAGACAGGGATGCGGTCCGTATCGTCCGGCACTCCGGCAGGAGCTCCGTTTACCTCGTACGGCGCAAAGGCAGCCGGGTACCCGGGACGGCTGGTCGACTCGTTGCCCGCCGAGACGACGACGGCGACGCCGAGCTTGCCGAGCGCGGCGAGCGGGCCGAGGAGCAACGCGTCGAACGCGACGTCCTCGGGCTGCTCGTGGAAGTAGCCCAGCGACAACGAGAGCACGTCGACGGGCTCGCAGCCCTTGACGCCGTTCAGCGCAAGCATCTGCCACAGCACCATGAGGTTCAGCGTCCGAAGCAGCTCGCCCTCGGCCACGACTCCGTTGTCATGGAAGAGCCGTACGCCGAGAAGTTTGGCGTCCGGGCACGCCTGCCGGACCAGGCCTGCGATGAAGGTGCCGTGTCCGGAGTCCTGCTCGAGGTTGCCGACGAGCTTGTCCATCACCCCAGTCAGGTCGGCCTGGATCGACACTGGCGGGATGCCGATGAGCTGGCCCATCACCTTCGGGTTGCGGATGATGCTCTTGTCCATCAACCAGGGGTGGATACCGATGCCTGAGTCGAGGATCGCGACGACCGGTCGGCGAACGGTGGACGACTTGTCCAGCGTCGGCTGCGGCGCGCGGCCCAGCCAGTTCACGGGCTGCCGGCCACCCCAGCCCGGGTACACGTAGTTGTTAGCCGGGTGCACGCCCGTCATCGGGTGGACCCCGGTCATCGGGTGGACCCCGGTCATCGGGTGCACGCCGGTCATCGGGTGCACGCCCGTCATCGGGTGCACGCCGGTCATCGGGTTCGCCTTCACGTCAGCCGTCGAGGTCGGGTGCTCGAGCCCGACGTCCGCCATCCGCTCCGCGTCGAAGCCCACTGCCACCCGGTAGGCCTGGAGCAGTCGCCAGGTGTCGATCGGCTTGAAGACCGCCTCGAGCGGCTCCTCGACCGGCGTGATCTTGACGCGGGCGACCCAGAGGTCCTGAAGCTGGGAGCGCTGATCGTCGGTCAGCTTGGCGCGGTTCAACAGCGCCTGGTCCTGCTTGATGCGCGGATCCCAGACCAGCTGGAAGCCGGCCTCGCCCGCGACGCGCTCGAGAGTGTTCAGCGTGTCCGGGTGCTGTCCCCGGACGAGCAGGGAGTCGGCGACGAAGACGGTCGGCTTGAGGCCGGGCTGACCCTTGATCTGGTACGCCGTCTGCGGGTCCAGGACGCGCACGTTGAGGATCTCTTCGGCGAACTCACGAAGGTACGGCGGGTTCGGGGAGAGCGGCTGCGTGACGTGGGCTGCCTGCTGTGCGGAGCTGTCACTGTTGCTGCTTTGCTGAGCCATCGTCGTACTCGTTCCCGTCGGGTAGGTCGTGCGCGGTCGGGTGTCCCTCCACGCGCGAGCATATTGAGCGGCCGTCGCCTCGTCACCGATCTTGGAAAGCCTTTCGCCGGCACCATCAGCGACGCGCCTTCTTCGGTGACCAGGCGACGGTCCCCCGCCGCTCCTGGTGCTGCTGCGTTATGCAGTTGTCCCCCTGCTACACCCACCGCCTGGGGTGGAGACAGGAACTCAAGTGAGCTGAGGGCTTCTTTCGCTCCTGTCTCCACCACCCCCGTGGCGATGTCGGACCTCTCGACCCCCCGATCGGTCCGGCGTTTGTGCGGCTTACCCCGCCGCACGACTACGAGGAGAGGGGCAGGTTGTCCCTGATACATGGCGTTCGGATCTTTTCTTCGCACGTATCAGGGCAAGTGTGTGTCCGCTCTTTACCAGTCGTTAGGCGCACGGTGGTCCACTTCTTCCCTAGTTCGACCATCTCGGCGCCGTCTGACCAAGGAGGCGAAGGATGAGCTACAGGCATGTCGACGAGATCGACAAGGCAGTCCATGTGGCTCGCAAGGCGCTCTCCCTCGGGCATCTCAGAAGGCCCGACCGCCTGACCCGCTTCCTGTACCAGCGCTGGTATCTCGGCTTGTCCTCCCAGCAGGCCGAGATACCGGCGCAGCGCTCCCACGTCTGGCAGGCCTGGAGCCGGGACTGGACCGACCAGCACTCGCGTGCGGGGTCTGACCTGGTCCGCCTCTACCTGACCTGCGCTCCCCACACCTCCCTTCACGCGATCGGGCTCGTCTCGGACCGCGCGACCACGTGGGACGTGCCTTGGCGGCTGACCAGTACGGCGATGAACCAGGCCGTACCGGCAGCGGACGCGACCGTGCTCTACCTTCCGCTCGAGGCGCTTCCGCAGATGCGGCCCGAGCTGGAGGAGCTGGTGGGCGACCTCCAGCCGTTCCTGGCCAACGCCGTGCCCGCCCTCACCCTGCGGATCGCGCGTGGCGCGTCGCTCGCCCAGAACCCGGCGGACGGCAGGTCCTTCGGCGAGCACCGCTGTGGCTTGGTCGCCCGTTCGGTGATCGAGAGCCAGAACTTCCACCACCGCGAGCAGGTGGTCCGCACCATGCGGACCTTCGCCGCCGCTGGGATCGACCCGAAGCGGCCGTACCTCGAATCTGCCGGATCCTGGGACCGGCCTTGGGTGTTCGCCTGACCGTTCACCAGGTCGTGCTTAGCCTGGGGTGATGCTCCGACGCGTCGCACTGCTCCTCGTGGCGTGGCTCGTCGTGGCCGCGCCCTCGGGGATCGTCGTTGCGCTCAACAGCTCAGAGCAGACCGTTCTCGCCGGTCACGAGGTGACGGTCCGACCCACGCTCGACGGTTGGGCGACCTTCGACCTCGGCCCCTACCTCCCTGAGTTCCGGCATCCCTCCACCGGTCGCGTCGGGGCGGCCATCGACGTCGGCAAGACCACCGCAGGGGACTACGACGTGCTGCTGGAGCGGTACGCCGTGATCGCAGCCCGCCCGGACAGCCAGATCCACAAGCTGCGTGAGGTCGTCACAGGGATGTTGCTGCGCGGTGCGTTCGCCGGGGCGCTGATCGGACTCGTCGCCCCGCTCGGCATCCTGCTCGTCGGGCGACGCCGCTGGGACGAGCTCGCCACCCGGACGACCATCCGTCGAGCAGTCATCCTCGGGCTGGTCGTCGCGATCACGTCGTACGGGCTCTACCGGGTCTTCCCCAGCGAAGAGGGTCCCCAGGTCGCTGAGGAACGCTGGCGGCCGCTCGAGGACGCGCTCCCCGACCTCACGATCCCTGAGGAAGCCGAGCTCCTGCAGATCGACAGCAGCCTGCTGACCCGGGGCAGCGAGCAGCTCGTGGAGAGCCTGGTGGGCAGCTACCGGGCGAGCCTCGTCTTCTACGAGGACCTCGAGCAGCTGGCATCGACCATCGGCCCTCAGCTGCACCAGCCGGCCGAGGACGAGACCGTCGCGCTGCTGGTGGCCGACCGGCACGACAACATCAACATGGACCCCGTGGCCCGCGAGGTGGCCGAGCAGGGCGGCGCGACCATCCTGCTCGACGCCGGCGACGACACCTCGACCGGAAGCTCGTGGGAGGCGTTCAGCCTCGAGTCGCTGGACGAGGCGTTCGACGACTTCGAGCACCGCTACGGAGTGGCCGGCAACCACGATCACGGTGATTTCGTGGTGCGCACCCTGCAGGACTTCGGGTTCACGATGCTGGTCGGCGAGCCCGTCGAGGGACCTGCCGGGATCCGGTTCCTCGGTGCTTCCGACCCCCGGTCGAGCGGGCTGGGCAGCTGGGTGGACGAGAAGGAGATCTCCTTCGCCGAGCAGACGACTCGGATCGCGGACCTGGCTTGCTCCGAGGACGAAGCCGGCCGTCGCGTCGCCACGCTGCTGGTCCACGACGTCGGCTCTGCCGCCGAAGCGCTCGATCGCGGCTGCGTCGACCTGGCGCTCGGTGGGCACCGCCACGAGCAGATCGGTCCCGAGGCGCACGAAGGTGCCAACGGGCAGGTCGGCTACCTCTACATCAACGGCACCACCGGGGGTGCGGCGTACGCCATCGCTCTGGGCAGCAAGCTGCGACGCAACGCGCAGGTCACGCTCGTGACGTATCGCGACGGGCGGCCGGTCGGGCTGCAGGCCGTGACCTTCCGGACGGTCAAGGACATCGTCGTCGCGCCGTACGTCGAGCTGGAGCTGCGCGAGCCCGAGGTCCGGGAGACAGCGCGGCCCCCACGCACGAGCGAGGGGGCCGGCAGAGTCTGGCGGAGGCGGGGGGATTTGAACCCCCGACAGGGATTAACCTGAACCCGCTTAGCAGGCGGGCGCCATAAACCGGGCTAGGCGACGCCTCCAGACAGCGCCCAAGGTTACCGGCGCATCGTCCGGGGTGCGAATCGAGGGTCAGCTCCGTTTTGCGTGGGCCGCGATGTCCTTCACGAACTCCTCCGCGCTGCCCTGGATCAGGTTCACCGGGATGGTGGTGGTCTGGCCGTCGCGCAGTCGCAGGACCACGACCGCCTGGCCCGACGCGAAGCCCGTCACCACGTCCTCGAGGTCGACCCACCGGGCTTGCCTGACCCCCGCCTTGCGGAGGTAGCGAACCTGGTAGCCGAGGTCGTCGAGCCGCACGAGGACGGCGATCCGGGTCAACAGGAATCCGACACCGACGACCGCCACCACGACGACGATCACGGTCGCGGACAGGATGTCGGGAGGGAGGTCGAGGGTGGCGACGAGGAGGGCCATCACGAAGACGAACAGGCCAACCAGCGCCAGGAAGGCGCCCATGAATCGGACAGTTACGGGCTGGGAAACTCGATAGTCGGATGGCACGAGGTCGATTGCATCAAATCCTCGGCGTGGCGAACAAATGGGGCGTCGATGGCCCTTGTCACAGCCTGTGACCCGAGTCACACTCGAAGTTCCCACCCTTGGTGCGTCGCTGCGAAGCCCCCACGGATCTCGGTCTACCTCGCAGGACGCACGCGGACGACAGCGAGGTGGCACGTTGAGCGGTCTCGACAACGCCATTGAGGGCCTGGAGCAGGCCCTGATGAGCTCCCCACAGCAGACCTGGCGCGGCCTGGTCCGGCAACGGATGGCCAGCGTTCACGAGGCTCTCGCGATTGAACGGTCGCGGCTGGGCGACCCGTGGCAGGCCGCCAGGGAAGGCCATCTGCATCGGGAGCGCAAGCATCTGGTCGACCGGATGAAGCGGCTCGACGAGTCCGAGGACATCAACTCGGCCGAGGTACAGCGGCTCATCGTCGACCTCGAGCACCACCGGCAGCGCGTCAACGACCTCGTCTACGACTCCGTCTCGATGGACATCGGCGGCTCGGAGTAGCGAACGCGCGAGTAGTTACGGGCGCGTGTAGCGTCCGCTCCATGGCGCGCGAACCCGAGTCCCTGGTCGTGATGGCGGAGATGGTCGCCAACGTGATGAAGGTGTACGTCGCGCCTGGCGATCTGGTCGCCGCGGGCGACACCGTCGTTCTCCTCGAGTCCATGAAGATGGAGATCCCGGTGCTGTCCGAGTTCGGCGGCACCGTCGCCGAGGTCAAGGTCGGCGAGGGGGACGTCGTACAGGAGGGTGACCCGCTGGTGGTGCTGGCCCCATAGGATTGCGCCCGGTATCCAGGAGGGGTGCCGGAGTGGCCGATCGGAACCGCCTTGAAAGCGGTCGCTGGCAGTGATGTCAGCCGCGGGTTCGAATCCCGCCCCCTCTGCCGATTTTGGTGAGCTCAGAGCAGTGCTTCAGTGCGCGCCGGCTCCGGCCGGTGCGCGGCCTCTTCCTCCAGTCGCCTGGCTCGGCGCCCACGCGTGCCGGTGAGGTAGGCGTCGGCGCGGATGGCGGCGTAGCCCAGGCCGAGACCCAGGACGAGGCTGTAGAGCAGCACCAGTCCTGCCTCGACGAGAGGCACGGCGGGGTTGAGCAAGGACGTGGAGACGACCGAGAGGCCGGCGGCACCGAACGCGCAGACCCACCAACCCTGGCGCCGGCGGGCGCGGGTGGAGATGCCCCAGGCGAGCGCGGGGAAGCCCAGGAGGAACTCGGTCGGGCGTGGTACGGCGCCGATCGCGTCGTGGATGTTCGTGATCGCGTCACCCACGCTGTTGGTGAGCTCGCCGGTGCCCCAGCGGGACAGGGCCTCGGAGTAGGCCAGGCCGACGAACAGCAGCCCGATGCCGCTCACGACGGCGAAACCACCGCGGCGGCCGAGCCCGTGGATTCCCGCCCCGAGCCGGTAGACGAGCCCGACCGCTCCCAGGAGAGCGGCGGCGAGCGCCAGGTAGCTGGCCCGGTCGACCGAGACCGGTGCCTGGTAGGCCTCGACGGCGAAGGCGCCGACGGCGGCTATCCCGGCGGCAATCGTGACCTCGCGCGCCACCTGGCCGAAGCGGGCGGCGGGCATGGTGACCATCACGCCCAGGATCGCCGCGAGGACGGCGGTGCCCACTGCGGCGCCCGAGAGCAGGATCGGCTCCTCCGTCGCGACCGCGGTCACGGCGATCACCAAGGCCACCAGCCCGCTGGTGTTCGGCCAACCGCCCGTGCGCGCGGCGAGTGCCATGGCGAACGTCGTGCTGATCAGCACCGCACCGGAAGGAGGCATCCACCCTGGTACGTCGAGTCCGGTCCAGCCCAGGACGCACAGCAGTAGCCCGAGCCCGGTGACCAGGAACCAGACGCGAGTCCGCTGTTGCCGGGGCGGAAGGGCGATCTTCGGAAGGCTCGGCAGCGGGACGCCCCGCTTGGGAGCCGGGGTTGCGCGGCGGCGACCAGGTTGCTGGTCGGCACGAGCCACGGTGGCCACTCCTGAATCGTTGGGTGTGCGGCCGGTACCGCAGGTTTGCTGGCGAAAGGCTACAACCGGCGGTTGTCGAGGGAGGGGTTCTCCCTGCGCGCTTCGGCCACCAGGGCTGTGTCGATCGCAGCCATGACGGTCTCCGGCCCGATGCCCGCCTCGACGACCAGGTCACCGCGGGGGTCCACGACGAGAGAGTTCCCGGAGTAGCGGGGTCCGGCCTGTGCGGCGCCGGCCACGAAGGCGACGTTCTCGATAGCGCGCGCGACGAGCAGGGTCCGCCAGTGACGGACCTTGCGAGGTCCCGCGACCCACGCGGCGGGTACGACGAGGAGGTCCACCTCACCGGCGTACGTCCGGGCGAGCTCGGGGAACCGGAGGTCGTAGCAGGTGAGGACTCCGGTGCGCACCCCGGCGACGTCGAACGTCACCTTCTGGTCCGTTGCGCCGGCCGAGAGTGCCAGCGACTCCTGGTAGCCGAACGAGTCGTAGAGGTGGATCTTGCGGTAGGCCGCGACGACTCCGCCGCTGTCCACCACGACAACCGTGTTGAAGGGTCGGCGCGAGTCCTCGGAGCGCTCGAACATCCCGGCCACCAGGGTGCGGCCTCCCGCGGCCTCGACCAGTGCCGTCACGAACGGCCCCTCGAGGCCCTGGGCGAACGGAGCGACGTCTGAGCCGGGCGGGCCGAAGTCGCGGGCATAAGCCTCGGGAAGGACCACCAGGTCGGCTTCTGGCAGGTCGACCAGCCCTGCGAGGTTGTCGGCAGGCTCGAGCGACGACGCGACCTGGACGACAGCGAGTTCCACGGGCCTATGCTTCCACGGGTGAGCGAACCTCTGCGCCTGGGCGCGATCGTCCTGACGGGCGGCACCGCGGCGCGGATGGATGGCGCGGACAAGTCGTCGATCGAGCTGGACGGCGTGACGCTGCTCGAGCGGGCGCTCGCCGCCACCATGACGGCCGTCGAGGTGGTCGTGGTCGGCGAGCAGGTGCCGACCACCCGACCGGTGACCTGGACGCTCGAGGACCCGGCAGGAGGTGGGCCCGCGGCCGGACTGCTGGCTGGGCTGGACCGCTTCCTGCGCGAGCCTGACCTCGTCGCGGTACTCGCCGTGGACATGCCCAAGGTCAACGCCGGGACCTTCGCCCGGCTCACCTGGTCGGTGGAGGAGGACCCGTTGTACGACGGGGCCGTCCTGGTGGACCCGGAAGGCCGCACGCAACCGCTCTGCGCGGTTTACCGGTCAGCCAGCCTCCGGAAGGTGCGGCCCGAGAATCTTGAGGACGAGCACGGCCTTCCGATGCGGACCCTCCTGGCGCACCTGATCCTCGCGCACGTGCCGTCGGTCGGGGCCGAGGCGCGAGACATCGACACCTGGGAAGATCTGACCGAGCTTCGCGAGTCGTGACTCTGTGGGTTGCGTCAGACGCCTCGGCGTACCACGCTGGGATGCGTGACTCTGCACGACTGGATCGATGAGCTCTGCGACATCCTCGACATCGAGACCGAGGTCGACGAAGGACTGATCCTCGAGCTCGCCAAAGAGGCTGCGCACAACGTCGAGCGCATAGCCGCACCGATCACGACGTACCTGCTCGGGTTTGCCGCCGGTGTGAAGGGCGCAGACCCCGAGGCCGTCGAGAAGCTCGCCGGTATGGCCATGGCTCTGGCCGAGAAGTTCGGTGGCGACGAGGTGTCGGCTGACGACTTCGACGAGGCCGACCTGGTGGAGGCCGAGTAGTCGCGGACTACTGTCGGCGCCATGCGCGCCGTCGTCATCACCGAGCCCGGAGGGCCTGACGCCCTCACCTTCGCCGAGTTCCCTGACCCTGTGCCCGGGCCGGGCGAGGTCGTGATCGACCTCGCGGCGACGGCCATCAACCGCGCGGATCTCCTGCAGCGGCAGGGGTTCTACGCACCACCGCCGGGTGCCTCCGACATCCTCGGCCTTGAGTGCAGCGGCACGATCAGCGCCGTCGGGCCCGGCGCTAGCGCCTGGAAGATCGGCGACGAGGTCTGCGCTCTGCTCGCCGGGGGAGGGTACGCCGAGAAGGTGCTCGTCCCCGCGGGCCAGGTGATGCCGAAGCCCGACGGAGTATCACTCGTGGAGGCGGCGGCTCTTCCGGAGGTCGCGTGCACGGTATGGGCGAACGTCTTCATGCTCGGCCGCCTGACGCAGGGCGACACCTTCCTCGTCCACGGCGGTGCCGGTGGCATCGGCACGATGGCGATCCAGCTCGCGAAGGCCGTAGGCGCGCGGGTCGTGACCACCGTCGGCTCGCCCGAGAAGGCGGAGGTCGTCAGGGCGCTCGGCGCCGACCTGGCGGTGGACTACCGCGAGCAGGACTTCGTCGCCGAGGTGACCGCGCTCGGCGGAGCCGATGTGATCCTCGACAACATGGGCGCCAAGTACCTCGACCGCAACGTCCAGGCCCTGGCGATGGACGGGCGACTCATCATCATCGGCCTCCAGGGTGGCGTGAAGGGCGAGCTCAACCTCGGCGCGCTGATGGGCAAACGAGGCGCCGTCATCGGGACGCTGCTGCGCCCCAGGCCCATCGGGGAGAAGGCGACCATCTGCGCCGCTGTCGTCGAGCACGTGTGGCCTCTGGTGGCCGACGGACACGTGCGTCCGGTGGTGCATGCGTCGTTCCCGCTCGCTCAGGCGGCGGCCGCGCATCGGGCGATGGAGTCGGGAGCCCACGTGGGCAAGATCCTGCTCACCGCCGCCGACTAAGGTTGCCCGCATGACCGAGCAGACGCCCACCGATACTTCCGCCGAGGAAGACGGCCCCCGCCTGGTGATCATCGGGCCCGATGGAGAGCAGGCCGAGATCTCCCTGCCTCCCGGGGACACCTACGACGAGAGCGATCGTCCGGTCTCCGACCTCATCGAGCAACCGGCGAAGGTCATGCGGATCGGCAGCATGATCCGCCAACTGCTGGAAGAGGTGAAGAGCGCCCCGCTCGACGAGGCTTCAAGGACGCGTCTCGCCGACATCTACCGCTCGTCCATCAAGGAGCTCGAGGCGGGACTCGCGCCCGAGCTGGTCGAGGAGCTCGAGCGCCTGTCGCTCCCCTTCAGCTCGGACACTCCGTCCGAGGCTGAGCTCCGCATCGCGCAAGCGCAGCTGGTCGGGTGGCTCGAGGGCCTCTTCCACGGCATCCAGACCGCGATCTACGCCCAGCAGATGGCTGCCCGCGGCCAGCTCGAGCAGATGCGGCGCGCCCTCCCGCATGGCGTCTCGCCCGAGGCGATGCAGGGCGGGCCTTCCTCCGGGCAGCCCGGCTCCGACGACGAGGGACGCGGCTCCGGCGGCATGTATCTCTGAGACGCCCATCACCCTGAACGCCTGAAAGGCCCGGACCCACGCGGTCCGGGCCTTTTCCGTGTCCTCGCGTGACCTAGCCCACCTTGCTAACTCTTGCAAGCGGACCCCACCATGGGACTACCAACCGAGTCGGTCAGCTGTTTGACCGAGTCGGACCAAACACCAGGTCAGGGGCTCAAATGCCGAACGTCCGCCAGACGAGTGAGGACATCGACCGCGCGATCATCGACATCGCTGCGGGGCTCTTCGCACGCCACGGCTACGCCGGCACCTCCCTCGCCCATATCGCCAGTGAGGTGGGCTACTCCAAGGCCGGCCTGATCCACCGTTTCGGCAACAAGGAGGGCCTGTACCGGGCGATCCTCGACGCCGCGACCACCACAGGCGACGAGTTGATCGCCTACGCCGAGCGGTTCCCGTTCGGACCAGAGCGCGAGCGCGCCGCCGCAGAGCAGGCGGTGGAACATGCTCTTGACCACGTCGGCGTGATGTTGATGATCATGAACGCGTTCCAGCCGGACAGCGACCTGCCCAACATCGAGGAGATGCAGGTCCAGTGCCTGCGCATCCTGGCCACACTCGACGTAGCTCTCGAAACACCTGCCGACGCGATCCGGCTGGTCCTCTCCATGCAGCTCCTGGTGAACGCCATCACCGTTCAGACGCTGAAGGCTCCCTTCGACCTCACCATGCCACGCGAGCAGTTCGTCCCCTACGTCGTGGACCTGGCTCTGCACACCCTCCATGCTCCCGTCGCACCGCCCGCCCTGAGCTGACGGAACGAAAGGCTCACTCATGTCGTCACTTCTGTATGCCCTCGGCAAGGTCGGCTACCGCCGCTGGAAAACCGTGGTCGCCCTGTGGCTCGTGGCGATGCTGGCTGTCGGCGCCGCAGCCGGCCTGCTCGGCACCGGGATCCGAGACGTCTTCAAGGTGCCCGGTGACGAGGCGTTCGTCGCCGCGGACCGGTTGAGCCACAACTTCCCCGAGATCAGCGGTGCGATGGGCCAGGTGCTCGTGGTGGCCAACGATGGCGAGGACGTCACGAGCCCCGAGAACAAGGCCGCCATCAAGGCCTTCGAGAAGGCGCTCAAGGACGACCTGGACCAGGTCTCACTGGTCATGGGCCCCTGGCACGAGTACCTCGACCCGAAGGACACGATCAACGAGGACCACTCCGCGGCGATCATCCAGGTGCAGGCCGAGGTCACCGTCGAGCAAGTGAAGCCGGCGACCCAGGCCAAGTTCGAGGAGATGGCAGACGCCGCCTCCAACGAGCACCTGAGCTTCCACGCCGGTGGGGGCATCTACGGCCCGGTCCCGCCAGCCATCAGCATCACCGAGGGCGTCGGCGTTGTGGTCGCGCTCATCGTGCTCCTGGTGACCTTCGGCTCGATGATTGCCGCGGGCCTGCCGCTCGCCATCGCCGGCGTCGGCATCTCGATCAGCATGGCGACGATCTGGCTACTCACGAGGTGGATCGACATCTCGACGACGGGGCCGTTCCTCGCCCTGATGATCGGGCTGGCAGTGGGAATCGACTACTCCCTGTTCATCCTGGCTCGCCATCGCGACGAGCTCGCCAAGGGGATCGACCCGGAGGAGGCCACCGGACGAGCGGTTGCGACAGCCGGCTCCGCTGTCGTGTTCGCCGGCGTGACGGTGATCATCGCGCTGTGCGGCCTCGTGGTCACGAAGCTGCCCTTCCTCGCCATCATGGGATTCGGCGCGGCGCTTGCGGTGCTGATCTCCATCGTCGCGGCGCTAACCCTGACCCCCGCGACGTTCGGCTTCCTCAAGTACCGCCTCGCCCCGAAGCCGCCCAAGGCACCCAAGGCCAACAAGAAGACGCGGGTCTCACTCAACGAGCGCTGGCTCAACCTGGTGCTGCGCTTCCCGAAGTTCTTCACTGTTGCCGTCAGCGGCCTGTTGCTGGTGATGACCATCCCCGCGCTGCACATGACGTTGACGCTGCCGGACAACGCGACCGCCCACGAGGGCCTCACCCAGCGTGAGACCTATGAGCTGGTCGAGAAGGAGTTCGGCGAGGGCTACACCTCGCAGATCGTGATGACCGCCGACATCGTGCAGAGCGTGACTCCGCTCGAGGCGATCGAGGACATCAAGCGCATGGTTCTGCTCGACCCGGGCGTCCAGACCGTCCCGATGGCCACGCCGAACCCGCCCAACGCGGACACCATGATCGTTCAGATCATCCCCAACACCGGCCCGAACGACCCTGCGACGTTCGAGCTCCTCGACCGGCTGCGCGAGCTGGCGCCGGTGATCAAGAAGAAGTGGGGCTTCGACGTCCAGCTCACGGGGCTGACGCCCGCGACCGGAGACCTCACCGAGACGCTCGGAAAGGCCCTCATGCCGTTCGGCATCCTGGTGCTGGGTCTCTCCCTGCTGCTCTTCACGATGGTCTTCCGCTCGATCGCGGTGCCGATCAAGGCGACGGTGAACTTCATGCTGTCGCTGGGTGCGACGTTCGGCGCGGTCGTCTTCGTCTACCAGGACGGCCACTTCGAGCACCTGTTGCACACCGTCGCAGTCAGCCCGATCGTCTGCTTCCTGCCCGTGATGCTGACCAGCCTGCTGTTCGGTCTCTCGATGGACTACGAGGTCTTCCTGGTCTCCCGCATCCGGGAGGAGTATGTGCACGGCAAGAGCGCCACCGAGGCGATCCGCGCCGGCTTCCTGTCCTCGTCGCGAGTCATCACGGCGGCGGCGATCATCATGATCGCGGTCTTCGCAGCCTTCGTGCCGCACGGTGACGTCAACACGCAGCCCACGGCGTTCGCGCTCGCCATCGGCGTCTTCATCGACGCCTTCATGGTCCGGATCACCCTGGTGCCGGCCGTGATGGTGCTGCTCGGCGACAAGGCGTGGTGGATGCCGAAGTGGCTCGACAAGCTGCTGCCCACCATCGACGTGGAGGGCGAGGGCGTGACCCACCAGCTCGAGCTCGCCGACTGGCCGTACCCCGACGCACACACCGGAATCCACGCTGACCGCGTCCGGCTGACCAGCAAGAACGGAGACGGCGTCTTCGGCCCCGTTTCCTTCGAGGTCGCGCCCGGAACGGTTCTCATGGCCCGCGGCCTGTCCGCGCCCGTCAGGACCGCGCTCGCCCTGTCCCTCACGGGCCGGATGTCCATCACTGACGGCAAGCTGAAGGTGGCCGAGCAGGTGGTGCCCCAACAGAACATCATGCTCCGTCCGTACGTCGCGCTGGTGCGCGTCGAGGAGCACGACGACCCGAGGGCTGCGATCCAGGCCGAGATCACGGACCGCACCCGGGTGCTCGTGATCGACGGGCTCGAGCTGATCCCGTCCATCCCCTACCGCGACGCCGTTGTCGCGGAGGTCCTCGAGCAGGTCCGGGCACACGACCTGGCCGCCGTCATCACCCTGTCCCGCGAGGCCCTCGAGACCCTCGCCTCCACTGATACATCCCTGCGGGTTCTCGACCTGCACACAAGCCTGGTGTCGCCGCTCGGCGTACCGGTCACGGAAGGAGCGCTGGCATGAAGCTCAGCGAGCTGAACCTCTTCAAAACCGAGCGCCCAACGGGCAAGAAGTTCGGTGTGATGGCTCTCATCGGGCTGACCCTGGTGCCAGCCCTGCTAGCGGCTTCGTTCCAGTGGACCCAGGCCGACGCGACCGAGAACCTCGACAAGATCGAGGCGGCCGTGGTCAACCTCGACCAGCCCGTCACCGTCGACGGGGAGATCGTCCCCCTCGGCCGCCTGCTGGTGATGAGACTGACCGACGCGGAGTCGTCGCCGATCAACATCAAGTGGACTCTGACCGACGCCGAGGACGCGCAGGAGGGCCTCGACAGTGGCCGCTTCGCGACCGCGGTGACGATCCCCGAGACCTTCTCGGCCGACGCGACCTCGGTCTCCCTCATGGAGCCGGACAAGGTCCGACCGGCACTGCTCGACGTACGCACGTCGACCACGGCCGGCCTGATCGACCCGACGATCGGCCACGCCGTCTCCTCGACGATCACCAGCGCGCTCAACACCGAGCTTGCTACCGAGTACGTGAAGAACATCTTCATGCAGTTCCGCGACATGAAGAAGAAGCTCGGCAAGGCCGTGTGGGGCTCAGGCAAGCTGGCCGGCGGCCTCGACCAGGCCTACGACGGCTCGTTGCAGCTCGTCGAGGGCCTGAACAAGCTCGCGTGGGGCACCGACAAGGTCGCTGACGGCAACGAGATGCTCGCTGAGGGTCTCGGCCAGGCGGCCGACGAGCTCAGGGGGGCGCCTGCCAAGATCCAGCTCCTCGCCGACGGCGCGCACATGGTCAAGGACGGTCTGCACGAGCTGAACGACAACGTGCAGGTCTACCGCAGCCAGCTTCGCGACGTAACCGACCTGGCCCGTGACGTCCACGTGCGCACCGGTCCGCAGCAGAAGGCGCTCGCCAACCTCCAAGGCTCCCTTGACCAGCTCGACCAGGACCTCGCCGTTGCCGTCGACACCTGCAAGGCGCAGGAGGTCAAGGACCCCGGTTGCGAGCGCATCCTGGCCCTCGACTCACAGATCGGCACCGTGCGCGACCAGCTCGGCGTCGACCCCAACGGCGAGCTGGTGAAGGACTTGCTCGCCGCCCTCGACGACCTGGGCTACTACGCCAACCAGGCCGACGCTGCATTCGCGGGCATCAACGCCCTGACGTGGGGCGCGAGCAAGGTGGCCGGTGGCGTCGACGTGCTCAACGAGCAGATGCCCAAGCTCGTGGACGGCATCATCATGGCGGCTGACGGCAGCGCCAAGCTCGCGTGGGGTGCCCGCCAGGTCGCCGACGGTGCAGCCCTTGGCGCCGAGAAGGCCGCTGCGATGCCGGGGGGCATGGACCAGCTTCGTGACGGTGCCTACCAGCTGCACGATGGCCTCGAGCAGGGTGCGGAGCAGATCCCGGGCTTCACGAAGGACGAGAGCGCGGCGATGGCGGCTGCCATGGCGGCACCGGTCCAGCCGTTCGACCCGATCCTGCCCGACCCAGACCTGTCGGCCGGCTACTTCACGGCATTGGCGCTGGCGATCGGTGCGCTGGTCGTGTTCATGCTGATCCGGGCGGTGCCCAAGCACACGGTGAGCTCGAGCCGCAACGCCTACTCGCTGATGCTCCAGGCGTACTGGCCGGCCTTGGTGATCGCTGCGCTGCAAACGGTGGCCATCGCCCTCGCCCTGCAGGTGTCGATGGACCTGTCGGTGCTGCGCCTCGCGGCGTTCGCCGGGGTCGTGTTCCTCGCGGCGGCAACGATGTACGCCGTGGGCCAGGCTCTGGTGGCGGCGCTCGGCGGTGCCGGTCGCTTCCTGGCGATCCTGGTCATCGCGATCAGCGCTCCCACGGCCCTGGTCAGCACTACGCCGGAGTTCCTGCAGGTGCTGGTCGGCCTCACGCCGATCTCGCCGACCATCGACGCGCTTCGAGGCGTGATCACGGGCGCGAACATCGCCCCTGAGATCACCACGCTGCTCGTCTGGTGGGTCGCCGGTCTGGCCGTCACGGTCGCGTCGATCACCCGCGACCGCCAGGTCAAGGTGAGCGCCGTCGTACAGACCGCCTGACCTCAGGCAACAAGCAAGGGCCCGGACCGTTCACGGTCCGGGCCCTTTACGCGTGACTCCGAGTTCGGTGAACCGTTGATTCGACTACAGGGGTTCCCACAACTTTCCAGGGGGATCGACGAACGCGAACTGTCTGCCCGACCCAGGGCTCGGACTCTCTCGGTCCGGGCCCATCTGCTTATTTCCAGGCGTTCGCGTGGTGACCTCGGTAACAAATGCAAGCGGAAAACCTGCAGGTCAGCGTGGGTGTCGACAGCTTTCGACCGACGTGACCCAGGACACGGCGCTAACAACTTGCAAGCAGTCCCTCGCCTGGCCCATTCTTGAACCCGTCCGACGTCGAACCATATTGGTTCTAAAAGAACCGGTGTGGTCGGCATCACAGTACGGAGCTAGGGAGCGAGCACGATGCGGCTGACCAGCGCAGAGATCGACCAGGGCATCCTCGACGTTGCGGCGGGGATCTTCGCCCAGCACGGGTATGCCCAGACGTCGGTCCAGCAGGTCGCCGACGCGGTCGGCTACTCCAAAGCAGGCCTGCTGCACCGGTTCGGCAGCAAAGAAGCCATGTACCTCGCCGGCCTGGAGGCGGGGACCGCGCTGGTCGACACGATCCTGAGCGAGTCCGCCGCACTCCCCTTCGAGCCCGGTCGGCCCCGCGCCATCCTCGAGATTTTTGCTGCCCAAGCCATCCAGCATCCCGGTATGGTCCAAATGCTGTTGCGCGCCTTCGAGCCTTCCAACGACGGCCCGGGCAAAGACCAGATTCGTGAGCTCGGCTACCGCCTGCTCGCCCTGCTCAACCCGCCGTTCAGCACCCCGGTGGAGCGACTGCGCGTGGTGCTCGCGATGCAGCTACTCGTCAACGCGGCGCTCGCGCAGTCACACGACATCACGTTCGACGTGAACGTCCCACACGACCAGCTCATCCCGATGGTCGTCGACCTCTCCCTCCTCGTCCTGAACGAGCCTGCAGCCGTTCACAGCGTGAGCTGAGAAAGAAAGGCCTGAAATGTCTTCCCTCCTCTACGCGCTGGGCAAGCTCTGCTACCGCCGATGGCTCCTCGTCATGGGCATGTGGCTCGGAGTGCTGGCCATCACCGGTGCCGCTGCGCTCGCGCTCGGCAACGGGCCCAAGGACGTCTTCCGGATCCCCGGCGCCGAGTCGATGGACGCCTTCCAGACGCTCCAGCACACCTTCCCCGAGATCGCGGGCGCCAACGGTCAGATGCTGGTCCTAGCCGAGGACGGCGGCGACGTCACGGCGCCGGAGCACCGCGAGGCGATCCTGGCGATGGTCACGGACCTCAAGGGCGTCGACCAGACCGTGATGATCCTCGACCCCTGGGACGAGCTGCTCAACACCAGGGACACGATCAGCCCCGACAAGTCGGCGGCGATCATCAACTTCCAGATGAACACCTCGGTGGAACAGATCCTGCCGTCGACCCAGAGGCAGCTGGAGGCGCTGGCCGAGGAGCACACCACCGAGGACCTGCACTTCCTTGCGGGCGGTGGCGCCTACGGGCCCCAGCCGCCGAAGATCGGCATCAGCGAGGGCATCGGCGTGGCCGTGGCACTCCTCGTGCTGGCTTTCACCTTCGGGTCAATGGTCGCCGCTGGCCTCCCGCTGATCAGCGCAGGCGCCGGCATCGGCGTCGCGATGGCCGTCGTGTGGATCGCCACCAAGTGGCTCACCATCACCACCACTGCACCGTTCCTCGCGCTCATGGTCGGCCTGGCCGTCGGCATCGACTACAGCCTCTTCGTCCTCGCTCGATATCGGGATGAGCTGGCGAAGGGCGTCGAACCCGAGGAGGCGACGGGACGAGCAGTAGCCACAGCAGGTTCCGCGGTCGTCTTCGCGGGTGTGACGGTCATGATCGCGCTCGTTGGGCTGCTCGTCACCACGATCCCCTTCCTGGCGTTCATGGGCATCGCTGCCGCGATCGCCGTGTTCACCGCAGTCGTCGCCTCGCTCACCCTCGTGCCGGCGATGTTCGGCCTGCTCAAGGGTCGCCTGATCCCCAAGCCCCCGAAGGTCAAGAAGCCGAAGAAGAGCGGCAAGGAGCGTCACACCCTCGCCAGCCTCTGGGTCGGAGCCGCCACCAAGTACCCGATCGTCACCATCGTCGTGGTCGGCGCCGGGCTCGTGGCCCTGGCCCTTCCCGCGCTGCACCTGCGGCTGGCGCTCCCGGACAACGGCACAGCGCACCACGGCGCGACCCAGCGCGAGGTGTACGAGAAGATCGGCGAGAAGTTCGGCGTCGGCTACAACAGCCAGATCGTCATGACCGGCGACATCGTGCAGAGCCGCGAGCCCTTCGAGCTGATCGACGAGATCAAGGCCGAGATCATGGGCCTCGACAACGTCTGCTCGATCCCGATCGCGACACCGAACCCGCCCGACGGCGACACGATGGTCATCCAGGTGACGCCCTGCACCGGCGCAACGGACCAGGAGACCTTCCAGCTCGTCGACGACCTCCGCGCGCTCGCCCAGGACCTCGGGGTGAAGTACGCAGAGTTCCAGCTCGATCCTCAGGTCACCGGCATGACCGCTGCCGCAGTCGACATCGCGGTCAAGCTCCAGTGGGCGGTCCTTCCGTTCGGAATCCTGGTCATCGGTCTCTCCTTGATCCTGCTCACGATGGTCTTCAGGTCGATCGCCGTACCCATCAAGGCCACGGTCGGCTACCTGCTCTCCGTCGCCGCGTCGTTCGGCGTCGTGACCGCGGTCTTCCAGGACGGCTTCATGGCCGAGCAGCTCAATGTCGTCTCCGTCGGTCCGATCGTATGCTTCCTGCCGATCCTGCTGATGGGCCTGCTCTTCGGTCTTGCCATGGACTACGAGGTCTTCCTCGTGTCCCGGATGCGAGAGGAGTACGTCCACGGCAACGACGCGCACGCGGCCATCAAGACCGGCTTCACCGCGTCGTACAAGGTCGTCATGGCGGCGGCGCTCATCATGATCGCCGTGTTCGCGGCCTTCGAGCCGCACGGCGACTCGGTCACGCAGCCGATCGCGTTCGCCCTGGCTGTGGGCGTGTTCATCGACGCCTTCCTGGTCCGGATGACCTTCGTGCCGGCAGTCATGGCACTGCTGGGCGACAAGGCCTGGTGGATGCCCCAGTGGCTCGACAAGCGGCTGCCGGCCTTCGACGTCGAGGGCGAGGGCGTGAACCACCAGCTCGAGCTCACCGACTGGCCGTACATCGGCGCCCACCACGGCATCCACGCGGACCGGATCAAGCTTGCTGACCGCGAAGGCGTGGCACTGTACGGCCCGGTGTCGTTCGAGGTGGCACCGAGCGAGGTCACGCTGGTCCGTGGACTCACGTCGACGGCTCGCACGGCACTCGCCCTGACCATCGGCGGTCGGGTGAACCTCACCGAGGGCAAGCTGAAGGTCGCCAACTTCGTCGTACCTCAGCAGATGCTGATGATGCGCTCCAGCGTCTCCGTGATCCGCCTCAACGACGAGGAGGACCCGGTCACCGCAGTCCGGGAGGCGCTCAACAGCAAGACCAAGGTCCTGGTCGTCGATGGCCTGGACACCGTTGCTTCGGCCGAAGACAAGGATGTCGTCCTGGCCGAGATCCGAGAGCACGCGCACACCTCGGGGGTTGCCGCGCTCGTCACTCTTTCCCGCGAGACGCTCGAAGGACTGGGTGTCAGTGACCCGTCGATCCGGGTCCTCGATTTGCAAACCAGCCGCGTGACTCCACTCGGCGCTCCCGTCACGGAAGGTGCCCCCGCATGAACATGCAGCGGCTGAATCTCTACAACACCGAAAGGACGACCGGGAAGAAGTTCGGCATCCTCGCCCTGATCGGGCTGATGCTTATCCCCGCTGTCCTTGCTGCGTCGTTCCAGTGGACCCAGGTTGACGCGACGCAGAACCTCGACCGCCTCGACGCGGCCGTGGTCAACCTCGACCAGCCGGTCACGATCGACGGCCAGCTGGTCCCGATCGGCCGAGTCATGGTCGAGCACCTGACCGACGACTCGATGCCGGTGAACATCAACTGGACGCTCACCGACGAGGCGGACGCTGAGGAGGGTCTCGAGAACGGCAAGTACGCCGCGCTCATCACGATCCCCGAGACGTTCTCGGCCGACGCGACCTCCGTGTCGCTGATGGACCCGTCGAAGCTCCGGCCCGCCGTGCTCGACGTACGCACGTCGCAGGCGGCCGGTGTGATGGACCCGACCATCGGTCAGGCGCTGTCGGTCACGATCGTCAACGCCGTGAACAACGAGCTCACCAACGAGTTCCTGAAGAACGTGTACATGCAGGTCGCGCCGCTCAAGGCAGACCTGAAGCGCGCGGTCGACGGCTCGGGTCGCCTCGCTGACGGTCTCCGCCAGGCCTACGACGGCTCGCAGGAGCTCCTCGCCGGGCTGAAGCGACTCGCTTGGGGAGCCGACCGCCTTGCGGATGGCAACGCCCAGCTCGCCGCTGGCATGAACCTGATGTGGAACAAGACCAAGGGCCTGCCGCCGAAGATCCAGCTCCTGACCGACGGGGCGCACATGGTCGCCGACGGTACGAACGAGCTGAACGACGCGATCAGCGCCTACAAGGGCGACCTGAAGAACACGCTCGACCTGCTCCGCGAGGTCCGGGACAAGACCGGGCCGCAGCAGCGCCTCGCCGAGAACGTCATCACGGGGCTCGACGGTCTCGATGGCACCCTCGACACCGCGGTCGCCGGTTGCCAGGCCACCCCGAACATCTCGCCCTGCACCGAGGTGCTCGCGGTCAACACCGGCCTCGACCAGCTGCGTCAGGACCTCGCCGTCGATGACAGCCAGGACCTGCTCAAGACGCTGCTCACGGCGATCAAGCAGCTCGACTACTACGCCGGCCAGGTCAACGCCCTGACCGACGGGATCAACAAGCTCGCTTGGGGCGCCGGCCGCGTGTCCGGCGGCATGGACCAGCTCAACGCAGGCATCCCGCAGCTGGTCGACGGAATCAAGCAGGCGCGCGACGGCTCGATCTTGCTCAAGAACGGCTCGCGTCGCCTCGCGAACGGTGCGGAGCTGGCCGCCACGAGGACACCGGAGCTGGTCGACGGCCTGCGTCGCCTGTTCGAGGGCTCGACCAGGCTGCACAACGGTCTGGCTGAGGGCTACACGCAGATTCCGGACTGGACCGAGGAGGAGGCGCTCGCGATGATGAGCGCCCTCGCCTCGCCGGTACAGCCGCAGCAGCCGCAGCTGCCCAACCCGGACCTGTCCGCGGGCTACTTCACGGCTCTGGCGCTGGCGATCGCCGCACTGGTGGTCTACATGCTGATCCGTGCGGTTCCGGCCAAGGCCATGTCGTCCAACCAGAACGCCTTCAAGCTCGCCATGCAGGCGTACTGGCCGGCCGTCGTGATCGGCGCCCTGCAGGCCGTGCTCGTGGCTCTGGCCCTGCAGACGGCACTCGACCTGTCGATCGGCAAGCTCGCGGCGTTCACCGGGGTCGTCTTCCTCGCAGCGCTGTCGATGCTGGCCGTGAGCCAGGCCCTGGTGGCCGCTCTCGGTGGCGGCGGTCGCTTCGTCGCACTGTTCGCCATCGCGGTGAGCGCGCCGACGGCCCTGATCAGCACCACGCCGACCTGGCTTCAGACGCTGATCGACCTGACGCCGATCGCTCCGACGATCGACGCCCTCCGAGGTGTCATCACCGGGTCGAACATCGCGGCTCAGCTCACGGCGCTCATCGTGTGGGGTGTGATCGCCCTGGTGGTCACCACCGCGTCGATCACCAAGGAGCGTCAGGTGTCGGTCAAGGCGCTGGCCAGGCTCGCCAGCAACTAACCTGCATCACTACGAAGGGGCGTCACCGGACTCCGGTGGCGCCCCTTCTGTGTGCTTGCAACTACGTGACCGCCACCACTCTCTGTGGTGGCGGTCACCGCGTTTATGCAGGTCAGGGGCCTAATGGTGACCGAGGACACGGTGCTAACAGTTGCAAGCATGAGCAAGCAACGGGCATCCTGATCAAGCCAAACTACGCACGCGTAGCAATGGCACAGTCCTCAGCTGGCTCAGAAAGGCCCATCATGTCCTCGCTCCTTTACGCTCTCGGCAAGCTCTGCTACCGCCACTGGCGTGCCACCGTCGCGATCTGGCTGGTGGTCATCTGCACCCTCGCCACGGGCGCGCTCTTCCTGGGCAAGGGCCCCAAGGACGTCTTCCGCATCCCGGGCGTCGAGGCATTCGACTCCTACGAGATGCTCATGCACCGCTTCCCGGAGATCACCGGCGCCAACGGTCAGATCCTCGTCCTCGCGAAGGACGGCGAGAAGATCACCGACCCGGACAACGTGGCCTACATCAAGGCCGTCGCCAAGAAGTTCGAGTCGGTCGACCAGACCGCGATGGTCCTCGACCCGTGGCACGAGCTGCTCAGCACCAACGACACGATCACGCCGGACGCGAAGGCGTCGATCATCAACGTCCAGATGGACGTGACCGTGGAGATGATCAGTGCCGACACCCGCGACCAGCTGGTCCACCTCGCTGAGGAGTCGAGCAACGACGCGCTCGAGTTCAAGGCCGGCGGTGGCGCCTGGGGCCCGGCACCCCCGGTGCTCGGCCCGACCGAGGGCATCGGCGTGGTCATCGCCTTCATCGTGCTGCTGGTGACCTTCGGCTCGGTCCTGGCCGCCGGACTCCCTCTGGTGATGGCGGGTGCCGGCCTGGCCGTCAGCCTTGCCCTCATCTGGGCTGCGACGCACTGGCTCACCATCACCTCAACCGGCCCGTTCCTCGCGCTGAGCGTGGGTCTGGCCGTCGGCATCGACTACTGCCTCTTCGTGCTCTCCCGCTATCGCGACGAGCTCGAGCACGGTCTCGACAACGAGGAGGCTGCCGCACGTGCCGTGGCGACCGCCGGCTCGGCCGTCGTCTTCGCAGGCGTCACGGTGGTCATCGCCCTCGTCGGCATCGTGGTTACCGGCATCCCGTTCCTCATCCTGATGGGCATGTGCGGCGCGATGTCGCTGATCACCGCGATCCTGTGCTGCCTCACCCTGACGCCGGCCGCCCTGGGCATGCTCGGCGCGCGACTCAACCCGAAGCCCAAGAAGGCCGGCGCCAAGGTCAAGGTCACGCTGAACGAGCGCTGGCTCAACCTCGTGCTGCGCTTCCCCAAGTCGGCCATCATCATCGTCGTCACCGTCATGGTCGCACTGTCGATCCCCGCGTTCCGGATGACGACCGCGCTGCCGGACAACGGCACCGCGCACCACGGGACCACCCAGCGTGAGGTGTACGAGCTGGTGGGCGAGAAGTTCGGCCCCGGCGCGAACAGCCAGCTGGTCGTCACTGCGGACATCGTGCAGACGCGCGACCCCTACGGCTTCATCGAGATGATGAAGAAGCGCATCTTCGCGCTCGACAACGTGAAGTCGATCCCGATCGCCACGCCCAACCCGCCGGACGGCGACACCATGGTCATCCAGGTGATCCCCGAGACGGATCCGAACTCCCCCGAGACCATCCAGCTCGTCCATGACATCCGCGCAATGGCGCCGGAGATCAAAGCGGAGACGGGCATCGAGATCCAGATCACCGGCATGACCGGGGCCTCGGTGGACATCGCCGACCGCCTGACGAAGGCCGCGCTGCCGTTCGGCATCTTCGTGCTCGGCCTGTCGCTGGTGCTGCTGATGATCGTGTTCCGCTCCATCGCCGTACCGATCAAGGCGACGGTCAACTTCCTGCTCTCGACCGGTGCGTCGTTCGGCGCGGTGGTCCTGGTCTTTCAGGATGGCCACCTGGCCGAGGTCTTGAACGTCGTGACGGTCGGCCCGGTGGTCTGCTTCCTGCCGATCGTGCTGGTCGCCCTGCTGTTCGGGCTCTCGGTGGACTACGAGGTGTTCCTGATCGCGCGGATGCGTGAGGAGTACCTGGCCGGGGCCACGCCTACGGAGGCGATCCGACGCGGCTATGTGTCGTCGTCACGGGTGATCACCGCCGCCGCGGTCATCATGATGGGCGTCTTCGTGGCGTTCTTCCCGCACGGTGACAACATCACCCAGCCGATCGTGTTCGCACTCGCCGTGGGTGTCTTCCTCGACGCCTTCCTGGTGCGCATCACGCTACTGCCGGCGGTGATGCAGGTGCTGGGCCACAAGGCCTGGTGGATGCCGAAGTGGCTCGACAAGCGCCTCCCCGTCATCGACGTCGAGGGTGAAGGCGTGGAGCGCCAGCTCGAGCTCGAGAACTGGCCGTACGCCGACGCGCACGCTGGTGTGCACGCCGACCGCATCCGCCTGCTCGACAGGAAGGGCGCCGCGTTCTACGGACCGCTCTCCTTCGAGATCGCTCCCGGCGACGTCATGCTCGGCCGCGGCCTGTCGTCCTCGGCGCGTACGGCGCTCGCGCTCAGCCTGGCTGGCCGCGTCAAGGTCGAGGAGGGGCACCTCAAGGTCGCGACGTACGTCGTACCGCAGCAGAACATGCTGCTGCGACCGCACGTGTCCCTGATCCGGCTGGCTGCCGAGGAGGACACCATCACGGCAGTCCGCGAGGCGCTCACCGACAAGACCAAGGTGCTCGTCGTCGACGGCCTCGACGAACTGGCGGAGGCGTCCGATCGTGACGCCGTCCTCGCGGAGATCCGGGCGCATGCATCGGAGGCGAACATCGCTGCCTTCGTGACGCTCTCCCGAGGAGCGCTCGAGTCACTGGAGGTCCGGGACCCCGAGATCCGGGTGCTCGACCTGCAGACCAGTCGCGTCACCCCGCTCGGGGTGCCCGTGACGGAGGGTGCGCTGGTCGGCTGACCCAGCGTGCGCGGCGCGGCAGACGTGAGGACCGTCTGCCGCGCCGTTGCCTTTCTGGGCGGTCAGCCGTTCGCTGGAACCCGGTTCACCGTGCAGACGAACATCCGCAAGATCGTCCCCGTGTCGACGGCGCTACCGTCGGCGAAGGCGAGCTCCAGCTCCGCGGTCGAGTCGATCGAGCCGTTGCCGTTCGCGTCACCTGCGGCCAGCGCAGCGGCGTACCCGTTGGGGAAGGCGAGCTGGTGGACCGCCCAGCGGCCACCGTTGAAGTCTCGGTCACCAGGCTTGGCCTCCGCGACATTGCGCTGGGCGCCACCGAACGAGTAGATCGCGTCGTACGTCGACGCAGGGGCACCGGTCCCCGAGAGATCGGTGGGCGTGGCGACCGTGCGGTAGAGCTCACCGTCGATCCAGAACGCCGGCCCGCTGACACCGGCGTACGCCGGCCCTGCGAGCGCCACGGCTGCCGCAGCGGCGGTAAGGATCGGGAAGGTCGTCTTGCCAAACATGTGAGTCCTCCAGCTTCGGCCGGCGCTGTTTGCCGGTGGATCTCCAGCCTCGTGGCGGGTGGCGTGGGACTCCATGACGAGCGCCTTAGGGCCTGGTTACCGCGTCCTTACGAGAGCTGAGTACGAACGCGGATGTGCCCTGCACCCCTCGGCCGCACGATGGACGAATGACGACATCCGACAAGCAGAACCACTGGGCCCTGAAGCTGCTGGTCATCCTCATGGCTGCGGCGACGGCCGTGTTCGCCCTGGGGCTGGTCGCGTTCGTGCTTTCCGGGGGACCCCTCGCGGGCGAATAGGTGCCGGGGGCTCAGGAGTAGCGGTGGCTCTTGGCCGAATGACCGCGGTCACGCGTGCAGGTGCGCCCGCTGATGGCCTTGTGACCGCACAGCGGGGTGGCGGGCTCCGGCGCGCCAATTGCGTCTGGCGTCTGGGTGCGGCTCGGTGCGGGGCCCGCTGCTGCGCTGGGCCTGGCGTTGCCCTTGGGCGCGCCCGCCTGCATCGCCTCATAGCGAGCCTCACGCATGGCGCGCAACCCATCCATCTTGCTCATCGTCGGTTCACCTGACCGACCTTAGGCCGAGTTCCCCAAGGTTCCCGTGAGGCGCAGCTCAAGACCGCGACATGATCGGCAGGGTC
This sequence comes from Nocardioidaceae bacterium, assembly GCA_035477015.1. Taxonomy (GTDB): domain Bacteria; phylum Actinomycetota; class Actinomycetes; order Propionibacteriales; family Nocardioidaceae; genus SSC3. The sequence goes on along the minus strand of DATILB010000072.1, from coordinate 128 downwards.
AGGACTCGAGTCCCACGGCGACACAGCCACCTACCCGTTCCGATTGGTCGGTTTACGTCTGCAGAACAGCCAATCCGAACGGAATGGCGTGGTCTCCGCCTCAAGACGACCGAGGAGAACCCGGACGA
>DATILB010000071.1:0-4976 GCA_035477015.1 Nocardioidaceae bacterium | reverse complement strand
GGACCTCCAGCTCGAGACCTGTCGCTGCGACCAGGCCTTCCAGCGTCGTCAGGGCGGGCTGTCGTCGATCGGACTCGTAGGCGCTGATCACGCTCTGAGTCGTGCCAGCACGTTGCGCCAGCTCGGACTGAGTCAGCCCGGCACGCGTCCGGGCGTCACGCAGCAGGGTGCCGCTGGAGGAATTGGTCATTCACACAGCATAGCGGATTGTAGATATTGAATGCGATTCGTTCTATCGCTTCACAACGCTGCGTCGGGACGGACTCGCGCGCCCGGCACCGGTATCCAAAATTCTTCGACCTTGCTGTCGATTTCGACCGGTGTCGTTCGTGGAACTGGTGAGGAGCTACACGAGGCGGCCGACCCCGAAGGTCACCCGGGCACCAAGGAGATGACTCAGATGTTCATGATCGAGGAAGAGAGCGGCACCATCACTCGATCCCCCCGCCGGCACGACGGCTACTACGCCGGGGACTTCACCGGCACGCCGATGTGCACGGCCAGCGAACTCTCGGCACTAGCGAAGCTCCGGCTTCCGGACTTCTCGACCAAGTCCGGAATGCCTACTGATCATCGCTCTGCGTTGATGCGAGTGCGCCCAACCGCCGAGTCAGCCCGCGGCCTGGGCTAGAAGCTGAGTCGTGGTTGGTCATAGAAGTTCGGCGGACCGGCCCCGAACTCGACTCCAACGAAGGTTCCAGGTAGTCCTGTGTGAGAGCCGGCCACGAAACGAAGGACGGTCCCGTCCGGATCCGCCACATCCATCGCGATGCCGAACTCTCCGCGGTCGTAAATCTCGCCGTGCGCGATGCCCAATTCGACACACCGAGCCGTCACCATCGTCATCTGCTCGGGCGTGCTGACCATGAAGGCACAGACATCGAACCCCTCCAGCACCGGACCGCTCGCACAGTACTCGCGCTGACGAAGGCCAATCACGAAACCTGCAGCGTGGTCGGCAAGCACGACTCCCCGGACCGCCGAGTCTTCGTAGAACTCAGCCGCTAACTCGAGGCCGAACAAGTCCGAATACCAACGAGCACTGCGGGCCAGGTCGCTGACCGGGAGTTTGATCTGGCGCACGCCGACAATCGGGAGCTTCATGCCTTGCAGTGTGCCGCAGCCACGAGGCACCCGCCCCCAAGCGTGGTCCGTCGACATGCCCGCTCGCGCGGCCGACACTGAAGCTATGTCCTTGGTGACCCTGCGCGCATCCAACGGCCGGCTCTCGAGGCTTCGGATCGCGCTCGCCCTGGCCATCCTCGCCGCACTCGCTGCGGCGCTAATCGCGTTCGACCGTCTATCCCAGCTACACGACGAGACCGGCGAGTGGACCTATTCGCCGGCTGCAGCCTCGCCCAAGATCGTCTTCGGTGATCGCGACTACGACCGGGGCAGACGCCAAGCCCTACCCGCGGGGTGGGTGGAGGTTGACCGCACGCCGGGCGGCGGCATCGTGTACTCCTCCCCGGACCGCCCAGGAACGCCCGTTCTGCTCTTCGTGCGAGACGGCGACGACGTCACCTGGGCATACGGCTTGATCGGCGGACCATAGCCGGGCGCGTGGGTGCTGCACTCCGCCGCCAGCGGCGAGAAGCTAGACAGCGTCCCGGACATACGCGAGCACCCTCGGGAACAACTGGCAGAACTCGCCGCCGCCCCAAGCGTCGACCAGGCCCCCGGCCTGCTCCATGGCCTCCCAAAGCGGTTCGCTAGAGCGAATCAGGTCCTCAGCTGTCGCCGGGTCGACGTCGAGAGCGGCCCTCACTGCGGCGACCAGCTCGTTCCGGGATTCGGGCGGCAAATCGTCGAGCGGATCCATGGCCAGAACATACTGCGCATCGATTCTGACGGCGAGGCGCAGTGGGTAGCGAAGACGAGTGAGTCCGGTGGCCCGAATTTGTCACATCCGCGGACTGGCGCCGCGCAGCCCGCAAGGCGCGCGTCTAGTGTGGATTGCCATGGAACGCATTGTGCTTCGAGTCCGTCTCATCAGCGGTGATAGTACGGATGTCACATACGAGGACGGCGACGCGGACAGCGAAGATGAGCTCATCGACCATGTCGTCGCAACCTTGTCGGAGCCTGCCGGCGTGCTGCGATGCAAACACGGCGATCGGCTCGTTGTCGTGTTCGCGAGGGGGGTCGCTGCGCTAGAAGTAGCGCCCCGAGGCGCGATCTTGTAACCGTCACGGACTGGCTCCTGCAAGTTCGCTGAACCGCGGCTCCCAGAACGCACCTGCGTCAATTGGCCGCGTCTCGTGCGCTCGATGTATCCAAGGGGAGCCCAGCTTTGCCATCATCGAAGCACCGTGATTTGCACGGACTCGGGAATGGGGCGAGCAAGGTGGCGACATCCCACGAACCTCCGGCGTCAGAGCTCTCGGTTCTCTTGGTTGGCCTGTTCATGATCGCCGTCCTGCAGGCGGTGGCGATCTGGGCAGCGACAACCCACGCAGCACTCGGTCTGGCCGCCGGAATCGCGGAGGTCCTGGTCGCGTGGCTCAGCAGGCCGGCGCATGGAGCAAGAGTTCTTCGCCTGCTGCTGTTCAGCTTCGGCGCAGTCACGATCGCCCTGTCCCTGTACTGGTGGGCCTTTTAGGGGCATCCATGTCCAGTGCGGTCTGGTGCCGCGAGCGCCTGCTCTGCTTCCACTCCCGTGTCACAACGCCGCGACTCGGCAAGTTCCGAATCGCACTCAGCCGATGACAGGACGTTCTCGACACCTGGCCACTTGGTTGATGGGGACGGACTACGGCACTTCGCCGCGCGCCCATGGGCCAGATGCAAACGCAGACAGGGCCCAGGCGTAAGCATCGGCACATCCGTTGTCGCAGCCCGCCGGAATGCTGGCGTGAAAGATGGCTACGTCACCATCAATCGAATAGTCGACTACGAGATCCCCGTCATAGCCGAACTCGGTCGCATGCGAGGGGAACGAGACGGTGTCATCGTCCACGACCTCGAAGTCGCCGCCATCGACCTCCTCGCCATTCTCGTCATGCGATCCGAACTCTCCATCGCCGGTGAAGAAGTGATCATGCTCCAACGGCCCCTGAGCGTCCGCGCATGCGCCGCCGGAGGTCGGACCGGGCTGGCCTCCATAGAAGTTGCCTTGGAGCCACTCGCGGTGGGACTCGGCAAGCCCCGCTGCCTCGAATGCCGCGAGCATCTCGGGACATGTCTGAGCACGGTGCCACGAGCCGACCAATTCGGTGGTGATCACGGCTCCGTTGGACGGGGTCATCGTCGGTGTCGTGTTCGCACCCGAGTCGCTGTCATTCCCACAGCCGGCCAGAATGCCCGCGTACAAGATCGCCACCAGCATCCGTCTCATTGGACCACCCCTTACGACAGATTCTGCCCGCCAAACCCGACGAGCACCACAGACCCGGCGTAAGGGGACCAGGCGAGCGACGATCAGCGTTTCAGGGCTGGTACTCCGGTCGAGCTGGTCTGGGATTCACAGAGGAACGTCCGCAAATGCCGCCCTGCGCGCGCGATGAAGCGCACGCTCTTAGCCGCGATCCGCTTGCTTCTCAAGTTGCGTCACTCCGCATGGTGCACGGCGTCTCCCGACCAGGTGCAACCGCGCTGTGGATGCAGCGAGACTCGGCGCGCTTGCGTGTGTAAACATAACCTTGACATTCCTCGGCGTAAAGGTAACCTTGACAGTGGAGATCGCGGATGCGGCGCGCAAGCACTCCGTCAGCGACGACGACATTGAGCATGCCTGGGTCAACGCGATACGGCTGGTCGAGTACGAGTACGACGGCGAGGAGCGACTGCTCGTCATCGGCCCAGATCGCGAGGGGCGAATGCTGGAACTCGTCGCCGTCCCCGTGGAAGAGCCGACCCGGATCATCCATGCGGACCGGCTTCGTCCGAAGTTCTTCGACTACCTGAGGTGAGGTGAACGATGGCCACAAAGACTAAGACTGAAGAGTCGGGGCTCGACGCTGTCGACCCGAAGACCCACAAGGCGCGAGACGCCGCTCACTTCCGACGCATTCTGGCAGCACGCGAGCACATCGTTGAGGCCGAGCAAGAGCTTCATGACGCAGTAAAGGCCGCCCGTGAGGCCGGCGACTCCTGGACTGTCATCGGCGCTGCGCTCGACACCACGCGACAAGCCGCATTCCAGCGCTTCGGCCGAGACCCCTACGAAGCGCCGCACCGCGTCGAGTAGTGCGTCCAGGTCGTTGTCAACGGTGGCTTTGACTACGGCGTGGGTGGTGTCGAAGTAGCGGTGTGCGAGGTGGTCGCGCATGCGGGCGACCTGGCTCCAGGGGATGTCGGGCTCGGCTGCGAGCCAGTCTTGGGGAAGGGCTTTGACTGCCTCGCCAATCTCGACCAATCGGATCCGGACGGCGTCGAAGATCAGGCCGTCGGACAGATCTCCGGTTCGACATGGGATCGGATCGCCTCGATCGCGGCGATGATGTCGACCAGGCGTTGTTGGTCTCGGTAGGTCACAGTGGCACGAGGTCCTTGCTGATCCGCTTGGCGACGCTGGGCTTGAGGCCAGCGGGGGGCACGAGGTCGACGCGCGCACGGAGAATGCCCTCCAGTTCCTCGCGTGCTCGCCCGAGTCCGAGCAGACCCAAGCCCTCCGGGATGTCGGCCAGGATGTCGACATCACTCTCGGGGCTGTCCTCCCCACGTGCGACGCTGCCGAACACCTGCAAATGCGTGATGCCATGGCGAGCCGCCGCATCTACGAGCTGGCGACGGTTCCTGCGGACTCGGCGCCCTATGGGGCCGGTCATCCGGTGGATGGGGTGCCGTGGCATCCGTACCCGGATCTCCAGCTCGAGACCTGTCGCTGCGACCAGGCCTTCCAGCGTCGTCAGGGCGGGCTGTCGTCGATTCTCGCTTCACAACGCTGCGTCGGGACGGACTCGCGCGCCCGGCACCGGTATCCAAAATTCTTCGACCTTGCTGTCGATTTCGACCGGTGTCGTTCGTGGAACTGG